>DATHOT010000295.1:0-32718 GCA_035484655.1 Bryobacteraceae bacterium | reverse complement strand
TAGGAGGTTGCTGAAAAAGTCTCTCGCAGGTCGGAGACCTGCGCCACGTGTAGAGCTAAGTCATTGACCTGGAGTTGTGGAGCAGGTCCCCGACCTGCCAATGTGAGCTCTTGAAAGACTTTTTCAGCAACCTCCTAGATCCGGCCTCCGCAGCAAGCGAAATCCGACCTTTGGAAGAGTGGGCGACCGTACGGCCACGATTTGAACAAGCCATGCCAAATGAGTGTGCGGTGCAAGCGGTTGGCTGGATTTCGAGACAAATCACTCTGTTCGAGTGTCGCCGATCACTTGCCGTTCCGCTGGGCCTGAAATCACGGGCCGGTATGTCTTCGATGCCAACACCTGCCGGGCAGCCCACGGGCGCCTTGAGTAGAGCAGGCTATCGGTGAATGGGTTTGGTACACTATCGCCTGGCACGGAAAGCCAGAATCGAAATTCAGGCTTATATCCGGATAGCGTGAACACCTATGGCATACAAAGCAACGAAACAGCGCGTACTTAATCGGGGCGTTCCACCGGACAGCTTTCTAGATCAACTCGTCGCTTGGGGTAAGACTGCACAAGACGATATCTTTATTCCCAACGCAGCCACAGACATCTATTCGAATGTCTTTCACTCCCTCGGCCCTTGGAAGGATCTTCGCCATCGCCGCTGCGTCATGTTGGAAGTGATGCGAGTGCTCGCCGGCTTTGAATCTTCGTGGAACTGGAACGAAGGCCGCGACACGAGCAACCCAACATCGGTCAAGCCAGATACGATCGAGGCTGGCGCTTGGCAGGTCAGCGCGAACTCGATGGGCTTTGGGCCGGAGCTCAAAGCCCTCGTGCAGGCGACGGCCGGCTCGCTGAAAGGGAACGATTTTCAACGGGCCATGAAGCAAAATCATCAGCTGGCGATGGAATATATCGCCCGCTTGCTTCGACGCACCGTTAACCACAATGGTCCTGTCAAACGGCACGAAATTGACCCGTGGCTACGTAAGGATGCCGTTACGGAGTTTCGCGACTTGTTGTATCCGATTGGTGACTTTCCTACGCAATCGCGAGAGATGAGCCAGATTGGATAAGCCGAACTGCTGCCATTAAGACTTCACTTCCACCTTTCAGATTCAGTATGACGGGTGGGTGGTCATCGCCTGGATAATGCGCCACTGGGAAAAAGCCGCTGCCGAGCGCCCCTCAACGGGATTAGGACCGAGAGACGCGTTAGGCACCGGCCATCGGCAATCCACAAGAGTGTATAGTCACCTTCATGCCGGAATCCGACCTGCTTGACGCGTCACAGCGGGCAACTGGCGTTAACGCTCAATTGATTTGGACGAGGCCTTAATGCGAAATCTCAGTTCGTTTCTCTCAGTTCAGCACAGAATGAAAAGGGGCGGGCTCCAATGAGCCGCGCTGGGGCGCCTTCGCCCGGCTGATCGAGTTTTCAGCCAGATCTCAATGGCCGGCCAGGGGGCCGGCTGCGAACGAGGGCGTTCGCCCCACAAAACTAAGCGACATTGGCCTTAAATGCGTGTCGCTGAGCTACTCGCTACTTTTGGGTCTTAGCGGCGGCTTCCTCAGCCTCCTGCTTGCGCGCGCCCCGCATCACATCGCCCAGCGCGTAATTGCCTTCCTGGCAGGCGTACTCCAAGATCGGCTGGCTGGTGGCCGGCCAGGTCATTTCGCCGGTCCAGGGGCGGTCCCACGTCTGAGGATCTTCGACAGTGAAGCGATACAAAAGCGTTTTGTCGTCGACGCGTGTCAGGCGTTCGACCACGTGGAGGTTCTCCGTCGATCCACGGAACCGTGTCTTGTCCGTGAAATTGGTGGTGTCTATCACCAGCGTGTCCCCTTCCCAATGACCCACCGAATCGCCCATCCAGCGGCGGATGTTCTGGGGAAGATGCTGCCCGTTCATCCGCACGATGCGCGCGTCGTGAATCATTTCGGTGAGGATCATGATCGTGTCCGGAGTCTGCACGATCTGATGCATATCGTTATAGAAATAGTCCGGCAGCGCGGGCGGGCCGGAGGTGGAACCGAACCCCAGCAGGCAGCGCTCGCTGAGCGGCCGCTCCTCCGGATTATCGAACTCGCCGCGGCGGGTTGTCGCACTGACATCCTGGCTTTCGCCCGTATCCGACGTCGGCAGCCCAAATGCGTTCGCGCGGCGCTTTTTCGCGGCGGCATTGAAGGGCGGCACACGGCCGTCCGGAGGATCGATCACGATGGATGTTCGAATCTGCCCGTCCACCATGGTGTAGGCGGTGCCCTGGTTCAGCCATAAACGATCGTAGCCTCCCACCGCGCCGCCACCGGCCTTTTCCAGGATTTCAAAATACGATTTTCCCTGGCTCTTGTCGCCGCCCACAGGAAGGGTGCCGCGGTTTGGATCCAACTTTCCGCCATCGGCATTGCGGCGAGCCATTTCCGCCTTCTGGACTTTTTCCGCTTGTTCCTTGCTCAGCACCGGAGGATCGCCGGGCATCCGTTCCATCGGAGTCATAGTGGCCAGATCGTAGGTGCCCTGCAAATCCGGATGTCCATCCGGCATGCGGCGGATGGCGGACTTAGCCGCGGTCCCGGTGGTCTGGGCAGTTGCGGGCACAGCCGTCACTGAGATGAACGCCAGTGCCATGAGAGCGGCGGTGCTGGTCCTTGCGATGAATCCATTGTGCATAATTAAATCTCCTCGGTTACTTAAGCGGATGCTTCCGATACGGGCCATATAGCATTTCTTCCACAAACTCCACACACTTGAAATCCAGGATCTGCGCGTTCTTTTCCTGGCGCCGGTAGAGCGCCATGCTGATTTTCCAGGGGCGCGTAAAGACGCTCGGGTCTTCGATGGTTGCCTCGTACATAATTTCATTCGGGCTGGTGCGCGTGTATCGCTCCACCACGTGGAGCTTGTCGCTATGAAAATTTCCGGCACGGTCGAACCAACTCCTGTCGTTCATGTCGGTGACGTTGACCACCAGGGTTTCGCCCTCCCAGTGCGCGACGGACTGGCCCATCCACGAGTCGGCCAAAGCGGGCCCGGGATCCTTCAAATAGATATTTCGCACGGCGCCGGCATACTCATACACGATAGTCATCGCAGTGGCGCTTTGCACAATCTGGAACGGGTAGGGCATGTAGGTGGCTCGCGGCACGCCCGGCAGATAGCACTTGATCTCCGGATCCCGGTTTATCCAATCTTCCTGATTCTGTTTCTTAGTCGCGAGAGCTTCCGGCTTATATGGGATCGTCCCGCCTTCCACCACGCCCACGCCCGGCGGCACTGCACCGACAGCGCCCAGCGCCAGCACCGCGGCAGTTGGCACCGGACCATGAGGCCCGGGTCGAAGCGCTAACGCTGGACGCGCCATGTGACCTTCGAGATCGTAATTGGCTTCATTCAGCGACTGCCAGATTCCATTCAGGTCGGGTTTGCCGTCGGATGTGCGCGGCGCGCGATAAGCCTGTCCGGCCAGCGGCACGACTCCGATGGCCAACATGGCCGCTAAGGCGCATCTCGTTCTCAGTCTTTGGAGCACTTGGTCCATTGAATCCATCCTATTTCAAAAGCTATCCGCCACGCTGGGACGAGGGGCAAATTGTGCTGGAAAACTGCGCCACCTTCCCTAGTTCGTCATGGCCTGATAGACCATCGTTCGTGCTTGTCGCCAGATGACGGTGAGCATGGTTTGCTGAGTCTGGGCCATCAGTACAGCCACGACCTTTGTTTGCGGATCAACCCAGAACAGCGTGCCGGTAATCCCGCCCCAGGAGAAGTCGCCGACTGAACCAGGCATCGGATTGCGGCCGGCATCGACACGAACGGCGAAGCCCAGGCCGAAGCTGGTGCCCATTTCCGGAGCCGGACCAAAGGACCCGAGCGCCATAGCGACGGGGGTGTGGCGCTCCACGTTGGCCGCCAATTGGTCGGACGTCATCAGCGCGATAGTTTTCGGCGCCAGAATGCGTGCGCCATCGAGTTCCCCGCCATTGAGCAGCATCTGGCAGAAACGCGCGTAGTCGCCCGCAGTGGATAACATGCCACCGCCGCCCGAAAATATATTAGGCTTCTGCGTTGCGCTTTCGAAAGGGGCGTTCGCTGGACCATCGGGTTTTGCAAGGCGAGAAACCGCCTCAGGTTTAACCCAGAAGCCGGTGTCGTTCATCTTCAGCGGACCGGTGACTCGTTCTCGCACAAAGCTATCGAGGTCCATCCCGCTCACCACTTCCACCACGCGGCCGAGGACATCCGTCGAAACGCTGTATTCCCAGAATTCGCCGGGCTGATGCAGCAACGGCATGCCGGCGATGAGCTTTACCATCTCGTCGAGAGACTTGGCGGCGAAGATGTTCGCCTTTCGATACATCTGGTCGACCGGCGAGTTTCCAAACAAACCGTAGGTCAAGCCCGAGGTGTGACGCATCAGATCCTGAACAGTCATGGGGCGCTTCGGCGACGCTCCGTCCGGGCCAACTTTGACGTCCTTGAACTCCGGAAGGTATTGCGCCACGGGTGCGCCGACATCCAGCTTGTTTTCCTCGGCCAGTATCATTGCGGCAACCGTGGTGATCGGCTTCGACATAGAAGCGACTCGGAAGATAGAGTCCTTTTTCATTGGCGTCTGCGTGGCGCGGTCCTGATAGCCCGCGACATCGTAGAAAGCGATCTTGCCATTGCGCGCCATCAGCAGCACGGCGCCGGGCAACCGCTTAGCTTCAACGTCCGCCTTCAGGACTTCTTTGGTGGTTTCGAGACGTTTGGACGAGAACCCGACGTCCTCCGGGCGACTGGCCATCGGAAGCGGTTGAGCGAACGAGGTGGCGCAGCATAAGAATGCGGCAAATCGGAGCATGGGACCAGTCTAGCGCGAGTCCACGGCTTCAGAGCGGCTTCGCGCTCTGTGCATGGAGGTTAGCCGGGAAACGGCCACACCCGCTGGATGGTTTTGCTAAGCATCCAATGCCGGTCGTCTCCGTTGAGGAACTTCATGTCGTCCCGGACTACGCTCAGCGCTTTGGCATAGGTCGAATAACCTTCGACGATCGGCCAGTCGGTGGCCCACATGAGGCGCTGGGGTCCATAGCCCTGATGCAGACGTTTCACGTATTCCTGAGCGTCCAGCCAAGGATAGGGCTGCTTTGAAATCGACCAGGTGTGCGAAATCTTGACGAACACTTTCGGATAGCGGCGCAGGGCGATCAGTTTCTCAAGTTCGCCAGGTTGATCGATTGGGCAATCGGCCATATGGTCGATTACAACGGTTAGCTCGGGCAGTTTCTCGAGCAATGCGGCCACGTCGGGCATGCGCGCGACTGGCGCCAGTACGGTCATGGGAACTTTCAGATCGGAGCAGCGCTTCCAAAGCGGCGGCATGAGCGGGCCGCGAATCCAATCGCCGGATGCGTTGCCTGCCGGACTTAAACGAACGCCTCGGAATCCCTGTTCGACCAGACGCGACAGGTGATCCGGGGCATCGGGATTCAATGGATCCACACGGCTGACACCCTGGAAGGTTCCCGGATAACGCTTCAAGACATCGCGCAAATAGCTGTTGTCGTACTTGTAATGAATCACCTGAATGATGACGGTTTTGGAAACGCCGTTGGCCTTCATCAGATCGAGCAGCATTTCAGGAGTGGCGTCGCGGTCCGGCACTTTAGCGCCTTCGGCCAACGGATACTTGGGATCGTGCTTCCAAACATGCACATGCGGGTCGATGATCCGGTAAGCGCTCTGCTGCTGGAATGGCGCCAAGGCCGCGCCTTGCAGTAAAGCCCGGCGGGAAAGGTCAGACATACACGCGATCTAATTTCTCCACTACGTACCTGCCGCAGCGCTCGTAGCTGGCGCGAGGACCTTGCCGAGCTATATCGAGATCAACCACCAGCCATCCTTTGAACGCGATCGATTTCAGCACACGGTGGCAGGCCGGGAAGTCGATATCGCCGTCGCCCAGATCGAAAATACTGTTGCGATCGAACGAATCCGGTTTGGTCGTTTCCAGCCGCTTGGCGTCTTTGTAGTCGGCCATCATCAGCCGATGCTTGTGTTTTTCGAGCGTTTGAGGAACGTCGCAGCCTGCCAAGTGAAGATGGGCCGTGTCGGGCGAAAAGTAAAACAGCTTGGGGTCGGTCATGGCCATGCAGCGATCGATCTCGTCAGGGTTCTGCACCATTTCGCCCATGTGGTTGTGCAGGCCGGCATAGAAACCCATTTCACGAGCCGCAGCGCCGATATCATCGAAGCTCTGGCACATGGCCTTGAACGCCGGCTCACCGGTTAAATTGACTCGGTTCGGAGGAAAGACCACCAAGTGATTCGCTCCGAAATCTTTGAGGAAGGTCATGGCTGTCTTGGCGGATGCGACGACTTCGCCGCGGCGCGCCGGATCGTGCGCCGGCCCATTGAAGGAGATGGTGATGATCTGGCATCCTCGCTTCGAGGCTTCCTTCTGCATCTGCGCTGAGGTGATGTCGTAGGTCTTGAGAATCTGGGGAAACTGGGTCAGGCGAATCCCGATAAACCCGGTATCTTTCATCACATCGAGTATGTCGGTGAAGGGAACGCGCGGAAAAAAGTTCCAAAGATTTGAGCCCAGCGCCCATTTCACGTTCTGATTCTTCGGCAGACGATCGGCTGCTCGGGCGAGCATTCCAGTCATAAAGGCGAGTGCCTGGCGGCGAGTTATCGAATCCATAATGTCCTAGCCCTTTTCGTCTTCCCAAGGCTTACCGGGCCGCCCCGTAATCTGTTCCAGACTGGCCGGCTTAGGCCGCCAGGGCTGCCCGAAGTGCTTATCGATCTCATCGCGGTAGCTCATCTGGGGCCCGGGATAGCCGATCAATTGCCAACCGATCAGGCCGGCATTGCCGCCGTGCATGGGGTCGCAGAACATACCTTCGATCGTGTGAGTGCGCAGGAGTTGGAAAAAACGCGTACGCTCGATGGCCTTCAGCTTTTTGTCCTGTTCGTCGGCCGGCAGGCTGGCGAAGTCGCCGAGATCCTGGATGCCCTGGCGATAAATCTCCTGCGGATTTTCTTTGCCCTGGTAACCATGTTCGGGCACGGATTCGACCCAGGGCCCCTTCGTGTAACGATATTTGTCGCGGCCATAGGGCCCGGCGAGTTGACGATCGATGAAGATCACGACAGCGGCTTCGGTGGCCCCGGGACCGGAATCATCGCTTGGAAAAATCCGCCCGCAAGCGGCGGTGACCACGCGCGCCTCCTGGGCCGTGAAGAAACGCAGCGGCACTTTCAGCGTGCCGTCTTTGCGCGCGGTTTGCGCCTGCAAACGGAACGGCTCACCCGCCAAAGTATAGAGCAGCGTGCCACCCAGGGAGGCTGCTGGAACAATCAGGAACTCTCGACGTCTCATATCAGTTTCTCCGGATGCTTGAAATACCGGTCTATCATGGCTTCCGATGCGAATAAGGTCACCGCCATCGCGGTCAGGGTTGGATTTTGCGCGGCATTTTGGGGGAAAGCGGAGGCTCCCACTACAAACAGATTGGGAACGTTCCAATGCTGCAGGTAGCGGTTCACGACACTGTTATCGGGAGACGATCCCATGATGGCGCCACCCTGGATGTGCGTGGACTGGTAATTGATCACGTTGTAAGGGGCGCGGGGCAGCGGCCCTTCGTCGAATCGGGCGCCCATCTCGCGCGCTATCTTGGCCTGGATCTGCACGCCGAACTCGCGCTGCTTGAACTCGTGATCGGTCCAATCCAGCGTGAAGCGCAGCAGTGGATCGCCGAACTTGTCGGTATAGGTTGGATCGAGGTCCATATAGTTCTGACGATAGGAAAGATGCTCGCCTGACATGCCGATGCCGGCGGAGTGATCCTTCCATTTCAGCGAAGCCTTCTTCCACTCCGATCCCCAGTTGGATTTGCTCGCGCCCCGCGGCATGCTGCCAAAAGACCCGATGGGGCTGTCGCCACTGCTGCTGACGGCAATCATGCCGACGCGCAAAAGCCCGTCTTCGGCGCCGGTGAGTCCAATGTCGCCGTCAAAATCCGAGATGCGCGTGCCGAGCTCGCCGGCTCCCATGAACGCGTTGAGGGGCTTATCGAAAAATAGGCGCGTGTTGGCGCCGACCTGGTGCGTGAGATTGCGGCCTAGCGTGCCTTTGCGCGTGACCGGATCATATTGCGCGCCGATCTTCGAAAGCGCCAGCAGCCGCGTGTTATTCAACGTGAATGACGCCAGGACGACGGTGGCGGCCGGCTGGAAAAATTCTTCTCCGCTCGCGTCGGTGAACTGGATACCGGTGGCACGGCCGTCCTTATGGATGATGCGCCGGACCCAGCTTCCCGTGCGCAACTGGAAATTCTTGCGCTGGGCGAGCACCGGCATCAGCGTATTCGTAGGCTGGGCCTTAGCGCCGATCATGCAACCGTAGCGCTGGCAATGACCGCAGTAGGCGCATCCGGCGCGCGTGACGCCATCCGGATTTTTGTATGCTTCACTCAAGTTGGCGGCGGGCGTGGGATAGGGATGATAGCCCAGCTTGCGCACCGCATCTTCAAACATGCTGCTCGCGTATGAGCGCTTCAGCGGCGGCGTCGGGTACTCCTGCTGGCGCTGCCCTTCGAACACGTTGCCGCCATCGATTTTCGAGCCGCGCAGATTGCCGGCCTTGCCGCTGATGCCCATCAACTGCTCGGATTTCCAGTACAGCGGTTCGAGTTCGTCATAAGTGACGCCCCAATCCTGAACCGCCAGGTCCTCGGGCAGCTTGGCGGCTCCATGTTTCTGTGTAAGGTGCGAGCGCAGCGTGAACAAATCCGGCAGGAAGCGGAAGGACGCTCCGCCCCAATGCTCGCCCGCGCCGCCGACGCCGGTGCCGGGGAGGAAGGAACCGTACTGGCGCACTGGAACCGCCGAGTCCTTCGACGAATGCCGGTGCGTAATGGTTTCCTCGGCGATGTTCTGCATCAGGCGCAGCCGGATGTTGTAGTCGAGTTCGTCCATCGTGGCCGCGTAGTCCGCGGTTTTGCGTGGGCCGCCACGCTCGAAGACGGTGACGGATTGCGATGTCTTCCCGGTAATTTCCTTGGCCATCAAAAGGCCGGTCCAGCCCCCGCCGATGATGGCGACGTCCACGGGTTTGAGATTAGTCATGACAGCAGCCTCGGTTCTCTTCGCCGCGGATGCCAAGTCCCGCGGAGGTTGTCGGGTTCCACCAGAAACTCTAGCAGACCGGGGATTCGAGCGGCAGGGGCTGCCGTTGGCATTATCAGCCTGGGTACGGCATATTGGACGCAGCCGGAGCGATCACGCAGAGTCTATGTTTTATCACGCGGCGTCCAGCTCAATCGCGCACACCGAACCCGGCGCGAAACGCCACTGCGGCGCCGGACTCGACGGCAGCGCTGCTTCCTTGGGTTTGAATACGTCCGGCTGATCCTGGTCAACGTAAGTGCGCAGGTCCTCCGGCTCGATTGCGAAAACGCGGCCGGATGTCACGTTCGCTCCGGCAACGGCGAAACTGGCGGTCACGGATTTCGAGTACTCCAGGCTGGCGACGTGCAAGTAGTATTTGCCACCCGTACGGCTGCAAGCGATATCCAAACCCGACGGGGCAGATTTCACGGCCACCGCCTGCTTCCCGTTGTGTCTTTTGAAAAGACGCGCGACCGATCCCACCGGCATCAAGTAACTGGCGCCCCGGGGCGTGGGCAGCATCACGGCCATATTCGTCCAACGATTGCCCTGAAAGTCCGCCGCGGTCGCGATCTTCACCCGCGCGCCGTGGCGCTGGTAGATATTCAACGAGCGGGCATGGTAAACCGCCGAGAGCCACTCTCGCAGGATCGGATTCGCGTTGGGTGGCGACAAGCTGAGATGGCCTTCCGTAATGGCGATCCCGGCGCTCGAGCCCACAGCCACGGTCGCTTCCTCCAGTTCGCTGACCCGTTTCTCGACCACATTCGACAGTTCCAGTAATTCGTTCCAGGCGCGCTCCGGCTCTTTCTCGTACCGCAATCCTTTGAGCACCGTGTCCGGCCGTTTCGGGCTCTGTCCCATCATGTGGATCGCGACCAAGTCGAGATATTCGCCGGCCTGTTTCACCAGATCGCCTGCCCACAACTGCGCTCCCGGTCCGCGGCCCCGGTCTCCCCAGCCGATCAACTGGATGGAGCGGTCGCGCTCTTTCATCGCTTTCGCAAACTCAATGGTGTGGGCGATGGAGTCGTCCTTTGAAAACGTCGCGGTCCCGTACGAGGTCTCGTTGCCGATCTGCCACAGCTTGATATTGAGCGGCTCGGCGGCTCCGTTCGTCTTGCGTTCCCGATTATCCGGATCATTCGCATAGGAAACCCAATCGGCCGCTTCGCGCGCGTCGCCGCTGCGGTTGCCTTCACGCGTGCTTCGGTAACGTGCTTCGCCATCGCTCAGAAAATTGACGCAGTATAAGGGCGCCGCTCCCACCCGCCGGCAAAAGTCGACGAACTCGTGCGTTCCGACACGGTTGGTTTCATTGCCTCCCCAAACGTAGTTGCGCATCGCGGGACGTTTCGAAACCGGTCCAACGCCCTCGCGCCAATGGTAATAACGGCTGAAAAGCCCGCCGAATCGCAACACATCCGGCGAAAGGTCCCGGGCGACATCGACAAAATCTTTGCGCCAGTCATCCGCATCCCAATCCCATGAGGCATCCACCGCGCTGTCGGTGGCGCCGAGCGGTTCCATGAATTGCATATACAGATGCGGAGAGATGTCGAACAAGGGTTTGGGATCGAGTACGATGGTGTTCGCATCAGCCGCGTGAACCACTGACTGAGCCGCGGCGCCAATAGCCGCCTGCTTAAGGAAATCTCTCCGCGCAATCATGTCGGCTATGAAACCATGCTCCTACGAAATCACCCGCTCAGCCGGTTTCGACTGCCGTTCGTAGACCTTCGCGTCAATATGAATGCCTAACCCGGGCTCGTTAGAGACCACTTGCATCCCTTTTCCTAAAGAGTATCCGGCCGGCACAATGACATCGCAACTGGACCGGTCATCTTCAGCCCAAGGCACGCCCGGCAGCGCTTTCGCGAGCTGCAAACCCATCAAGTGTCCGATCTGCGACCCCCAATTGTGCGGGATCGTCACCGCTCCCACGGCTTCGCCCATACGCGCCACTTCCCGATTGGCGATGAGACCGCCGCTACGCGTATCAAGCTGCAGCACGTCCATCAGCCGGCGGGGATGTAGATACCGCTCGAACTCGCCGGCATGACGGAAGTTCTCGCCGTCAGCGATCAACGTCCTCATTTTGGCTTCGGCGAATTTGTCTTTCAGCCGGCCATAACCTTCGACCGTCTCCGGGAACGGTTCCTCGACCCAGTGTAGGTTGTCGTCCCTCGTCTCGGACAGCATCCGCCACAGCCCATCGAATTGCCCTTCGTAGCCATTATTAGCGTCGCCCATCACGATAATATTCGGGCCCACCGCTTTGCGAACCGCATGGATCACAGCGATGTCGCGCGCGTCTCCGGCGGCGCGTTCCATCCACTTCGACCCGCGTCCCAGCTTCAGTTTCAGCGCCTTGAATCCAGCGCGTACGGCTTCTTCCGCTTCATCAACCACGGCCGCAACACCTCGCTCGGGCCGCGTGACGTCGGCGAAATAGAGTGTGCCGTCATAGCACTGGACGCTGTCGCGCGCGGAATCGCCAAGCAGCGCCCAGACCGGCTTGCTGGTCAACTTGCCGATCAGATCCAGCAGCGGACCATCGAGATACTGCGCCTTGGCGTGCAATCCCGCGAACCACTGGGACGGCCGGACCACCTTGCCGCCAGTCATCTCGTACAACTCCAGCGGGTTCTTGCCGATCAACGGCTGCAGCTCCGCCACATAATCGTCCAGGTTCATCCTGTAAGTGCCGGCGCCGATCCCCTCGACACCCTGATCCGTTTCGATACGCAACAAAGGATGGGCGTAGGTCCCGCCCTTCGGAGCCTTGTCGTACGCATTCATGGCCACTTGCTTGTGAAAGCGGCCCTCCAGGATGGAGACGCGGATGCGCGTGATTCGAGCGGAAGGTGAGCTCGCGCCTCGCAAAGCGCACCGCGACGCAGCGAGAGCTGTCAAAAAACTCCGGCGATCTATAGATGACATCCGACAACCCCGATCAGGCCTGATGCTACCCTTCTAGGTTGAGCGAGGTCAAGCCGCGCTTTTGATAACCGCCTCGGCGTGACATAATAATCAGTCAGTCTGTGGCTCAACTCCTGCCCGAAGTCTCCCTCGTTCTTCCGGTCTACAACGAAGGCCGCAGGCTCTCAGAAACCCTCGCAGCCATCCGCGACTCTACCGATGTGCCCTATGAAGCAATTGTGGTGAATGACGCGAGCACCGATGCTTGCTGCAATTTTCTGCGCGCCGATCCACCGCGATTCCCCAACGTGGTGTTGATCGACCTGGCGAAGCGTCACGGCGTAGCGCCGGCCCGCAACCTCGGCGCCGATCGCGCGACCGCGCCCGTGCTGGTCTTCATGGACGGGCATTGCATTCCCCGGCGCGGATGGTTGGAAACGCTGCTGGCGGAGCTCGCCAAACACGACGGCGGTATTGTCGGGCCACGGATCAGCAGCGCGGAAGATGCGCGCACCACTACATTTGGCTTGACGATCAGCGACCGTGAATTGGGCGTGGCATGGCTGGGCCAAAAAGGCGATGATCCTTATCCGGTCCCGCTGGTGGGATGCGCTTCGATGGTCATGAGCCGTCGTTTCTTCGAATCGGTGGGCAAGTTCGACGCCATGCGCAGCTACGGAATGGAAGACGTGGAGATGTGTATCCGCTCGTGGCTTCTCGGGTATCCTGTCATCATGGTTCCAAAGGCCGAAGTGGCGCATTGGTTCAAGAAGGAGCCATTTTCGCCGGGCTGGTCCGACTATCTGTACAACCGCCTGCGAACCGCTGTGCTGCACTTTGAGGGCGAACGGCTGCAGCGCATCGTGGCGGCTCTTCGCACCAAGCCGTCCTTTCGAGATGCAGCCGGCGCTCTCCTTCTGAGCGACATCTGGACGCGGTATAGCGCGCTACGCGCCCATCGAGTGTACGATGCGGATTGGTTCTGCCGGAAGTTCGAGATCGCCGTATGACGCGCGTGAGCATCGTGATCACCAGCCTGAACGAGGGTGAATTACTGCGCCGCACCGTCGACAATCATCTCGCCCGTTTGCCTGGCGACGGCGAGATCGTAGTCGTGGATGATGGTTCCACCGATGGCAGCGCCGACTTTTTGAATAACGCCTGCGATGGCGTCACGCTACTCCGTCCCACCGAACGGTTGGGTGTTGCGCGGGCGCGCAACTTCGGCGCCGAACACGCCCATGGCGACGTGCTGGTCTTCAGCGACGCGCACGTCCAGGTCCCCCCGAATTGGTGCGACCCGTTGCTAGACTTGCTTCTCCGCCCGGAAGTCGGCGCTGTTGCCCCGGCCATAAGCATGATGCGCCCCGCGGCCGAGGGAAGCACCGGGTATGGTCAGAAATTCCGCGATGCCACCCTTGCCGTGGAATGGCTCCACCAGCAGAGCAGCGAACCTTATCCTGCGCCTCTACTGTGCGGTTGCTTCTTGGCCCTGCGCCGCGACCTTTTCCGCGAGATCGGCGGCTTCGACTCCGGTATGGTGCTGTGGGGAGCCGAGGACGCCGAGCTGAGCGTCCGCCTGTGGACGCTCGGTTACGAGTGTTGGCTGGCGCCGCAGGTAGAAGTGGAGCACGCCTTCCGCGCCCAGTTTCCCTATGAAGTGAAATGGGAACCCGTGCTGCATAACCGGTTGCGGCTGGCGACTGTTCACTTCGGATCGGAACGATTGCATAAGGTGGTGGGGCGGCTCAAGCAATATGACGAATTCGCTGCCGCCAGCGCCCGATTGCTGGCCGGTGATCTCGGCGCGCGAGTCTCCAAAATGCGAGAGGCGCGCCGGTTCGATGACGAATGGTTCTTCCGCAAGTTCGAACGGGAACTTCGATGCGACCTCTCCGCGCCGGTTCCGCCCCGTTCGCCAGATCATCAATCCAGCTCCGTGAAAGTGTCCGTGCCCGGCGGCGGTCCCGTGACCGCTTGCCTGCTGTCGTGGAAACGTCCCGAAAACCTGCCGGCCATCGTGCGGACGCTGCGCCGCCTCGAATTCATCGACGAAATTCTGATTTGGAACAACAACCCCGACCTCCGCTTGGAGCTCTCAGACAGTAACCTACGAGTTCTTGAATCCTCGGAGAACCAGAGCTGTTACGGCAGGTTTTTGTGCGCGGCTCAAGCGCGCAACCCGGTTGTATATGTGCAGGATGACGATGCTCTCAACCACGATATAGCCGGCCTGTATCGCCAGTTTTTGCGCGGCCCCGCCTCGATCGCGCACGCTCTGGCGCCGACCCACTGGGCCCAGCGGCGCCGGCAGGTTTACGGCAACGCCCAGGCGGCTCTAGTGGGTTGGGGCGCATTCTTCCGCCAAGAGTGGCTGTCCGTGCTGGACGACGTGCCGGCGTCCGTGCGCCAAGATGCGTTGTTCCGCCGCGAGGCGGACAAGTTCTTTACATTGCTGCTCGGTCGAAAACACAACGCCGTGGCCGGCGATATCGAACACCTGGATGGTCATTCAACGCCGGGCGTCGCGCTTTGGCGGGATGCGCACCATCAGCAGTTGGCGGCACGCGCGACCAGCCAGGCCTTGCGGCTACTGCGGCTGAAAAATGGTTCCGCGCTCCCCTGGAACGTGGTGATTCCCTGTTATAACTACGGGCGATACCTGGCCGACGCCGTGGAGTCCGTGCTGGCCAATGACGCCGATTTCGAAATCCACATCGTGGATGATGCTTCGAGCGATGAAACCTCCGAGGTGGCTGCCGATTTCGCCCGGCTTTACCCCAACGTCAAGTGCCTGCGGAACGATACCAAACGGGGTCCGGGATTCTCGCGCAATCGTGGGATCGAAGCCATGGAAAGCACATTCGTGGTGTTGCTCGATGCGGACGACCGCATTGGCCCGAATTATCTCTTCGAAGCCGCTCGAGTCCTCATGAACGGCGCCGACATCGTCAATCCCGACGCCAATCTTTTCGGTGCTATCGAGGATCGCTGGATTGTCCCGGAATCGACCACTTTGCGGATGCTTCTGGATCGCAATTCGGTGCACTACTGCGCGGCTTTCCGGCGAGAGCTATGGTCACAGGCCGGTGGTATCGATGAAGACATGCCGTGCTGGATGGATTACGAATTCTGGATCCGGGCGGCAGCCGCGGGCGCACGAATCGAGGGGCTGCACGGCAATCACTTCTTCTATCGCCAGCATAGCGGAAATCTGACCGCGACCGCGAAAATGATGGAGCCCGAACTCCGAGGGTACCTCCGCAGCAAGCATGCCGGTTTGTTCCAGAGCTTCGGTATGGCTGCCGGGCAAACGCGGTAGTGGACCACGGGCCGCGCGACGACCAGCTGACCTAAACAGCGCGATCATCCGGTGCGGACGCCCACTGCCTGCACCTTGGGCGGCAGGTAAAATGAAAAATCGATTCTGCTAACGCACGCCTGTTGCTCCGTTTCGAAAGATTTGAAGTCTGAAACCATTTGCTTCAGGATGTTCATCCCCTTCAAATCAGGTGTCACCGCAAAGAAAAACTTGAGAAACAGGTCTGCTGCACCACCGCCAGTGGTGGGAACTGGGGCAACCTTTCCGGTGAGTCTTCCCAAAATCTTAGATGCGTCTGGAGCCACGGTCACTGATCCGTGTTGGTTATTGGCGGTATAAGAATTGTCGCTGTAATACAGCATTGCAAGAGCCGATGCGATCGAACCAGGAACCTTTTCCGCCGCCCAATAAAAGGGTAATACATAGCCCCCTGTTGCCGTCGTCGTAACACGAGGAACATAAGCAGTCAGATCGTCATTTCCACCTGTTTTCAATTCGTAGCCCTCGGCTTCTTGAACAAAATTGAGAGTGACATCGACGTTGGGAATTGGCGCTCCATCAGAAGAGCTTGTCGCCATGCCATATATAAACCCAATGCAGTTGCTCATGGCATTCCTCCCCTTGAGTGACTTCGTCTGCCCCGGGGACATCGAGACACTCTGTGTGAGCCGTGAGTAGCTATTTGAACCTTCCGTTTTCCTTTGTTCATAAATAGATCATCATCAGACATTAACATTCGCTGTCCCTCAGTTCTTATTCGCCGGTCTGGGCACGCCAGCACGAGGCTGCGCAGGTGGTGAATAATCCTTGAGACTGGTGAATGGAACGTCCTGGAAAATCGTCCAGACGTGTCCATCGCCTCCGATATATGTGAGGGAATAGTGATCGGTCTGCGGGACGGTCTTGAAGAGTACATCGATCTGGTCGCCGTTGGGCGTGAAGTTGCTGGCGATCGGGAGCGTTCGATCATATCCACCCCCTGCATGAACGAGCCGCAGGCTTCCGGGCTCGTTCGGGGCAGCAGCCGGCGTCAAGGCTACGCGAACCCAGATGTCAACCGGGGGTGGCGTCGGAGTCGGTGTTGGTGTTGGCGTCGGAGTCGGTGTAGGAGTCGGCGTGGGCGTTGGTGCCGGCGTCGGGGTCGGAGTCGGCGTGGGTGTGGGGGTTGGCGTAGGAGCCGGCGTGGGCGTTGGAGTCGGAGCCGGCGTTGGCGCGGGAGTCGGGGCTGGCGTCCCGCCGCACGACGTGACTGGCTCGCCTACATTTCCCGAACCGAAGTTAGAGTCGGCGTCGTTCCCTGCTGCGTTCAAACCCTGCGTCTGAGTGGGGTCCGGAGTCGGGCCAGGAGACATTTAGCTTTGACCCGCTCACCAGCTTGCGGTCCCCTCCTGTGAAAGCTGCTCTAACCGAACCCTCCGCATATCTATGAGGTTATATTGTATCAGGCCGTTGTTAAGAATCTAGCCTGTTAACGCACGGGCTTCCTTTTCGAGGTAAAATCACCAGCAATGCTCTGGGTTCACGACTGGGAATTCTGTCGGGAGTTCGACTGCCTCCGTCGTCCTAATAGAGTCGTAATTCTGAGAGATCAATATTCCGCTTTTCAATGGCTCCAGCAGTTCAAGGGGGACGATTTCAAAATGCGTTCGATGCGAACCCTCTTGTCGCAAGAACACAGTGCCCGGCAGTTCTCCCAGCTGTCCGATGAAGCCGTAATCGATCATATTGTCGGGCTGCTGATTTCCAACCGCTTACACATTCATCCCCTGTTCGATCAAACTCCACCAAGCGGGAACCCTGGGGAAATCGAAACGGTAAAGTTTGCGCCCTCCCCTCGAAAGGCGCCCCCGGCTGGCGCAGCGCCCATAACCGACCCGCCGACTTTTTCCGGTATCGACGGTCCCGCGCAAGCAGCCGCATTGGCCGCCGCGGCGGGCAGTGGAAAGCCTTTCTGTCCGGAATGACAGAAGCAACAACAGAGTGCGCCGGTCGGCGCGCAATCTTAGTGATGACTAGCCAATCAGTGACCGCAATGGAAGCGATCCTCTGGCCTGGGGGCGAGAGGCGGGATATTTGGATGATTGTCGACGCTGCCCGCGACAGGACAATCTTCCGGATGCTGCTCGAGTGCGGCCTGGAACATTCCTGCCTGTACGCCGGAGCCTTGCCGCCGGCATTGGAGATCGCCGCCCCCTATCTGGTTCAACTCGAATACCAGGACAGATCTACGCGGCGGTTCCTCGAACGAGCTGAGGGCAATAGTTGGGGTATCTTCCTCAGATGCGATCTACGCCTCGACAGATTGCGGCGGCACCTGCGTCACTTCCTGGTTGTGCGCGATCCGCGGGGCCAGCGCCTGGTGTTTCGTTACTACGATCCGCGCGTACTGCGAGTTTATCTGCCAACCTGCAACGCTGACGAGCTGAACGCCGTCTTCGGTCCAATCCGCTGTTTTTGGGCCGATGACAAAACTCCCGGAAGCATGCTGGGGTTTTATTTCGACGGCGGCAAGCTGTCGCAGCGGACACTCTCTCTTGCCCCCGGCGCCGCGCAACAAGGCTTGTCTCTGGAGCTGCGAAGAGACGACGTCCTGCGCCCCGACGCTCCCCGCCGGCCAGGGTTGCTGGCGATGCGGCAGGCGCAGATTGCGGCCTTTTCCCGGGCTGAGCTTCAGAAGTTCGAGGAGCGGATGATCGCCCATTTGAAGCAGTTTTTTCCGAAGCAATGCGGGGCGCTCCCAGAGCCACAGTTACTGCAGCTGATCCAGCATGGGATCAAGCGCGCTTCCGGTTACAAAATAACCTCCGAGCGCGATGTTTGTAAGTTCATCGATCTGATGATCGTTTTCGGCCGGGATTTCGACGCCGACAAAAAACTTCCATGGGCGGGCCGAATCCTCAAGAACCGCAATTCCGCCGCCTTCAGAATTCAGTCTCTCTACCAAGCCGCCCAGCCCCATCTGGGCCGGTCGTAGCTCGAAGGTCTTATCCTGGTAGCGTGAACTCGTTGCATCGCCTGGCGCCGATCGTCTGCGCGCTATCCTTCGCCCACGCGGCCGACCTCAAGCCGGAGACGGCCGCGGCCTTCGATCATTACGTGAAACTGACCGAGGAGGGGATCGATAAGCGTACCGGCTCCGATTTTTTGTTGCTGGAGACGAATGCTAAACAGAAAACGCTGGTCTGGCTGGGCCAGAACGTAATCGAGCCGAAAAAAACGCTGGATCAGGGCCGTGAAATCGACATCCCGGATGGACTGCTGCAAGATTGGATCGCCGACATTTTCCTGGAGCGCGAGACTGTCGATCGCGTACGAGACTTCCTGCTCAACTTTGCCGATTACAAGAATTATTTCAAGCAGCAGATTATCGAATCCAAGCTGGTCAAACGCGATGGAGACCACTTCGATGCCTTTCTCCGTTTGAACAAACGGCAGGTAACGCCCATCGTGTTGAACACCCAATTGTCCGCTCTTTATAAGTCTGTCGATCCAACCCGGGCGTCCATCGTGTGCCGGTCCACTCACATTGCGGAAGTTGCGCATCCCAACAAGAAGTCCACCTATGACCAGGAGCGCTCCGCCGAAGATGCGGCCGGATATCTGTATCGTCTGAATTTCTACTATCGCCTTCATCAGACAGACGATGGACTCTATGTCGAACTGGAGTTGATCTCCCTGTCCCGCCCCGGCGGTGGCCTGCATCCCGGCCGGTTCTTCAGCGGTTTCGAAAGTTTTCCGCATGATTTGGTGGAGGCTTTCCTGGATGGCTTGCGAGACGCGTTTCCACTGCGTCACTAAAGCTCTTTGTAATCGCGGCTATATCCGTTGTAACCGCGATGCTCCCCGCCGCGTCTTTCCACGCATCTTGTTTTTGCCGATGGGAGACGAGCGTGATGGCGCAGCGAGGCGTTTTCGCCCGAGCCCTTGAGCCGGCGCTCGCCTGCGTCCTGCTGTTGCATGGCGTTGCCGGTTTGCAGGCTCAAAGCAAAGGCGATGATGGAGATCAGACCGAAGAGGTATACGACCTGGGCCCAGGCGTGGTCCCGCCGCGAATTATCAAGCAAGCCGCTCCGCGTCCTTCCACGGCCCGTGGCGTGCGCGTGGTTGGCTCGGTCACAATTGCGCTGGTGGTCAGTTCGAAAGGGATGCCCAGAGACGTGCATGTCCTCAAGGGGCTCGACAAGGACGTTGACCAAAGCGCCGTCGCGGCGGTCGAGCAATGGCGGTTCGCTCCCGCTCAAAAGGACGGCAAGCCGGTGGCCGTGAGAATCACCCTCGAAATTGCCTTTCACGAAATGTGATGGTGCTACCTGCTAAAATCGCCGGAAAGGAGACAATCATGACTCGTCTATATGGTGGGATGGCGTACTTGGTACTCGGTCTAGGTGCCTTGGCCGCTCAGGACGTCGCAAGCGCCGTCGATGGCACGGTGAAGAAGGTCGATTCCGGCGCCAAAACTGTCGTCGTGAAGACGGCCGACGGCGCCGAGCATACTTTCCATTTCTTGGGCCGAACGGTGGTTCACGGCGCCGAGGCGACTGCCAAGGGGTCGAAAGACGCGTTTAACGGTCTGAAGGAAGGCAGCGAGGTCGCGGTGCATTACACAGCCAAGGGCGGCAAAGAAACGGCCGAAGAGGTCGACCACATTGGCAAGGACGGCATGAAGGTGACCGAGGGCACCATCTCCCATATCGATCGAGGCGCCAAAACTGTCGCTATCAAGACCGCCGACGGCGCCGAGGCCACTTATCGACTTGCCGACCGCGCCGCCAAGGACACCGGTAAAGGTGTCGAAAAATCCGGAAAAGTGACCGTCTACTACACCGAGGAAGGCGGCCACAAAGTGGCCCACTTCGTCAAGCAATCAATTTAGCGTTCCTAACGCTTTTCAGCTCGCTGCCCCAGACATATCGCTTCGGTACTAGTACCGAATGGGTCCAGAATTGAGCTCCTAGTATTGCTTTAGCTTCACAACCGGGTTATCGTACTACAAAGCAATCGTATGAAGACTCATCAGAGAGTTCGCGTGGATCTTTGTCTACTACTACGGAGGAATGACTATGTATAAAGTCTTTGCAGCTATTTGTGTTCTTTCGCTCGCGTTCACCGCGAGCGCCAGTGAAGTAATCACGAACGGCGGGTTCGAAACCGGGAACTTCGCCGGATGGACAGTCAGTGACGTGGGCGGCCCTGGATCTTTCTTCGTCGCTAGCGGAACAGGCACACCGCTTACTGGTAACCCAACGGTAGGGCCGGCGAGTGGATCCTTCTACGCCGTCAGCGATCAGTTCGGACCCGGAACCCACGTTATCACCCAGTCCTTTACAGCCGCCGCGAACACGGACTATGCATTGTCGTTCGACATGTTCGTCAACGATTGGGCGTCCTTTAACGGGGCTGGCCCGCAGTTCGGCGGAGAGGCTGACCTGATAGCCGGCGCTGCAGACCCAATACTTGGCCCGGCTCTTGATGTTTTCTACCACGCGGACACCCAGGTTGTGGGCGGAAACCCTAACCCTTATGTTCACTCTAGCCTCGACATCACAGGTGACCTGACCGCCGGCGACACCTATCAACTCCGGTTTCTGGAGTCCGATTCAACCGCCCCCCTGAACGTGGGTGTGGATAACGTTTCCCTTATCGCCACTCCAACAACAGCGACTCCTGAACCCAAGCTGCTGTTCTTCCCCCTAGCTCTTTTAGCCGGGATCGTTATTTATCAAGCGCGGCGCAAGGCCGGCGTAGTTTAGATTCCGAAGGAGAAAATCCATGAAGCTCTTGAAATCCTCCAAGCTCCTATTATCGACGGCCGCCGTAGGTCTTTTCGGGCAAATGCTCCACGCACAAACTGCCTATCCAGCGGTTCCACCACCAGCCGCGCCGGGGACAGCGCGACCCCACGTTTGGATCAAAGAAGGTCCCTATTCTATTTTTCCTGCGAGTAATAGCGCAAATGTTTCGGCCCCATGTGCCTTTTTCAATAGCCATGGCGGGTATTGCCCCGCGGATATTCGGAACGTCCTTGCTACAAATTTCATTGCAAATGCAAATGGCGGCAGCGGAACGAACGTCTACATCGTTGACGCTTACGACCTTCCCAGTGCCGCCGCCGATCTTCATCAATTCTCAATCGATACGGGGCTGCCCCAGTTGGATGGCATTGGCGGCGACGGCACTTTCACCAAATTGACGCCTTTCGGTGTGCCGGGATCGGCCGTGCCCCAAGGCTGGTCCGTCGAGGAATCGCTGGATATCGAGTGGGTTCACGCCATGGCTCCCAAGGCTAACATCTTCCTGGTCGAAGCCCTGTCCAATTCCGGCACCGATCTGTTTAATGCTGAGGCCTTCGTGATGGCAGTTGCTGACGTAACGTCTAACAGCTGGGGCGGAGGCGAATTCGCAGGCGAAACGGGGAGTGATTCGATGTTCCTCGCCGCAAGAGGCCCGGTGCTGTTCTCTACCGGCGATAATGGCGCTCCGGGCGGATACCCTGCATTCAGCCCCTTCGTAACGGCCGTCGGCGGGACCACGCTGACGCCAAATACCCTTCCAGCGGGTTATCGAATCAGCGAAACCGGTTGGTCTGGAAGCGGCGGCGGAATTAGCGTGTTTGAACCTACGCCGCCGTATCAAGCCTTAAATGGTGTCAATTTCGGCGCCCGTTCGATACCCGATGTAGCCTTGGACGCCGATCCAAATACTGGCGTAATGGTCCTCAGCATTGACGACGGTTTTTATTACCTCGTGGGAGGAACCAGCTTGGCCACTCCGATGTTTGCGGGTTTCCTCGCAGATGTCGATACGGCGCGAGTGACTGCCGGAAAGGCGAAGCTTGGATCATCACTCGCCGTTCTGAACCCGGAACTTTACAGCTTAGGAAATAGTTCCCTGTATCACTACAGTTACTTCGACGTCATCAGTGGAAACAATGGATTTTCAGCCGGCCCCGGTTACGATCTTGTGACTGGCTTAGGCGATCCGTCCGAACCCGCGATGGCGTATCGGCTGGTCACACAAATACCCTAGCCTCCTTTGTGCATTAACCCGCCACTTGGTTGTGCTGAACAACCAGGTGGCGGATCCATTCCACCCTCTACTCCTTCCGCGCTTGCCCCTCCACCAGCTCGATCCGTATATGGTCCGGCCCTTCGATAAAAGCGAACTTGACCTTGCCGCCGGCCACCGAACGCGGCTCCTCCGTCACCAGTGTGCCGTCTTTCTTCAACCGTTCGAGAGTCTGATCGAGATTGTCTACGCCGAATCCGATATGGTCGGTCGTGTGCCCTTTGGTCGATTCTAGATCCGCTCGGTCCTTCCACAGATCAGGCCACTCTTTTTTGGCGTACTCCATCGGAAAAATGATGATGTTCACGTTGTCCATCATCAGCGACATGGATGGCCCGATTTGATAACCCCTGTAAAACTGAGGCTCCCGTGAAGGCGTGCCGCGGCCACGCCTCGCGAGTCCGAACTCTTTGATGTACCATTCGCCGGCCGCGATCGGGTCCTTACTCAGCAGATGGATGTGCCCGAAGTGGTGGTGATTGGCTGTATTCAGTTCGATCAATTGGTGCTCCGGCCCGTCGACATAGGCGTAGAAGAAGACCCCTTGAGCAGTGCCGCCGCCAATGTCGCTTATGTCGGTGATCGGCGTGGCGAACTTCGTGCCGCTGTCGAGCTGCCGCTGATAGGTGGCCTTCACGTCCTCGGCGCCCCAACCAATGTGCCAGATCGTGGACGTGATCTCTGAATTCGGTGGCGCATCCATTTTGGTAAACAACAGCCATGACTTTTGTGTCCACACGGCGTCGGCTAGCCCGGCAAACTTGGCCTTCTCGCAGTCGAACTTGGATGTGTAAAATTCGATGGCCGCCGCCGGATCGGTGACGTTTAGGTGTACGTGGTGGAAGTGGGCGAGCTGCTGGGTCGATTCTTGCGCCGAGGAGACCGATCCAGTAAAGCAGGCCAAGACTAGAACTCGCCGAAAGAGTCGCATGGTATGCCATACATTGTACTGAGCAAGACTTTGCGGAAGCGAACAGCGCCTGACCAGCGCTACCTTTATGGCTTCGAGCTGGGATAGAATTTGAGATGTCCAGGAGGATCGCGTGCTCCCAACGTTGGCGAAGAACTTACACTTGATCGCCGCGTGGGCAGTGATTTTATTGATGGCATCATCGGCGCAGACCCCGCGGAATGGCATGCTGGCAGCCCGCGTCGTCAGCGGCGATCGTGCCGAGGTGAGGTGGGTGTACCATAAGATCCGCAACGGACAGCCGTGGCACATCCGCGGCGTAGACGTGTTCACCGTGCGCGACGGAAAAGTCGCGGCCAAGCTCGCCTACGTGAAAGGATGACTAGTTAACCATGCGTCGTGTCCCAGGCACGATCGCGATAGCGGCTGCCGCCTTGGTCACTCTTATTAGTTTGCCGGCACAGCAGGCCGCAAGCCCGAAACTTGAAGTCCTTCAAGTGCGGCCGAACTTCTATATGATTGCTGGCGCCGGAGGCAATGTGGGCTTTCAGGTCGGAGAGGATGGGGTCGTGGTTGTCGACTCCGGTTCGGCGTCGAACGCGGATGCCGTCGTCGCTGCCATCAAGAAAGTCACGACCAAACCCATTCGTTACCTCATAAACACCAGCGCCGATCCCGATCATGTGGGCGGCAACGCTGCCGTCGCAAAAGCCGGACAAACACTATTCACCCAAGGCGGCGGAGCCGGTATCGCCGCCGATTTCCTGGGAGGCGGAGCCTCCATACTTTCGGTCGAACAGGTCTTGACCCGAATGAGCGGACCTAGCGGGCAGCCTTCTCCATCTCCGGTCGCCGCGTGGCCCACCGAAACGTTTAATCAGCCCCGGAAATATATGTACCTCAATGGCGAGGGCATTGAAGTGTTCCACCAGCCGGCAGCGCACACCGATGGCGATGCGATCGTCTTCTTTCGCCGTTCCGATGTGGTCGTGGCCGGCGATGTCTTTGACACCGCGCGATTCCCGGTAATCGACGTCGCCAAAGGAGGCAGTATTCGTGGCGAAATCGCAGCTTTACAGAAGCTCGTCGATACGGCCATTCCGTCCGTGCCCATCGTATCCCGCGAAGAGGGCACTCTGATCATTCCAGGACATGGCCGCCTCTGCGATCAACTCGATGTGGTCGAATACCGCGACATGGTGACCATCATCCGCGACCGCATCCGCGATTTGATGAAACAGGGACTCAGCCTGGAGCAGATCAAAGCCGCTTCGCCCGCCCGTGGCTACACGCGCCGCTACGGGTCGGACACCGGCTCCTGGACCACGAACGATTTCGTCGAAGCGGTCTATCGCAGCATGACCGAAAAAATGCCATGAGAGTTTTCTCCATCGCGGCACTCGTCACGCTGCTATTCGTCGCCGCACTGCCGCGCGCGGCTGCGCAGGACCGTAGCGCCAAGGCCTCCGCGCCAGTGGAGTTCACGGGTTATTGGGTCGCCGTCGTGACCAAAGACTGGCGTTTCCGGATGGTCACGCCCCGCAAAGGCGATTACCAATCCGTGCCCATGACGCAACAAGCGCGGAAGATCGCCGATGCGTGGGATCCAAAGGCCGACGAAGCCTCAGGCGATCAATGCAAGGCCTATGGTGCCGCTGCGATTATGCGGTTACCTGCGCGGTTTCACATTACATGGCAGGATGACAACACGCTGCGTGTCGAGAGCGATGCCGGTATGCAGACTCGGCTTTTCCATTTCGACTCACAACCGTTGTCGCCGGGCGCGCGGAGCTGGCAAGGTTATTCCATGGCGCAGTGGCAAACATCGGCGTCGCTGAAAGTGGCAACTATCAATCTCCGCTCCGGATATCTGCGCAAGAATGGCGTTCCGTACAGCGAGAATGCTGCCGTTACCGAATACTTCGATATCGCACCGCTGCCGGGCGGCGGCCAGGTGCTGCTGGTCACCACCATCGTCGACGATCCGCGGTACCTCCAACAGCCGTTTATCGTGAGTTCGGAATTCAAGAAGGAGGCCGACGGTTCGAAATGGGACCCAACGCCCTGCACCTCAAAATGAGCCGGTCTAACCTTATGATTGTCGGCGCCGTGTTCCTCTGCCTTTTCGCCTGCCTGTCCGCCGCCGCGCAGGTGGAGATTACCGGCTCCTGGGCGGCTCGAAACCATGAGTTCCTCACCGGTGACGGGCTGCCGGTAGACTTCACCGGAATCCCCCTGAGCGACGAGGGACGAATTCGAGCACTGAGTTATTCCGAGTCGCAGCTATCGATGGTGGAACGCCAGTGCCAGGGGTGGCCCGCCTTTTATTTGGTCCAGGGACCGTTTGGTTTGAAGATCTGGAGCGAAACCGACCCGCTCAAGGGAAACGTGATCTCCTACACCATCGGCGCCTGGGAGGATCGAGCGCCTCTCACGATTTGGATGGACGGACGGCCTCACCCGTCCAAGTATGCCGAGCACACCCGCGCCGGGTTCACCACCGGCACATGGGAAGGCAGCACACTGGTCGCCTACACGACCCACATGAAGGCCGCGTTCCTGCGAAAAACCGGTGCGCCCTCGAGCGATGAAGCGACCATGACTCTACGCTTTTACCGCCACGGCGATATCCTCACTGTGCTCGCCATCATAGAGGATCCAATCTACCTTGCCGAACCGTGGATCCTCTCCAGAAGCTTTCAACTGAGCGCGACATCTCTGCCTCCAACCGGGCCGCCCTGCCTCACCACTTATGAAGGGAGTACGGCGCAAACCGCTCCGCATTACTTGCCCGAGAAGAATCCCTTCGTCGACGAGATGACCACCAAGTACGGCGTACCGCGCGACGCCGCCATCGGAAAGCCGGAGACGCTCTATCCGGAGTATCGGAAGAAAATTCCGCCGGCCCGTTTAGTACCATAACGTTGATGCAAGTCAACCTCGCTTTCGGAACCTCTGGTATAAAGGCGAACCTGCCGGCTGGATTCCGATATCGCCTCCTCGAAGCCCGCTCCGCGAAGCCGCTGGCGGACTGGCAATCTGCGCTCGAATCAGCGCTGGACCATCCCATTGGCGCGCCACCGCTGAGCGAACTGGCGCGCGGCAAGCGGAGCGCCGCGATTTCGGTTTGCGATATCACCCGCCCGGCGCCCAATCCGAAGACGCTCCCGCCCGTCTTACGCCGACTGGAGCAAGCCGGCATCCCGCGAGAGAACATCACGATTCTGATCGCCACCGGGCTGCACCGGGCGGCCACCGAGGCCGAAATCCGCGAAATCTGCGGAAACGAGATCGCCTCGGCCTACCGAGTGCAGAATCACGATGCGCGGAATCTCGCGTCGCATCGCCATCTAGGTTCCACGGCCTCGGGCACTCCGGTTTATATCGACGAGCGCTTCATTGCGGCCGACCTTCACCTCACTCTCGGATTCATTGAGCCTCACCTTATGCTCGGATTCTCCGGAGGACGGAAGCTGGTAGCTCCCGGGCTGGCGGCTCAAGAAACAATCAAGGTGCTCCACAGCTCCAAGTTCATGCGCGACGCGAGGGCGGTGGAGGGCTCTGTCGACGACAATCCGCTACATCGGGAATTATTGGAAATCGCTCGAATAGCGCGGCATGATTTCATGCTGGACGTGGCCCTGGCGCGCGATCGCTCGATTGCCGGCGTATTCGCGGGAGACCCTGAAAAGGCGCACCGGCGCGGGGTCGAATTTGTATCCGATGTCCTGCTCGAGACCATCGACGAACCGGTCGACGCGGTGATCACCACCTCTGCCGGCTACCCGCTCGATCTCACTTTCTACCAAGCCATCAAAGGCGTGACGTCGGCCGCCCACATCGTGAAACCCGGTGGGCGCATCTTGTTGGTCGCGGCTTGTCCGGAAGGCGCCGGCGCACCGGAGTTCCGCCGGATGCTGCTCGAAAACGGATCGGACGCCGGGTTCCTGAAACAAATCGAAGGCCAACCGGTGACGGTCGATCAGTGGCAGCTCGAGAAACTGGCGCTCGTCACAACCCAGCAGCGGCTCTTGTGTTACGTGCCCGGGTTACCGGCGGAATACCACGCCAATCTGTGGGGCCGCGCCTATCCGGCATTGGACACGGCCATCGCCGCGCTGACGGAAGGTCTCCCGGCGAACGCCAACATCGCCGTGATCCCGGAAGGCCCTTACGTCCTCGCCAAAGCGCACGCACACGCCCTGGCCTAAGCGCCAATACGCGGATCCGCCACCGGATAACCGATCGCGAAATGGTACACCACTTGCCTCTGCCCCGATGTCAGGTTGAGATAGCGGTCCACCTCGTCGTCATAGAATGCTCCGATGCCGGTCGCTCCCAGCCCCAGCGCTTCGGCGGCGAGATAGAGGCGATGGCCGATCGCGCCAGCCTCGAAATGCACGTATCGATAACCACGGTCGCCGTGTAAGCGAGCGGCGCGCTCCAGGTCGCCAGTCATCGAGAACGCGAGGCATGCATTGCCCGCAAGATCCTGTGCGAGGCTGAGGCCCGCGGCAGCTACACGCTGATCGCCGGACCGGACTTGTTCCAATTGAGCGTGCTGAGGCCAGTATCGATACACGCCAGGCTCTAAGTCGACGACGCGGTGGGCGTAGAGATAAACGTGGACGAAGCGTGAGCTCGCGAAGTCCGCCGCCAGCGGCTCGGTCGCGGCTGCCAGGATAGCTGAAAGCTTTGCCAGCGACATCGACTCCACCCCGCCCCGGAAGTCGAGCGCCGAACGTCGCAGTCGCACAACCTCCGCGAAGGCCCGCTCTGATGACACCGGCGCAGGCAGTACGATTTCTCCGCTTCCCTCCTCCGCGCTTGTATCTGCCGGACCGGGAGCCGAGCTGAGTTTCGTCGCCGCATGCATTTCGTCGATCGACGGATAACTCACCTGATGATCTGAAAGTTGGTTCGCTTGTCCGCCGTGCCAAATCGTCTCTCCGGCATTCCGATCGCCAAGCGGGATCGACCGGCCGCGGATTTCAACCACCAGCATCGGCCACTCATCCTCACTCAGCCGACACAACTGCGCGATGTCATCGTCCGGGAACCAGCCAATTGCAAAACTATCGCACCCGGCCGCCCGCGCCGCCAGCGCGAGCGCTTGCCAGGCGTGCCCCATGTCGTGCAGGCAATATCGATAAGCCCGATCGCGATACTTCCACGCTTCGCGCCACGCAATACTCGTCAGGATAAATGTGAGAGGAGCCAATTCTCCGGCCGGCTTGATCTCGAAATCTCCGGTCGCGCGCTGTTCCGCCATGTGCGACGACGGACGGTAATGATACAACCCATCCGGCCACTGCTTGAGCCCGCGCGTTACAAAATGAAATTCCGTCGGATGCAGATTGCCGGAAGATGGATTCACGCGCAGCGCGTACCGGTCTCCCGTGGATGGGACCAGCTTCGACGCGCTGATTGCCGCGGAATGAAATAGCAACTCGGAAAGAAAGCTCGCGCCATCCGCCGCGCGTGTACTGCCATAAGTACCCTGAAGCAATTCGAGCGCGGGGATTTCCGGGCCGGCCGGGTCGGCTGGGAGGTCGAGCAGCGGCGCGCCTTCATAATGCCGGAACGGATCCGGCATGTTCTTCCAATCCAGGAAGTGCTGGGATCGCCGCAGTGATTGAACCGTGTGCTTAGTGGATTCGTGGTATTCGCGCCAGGTCATCGCCTATGGATGCCGAGGCCGTTCCGGTCTTAAGCAGTCCCTCCGACGGGAGCTTGCCATCGAAACAGGAAGAAGTGCCGCCCGCACAGAGCGCAACGGTAAGGCAAAAGAATCCAGTGAATCGCCTTCTCGATCGCGTTCCGGACGCCTACACCTCTAAACTCGATCGATCTGCAATGCGGACATTGTGTAGTGAACATTCTCAGTCCCAATCTGCTCGACCTCAATGCTGCTGCGGACCTCGCCAGGCAGCACCCGAATTCTCGCTCACCGGCCGGCGCGGCGTTTTTCTTTTGTGGGCGGCGCCCTCTTTGGCCGCGGCGCGCTCATCCGCGCAAGTGCGCATCAGCTCCTCGCTAAAGATTATCGCGCGGGTCTCCTCGGCTTCGTCACCGCGTTCCAGAAGCCCCCGGCACATTAACGGCAGCTCTTGCAGCCGAATGCCGTATCTTCGAGTCAGAGCAAGATCCGCCCTGACGGTCCATCTCGTCCGTGTTCGATCCTCTGCCATCCGTTCAAACGCAAAGACCCGGAATCCCAGCTCTTGCGTGAACCCGGTCATAATGAACTGCATCTTTATGCTCCTTGCGGGATTTTCCATATTCTTCTCCCCGGGGCGAGTCCCCGCCGTCATGGGTGCGCCGCCGAAGACCGGTTACAAACCGGCTCGTATTCCAGCACCAGGCGATCTTGCCGGGCTGATCGACGCGCTTCGTCACAAATCTCAAACACAAATCCCGTCGGCTGTCGTTTCATGAGCGACGCGCCCAGGTCCTGCAGATGGTGAAGGAGCGCGCCCTGAATGTTGTCCGTTGCGCCGATGTAAATCCATTCTCGCGCATTCGAGATTCCGTAAACCCCTGACGCTACCGGCGCGTGCGTCTGGACCGTTCTGACTATGAACGGCGTCGGAATAAACCGATCAAAGGGCATTCCGCATCCTTCCTTTTGCAACTGTGAGCGATGTCTCAAGCAGTCGCACCATTTCTCCTTGGAAATGTCGACTTCTTGCCGGGGTCCGCCTTCAGCCGCAATCGTTCCACCAGCTTTTTCCCGAGGCTTACGTCCTCCGGGCTTGATCGATAGCCCGGCATCTTGGGATCGATGAACTCTCTGCGGAATAGTTGATCCGATGCCAAAGAGGTCAACAGCGTAAGTTCTCGAGTCGTGAGTTTTACCGTAATGAGTGTCATTCTGCTGAACCCGCATGATTGGCGAAAAGCATGCCATTCTGAATATGCCGCGAGTGGGCCGAGAGGCTTATGTACGGCAGCCCCAAAAACGAGCGCGTGCGGATGGCATCGATCTCCAGGCAATTACAATTCTGCAGCTTGGCGATCGCGATCAGGCGTTTCAGCGCCGCTTGGATCATGCTAGCTCTCTCAAAACCGAAGGCACTGGTCTTGATCTTACCGGCCATATAAAAGAACGTCCATCCCGCGGCCGCGAGTTTCGTTTCGAGCTGCCGGCGGGTCGGATTGTTCGTGATCCGCGCCCAGCCGCTCTCGGTTCTACCGCTTTCCAGGCCTAACGGCGCCGGCAGGAGCGTGTTCTGTTCCACCATTATGGATCCGGCACTGATGGCTTGATAAGGCTCTGTTTGAGGAGTATCTGGTTGTGTCATTGGCTAAGGACGAAAGTTCGGCTTGTTCGCGGACCGCGCCTTCTCCAGAGCCAGGCGGTCGTCGTCATCGTGCTTCTTCTGTTTATCGATTTCTCGCTGGGGCGCTTCCTGCGCTTCCAGCCGGACCGCTTCCACGTTTGCCGCCTGAGCCAAAGCGTCTGCCCGCTTGGAGTACAGGATCATCGCAAAGCTCGACCCGTTTCCCGTTTGAACAAGATTGTACGAGTATTCCTCGTTTTCCCACCGCGCTATGACTTGCGCAGCCTCGCCATACGTGGAGTGATATTCCACCTCGGCCGTCGGCCGGGTAGCAGCTCCGTAGGTCTGCGAGATGGCGTCGATCACGTCGTCCGCCGTCATCCCTTCCATTCGGTAGCGATCATAGGTGACCACGATTCGAAACAGCTCTCCGTTATAAAAGCAAAGCAGACCGTCCTCTACCGGATCAGCCTGCGTCTGCTTCGCCTGTACCGGCCAACGCGGCCGCCAGTCCAGTTGTTGGATCAGCGCCGGATGCTGGTGCAGAACAACCGCCTCAGACGCGTTCATGCCCGCCTGCTTGGCAGCCGCCGAGAGATCCATGCCGAATTGGAACCCGCGGTAACTGGAGAAATCTCCAGCTCCGAGCATCGACGCCCCGAGCACGCCGCATAGAATTCCGAGGGCCATCCGTGCCCGGATCATTTCGTTCCCGCGTTCTGAATTTCGATCGAAGGCATCGAGAGTTGCGACGACTTCTTCCAATTCATCCAAGCCAACCCAACGCATAGCGCGCTACCCGCAACGGCCAGCGAAACAGAAACATACCCATAGTGGCCCGAGAACATCAGGGCGGCCGGAATAAAGATGAAGGCTAGAACCAGGAACGTCACCGTGGTCGTGTATCCGGTCCCAGTGGACTTCTGCTGCGTGTCGAACATGTCAACTCCTTCGTTTACAGGGGATGGCCTAAGAAGAAGAGAATCAGATCGCCTGACTTAGTTCAGATGACCCGCGAGTGGGCAGAAGCGCTCAGACATTTACTATTGTCAGTTAATTTTTATTGATTGTCAAGCCTGCTCTGTGGCACAATTGCCGTGTCAATTGACTGTTAGCGGTTAATATGGACGTTTCTCTAGTTATCAAAGAGCGCTTAGGCACGCTGGGCTTGGATCAACGCGATCTCGCCGCCGCTGTCCAGGTGACAGACTCCTATATCTCCCAACTCCTGACCCGCAAAAAAGCTCCTCCGGCGCCGGGACGCACGGACATCTATGATCGGATCGGCGAATTCTTGAAGCTCCCCGCCGGCGAGCTTTCGAAATTAGCGGAAGCGCAGCGTCAGGAGGAGTTGAAGAAACGAGTGGCGGCGCCGCCCAGGCCCCTCTTTAAAGAGTTCCGGGAGTTGGTCCTGCGCAAGTGCGAACCGGAGAGCCGGAAAGAGGTACGCCGGATTTTTGAGAAGGAGCCCTTTGGTGAACTCGAACGCCTGGTGACACAAAAACTCCTCGACGTCGCCCAAGTGACCGCCAAGGAGGAATTGCGAAGCGAGGAGTGGCTGCGCTTGATGGCCCATCTGAGCAGGCGCAGCTACGAGCAAATGCGCGTCGCCATTCTGGACTTCCTCGATACCGATGTCTTCAACGTCTCGATCGAGAATTGCGTTTCATTCCTCGATCCCATGATCGACTCCTGGGACATCGACCTCAAGACCTTTGGCATGGAAGTGGCCTTGAACCCCCGGCTGGCGCCCGGCAGCCTGAAACGATTTGAGTTTGTAGAGCTCGAGCCGCAGCCGCCCTTCACTCTGGAGCCGGGCTTCGAACAGTTCCTCAACGACAAAACCCTGAGCGGCGACATCACCGAGGAAGAGATCGAATTCCTCAAGACTTTGAACTTCAAGGGCCGGCGGCCGACCGCCATGTATTACTACCGCGAACTGCAAAGCCTGCGCGATCCTCTGCATTTCCCCGCCCCGTTGTAGAACGCTGAATGTGATTCGGAAGGCTCGCCGAGGCGACCTGCTCCTTCAGCCCAACCGCCCAGCCGGTGAGCTATT
>DATHOT010000294.1:0-18237 GCA_035484655.1 Bryobacteraceae bacterium | reverse complement strand
CCGGGGAGCCCCAATGAGCACACCAGGCCACAGGTGCGAAGGAACGATTATGGCTTTACGGTTGGAGGTCCGATATGGATTCCCAAGGTCTACAACGGCAAGAACAAGAGCTTCTTCTTTTTCAGCTGGGAGCAATACCTGAACAGCCAGGCTGTGCTGCCGGCGGCGCAATCCATTCCCACCGACGCTTATCGCAATGGCGATTTCAGCGCGGCCATTGCAGCGGCCGGCAATAAGAATCTGGGTACGGATCCGCTTGGACGCCCAATCCTTTCGGATGAGATTTACGACCCCAACACAGCGCGTAACGTCAACGGCCAGGTCGTAACCGATCCGTTCTCGAACAACGCCATTCCGATGTCCCGCATGGATCCGGTCTCGCTGAAGATCCAGAACATGATGCCGCAGCCCTTCTGCGTAGCGGGACCGCCCTGCAATGCGGCCGGCGTGGTCAATAACTGGCAGAACACGGAAGCAGTCAGCCGCTACACCGACGCTCCTTCGCTCAAGCTCGATCAGATACTCACCACCAAAGACAAGCTCTCCTTCTTCTGGGGCCGTACCTTGACCTTTACCTCCAATGGCTATGGCGAAGACGGGTTGCCGGAACCCATTTCCTATTCGTTCGGCGGAGGTATCTATGCAAGCCGCGAGCGCCTCAACTATGACCACACCATCAGCCCGACGCTACTGCTGCACCTGGGCGTCGGCTACGACTCCGACGACCTGGGCCGGCCGTCGCTGATACCCAACTATGATTCCTGCGGGCAACTGGGACTCTGCAGTGCGGCGTTCGACAAACCGCTCACCTTTCCTTTAATCAATGGTCTTTCCGATTCCCTGGCCGGCGGTTTCGGCAGTGCTACCCAGCCTCTCGGACCTTTGAACCGCGTGAATAGCCTTTACAACCAGTTTGAGTCCATCGCGAGCCTCACCTGGGTGAAGGGAAACCATACTTTTAAGTTTGGTGGGGAACTGCGAAACGGGGGAAATTACACTCAGGCCGCCAGCCAGGACACCTTTGCGTTCAGCAGCGCGGAAACGGCCATGCCTTACCTGGTTAACACGAACTCGCAAATCGTCACGGCGATCAGCACCACTGCCAGCAGCACCGCCAACATAGGCGCCAACCACATTGGTTTCCCCTACGCGAGTTTCCTGCTGGGTGCGGTGGATACAGCCAACATTGATCCCTACTCCGACGTGCGTTTCGGCAAACAGCAGTGGGGATTCTATGCGCAGGACAGTTGGAAAGTGACCCGCAAACTCACACTGGATCTGGGCTTGCGCTACGACTACATGCGCTACTACCAGGAGCAATACGGCCGTGCTCCGAACTTCGCGCCGAACCTCCCCAACCCCACGGCCGGCGGCGAACTGGGCTCAGTCATTTACCAGGCCACTTGTCACTGCAACTTCACCCATAACTATCCTTATGCCCTCGGACCGCGTATCGGCGTGGCTTATCAGATCCTTCCAGGGACAGCGCTCCGCGCCGGTTTCGGCGTCGTATACGCCAGCACTGCATACAGCGGCGGCACCGGGACTGCCCAGGCGAGCAATCCTCTCGGCCCGTCCTCTGTTCCCGGCCAGCCGGTCATGACGTGGGGTCAGGGAGTCACTCTGAACGGAGCACCCTTGACGGCTGGGCAGATCGCGTGGCCCAACTTCAGCACAGGCTATTACCCGATCGGAGGAGTCATTCCGGGCACCGGTCCGCAGTATTACGACCCCAACGCCGGAAGACCACCCCGCCAGGAGCAATGGAGCGTCAGCCTGCAACGGGAAGTGGCACGCAATCTGGTGGTGGAGGCATCCTACATTGGCAACCGCGGGGCCTACTGGACGATGGTGGGACCACTGGTCAATTACAACTACCTGAGCACGTCTTTGTTGAGCGCACACGGGCTCAGCTTGAGCAACCCGGCCGATGTGGCGATCCTGATCGCGCCGATCGGTTCGCCGGCGGCGGGGCCTTTCCAGAATAAGGTTCCCTTCGCTGGCTTCCCCCTCACGGCCACCGTCGCCCAGTCTTTGCGGCCCTACCCGCAGTTCAACTCCGGTCTGGGTCCGGTAAACGCGCCGCTGGGCGACACCTGGTATCAGGCGCTCCAGCTGACGGCTAACAAGCGGCTCTCTCATGGCCTGCTGTTCACCTTCGGGTTCACGTGGTCCAAGTCCCTGGATAATTTCGGCGGCACGCCGGACGTTCAGAATCCTGCTCTGGCTAAGTCCATTTCGTCCCTGGATCAGCCCCTCGTCACCCGCGTCGGATTCACTTACACATTGCCGAAGTGGGGACCCAGGTTCGTGTCGCCTGTAGTCCGCGACTGGTTTCTCAATGGCTTTGCATACTACGCCAGCGGGATACCCCTGGCGGCTCCCACTGCCAACACCACAGGCTATCCAGGCAACCTTGCCTCGGCGCTCATCAGCAACATTACATTCCAGGCCGTGCCCAACGAAGTCCGCGTCCCCGGGCAGCCTCTTTACCTGAACAACCTGAACTGCGCCTGCTACGATCCCAACACCACGAGAGTATTGAATCCGGCGGCGTGGGCCAATCCTGCGCCAGGGCAGTATGGTGGCGCTTATTACTACAATGACTTCCGCGGGGAAAGGCGCCCGGTGGAGAACCTGTCGGTGGGCCGGCACTTCCAGATACACGAGCGGGTCGCGCTCAATCTCCGCGCGGAGTTTCAAAACATATTCAATCGCACGTATTTGAACAATCCGAGCCTGGTGAATCCGCAAGCCGCGCCGGTCTGCAAGACGGCGAACGGCACGAACGGCGCCTGCTCCCCCGGCGAGCAGATTGTCTCCGGCTTCGGATCCATCAACACGTCATCGCTGCTTTACCAACCGCGAACGGGCCAACTAGTAGCGCAATTCGTGTTCTGAGCTTGGCAGGCAGTTCGCGCAAAGGCCCTGCCGGCTAACAGGCGGTTCAGGATGCAGGTAGTTAGAAACGAACCGACCTCAAACGAGTAGAGCCTGCAGCACGGGCCGAAGTGGACGTCTCACCAACTTCCCTCAAGGGAATTGGTTGCGGTATCGTTGTTCAAGAACAATCGTTGTTCAAGAACAATCGTTGCTCAAGAACAATCGTTGCTCAAGAACAACACGCGGAAATCGCGGACGGCGCCCTCCCGCGCCGTGGTCTCGCAACAAACGTTGGTGGCGATCCCGGTGATGATGCACCGATTTGGAATTGATTTTGCGTTCACGCGCCGTGAAACGCGCCGAATCTCTTCTTGTCGAGTAGGATGTCCCGTCCACGACCGCCGAGCCTTTATCGAGAATGCCTGTTTTGACAATAGGGTCAAACTCAGCCAGGACGCCGAGGTTTGAACCGTATGCTCTGAGCACGTTGCTTGTGTTGTGTTTCCAGAAACCGCTCCTTCGCAGTCGCGGCTCGGTAACGCGTTGCATCTACCGAGCGCGCGCTGGCAAGCGGTGTCTCAGCCGCTTGAATATCTCTCGCCTTTCATTTCTTGCCGAGCGCGAATGTCCGTTTCGCCTCGTAGACGGCATTCTCGCAACCTGCGTCCGGGTTGCGGAGGAGTCGCTCCGTAGCGCTCGCATGGGCGTGGACGGCTGGGTCGCCACACGCCATCGCCTTCCGGAGGGCCGGCCCGACGACTTCTTCTCCGAGGGCGACGAGGGCGCGGCTCAGACTAAGCTGCACTTCCCGATCGCCGCGACCGAACTGTGCGGCCAGTTCCTCGGCCAGGTCCTTCTCTTGCCCCTCGGGTACGAGGACGACGGCCGCACGCCATGCGCTCCGGGCGACCTCATCGTCGGGGTCGCGCAGAAGGGATCGAGTGATCGCGGGCCATGCGCTGGAGTCCTTGATCTTGGACAGGGTATGCAACGCCTGGCTCCGGGCCTGAGCGCGCTCCGAACGCAGCTCCGCGAGCAGGCGCGGCACGGTTATCTCCGATGGGAGACGGGTTAACGCCCACGTGAGCATGTCGCGCACGTAAAAGTCGGGCTCGATGGCGCACCGCGCTATAAGGGTGTCGACCAGACCCGGTTCGGCATTGGAGCCGATCGCAAGGGCGGCCTGGAGCCGCGCCGACGCGTCGCCAGCGACCAAAGCGGTGATCAGGTGCGTGTTCAGTAGTTTCATACCCTCTTTTCCTTTCGAATCGAAAATGGACGGGACACACGTGTCCCGTAAGCGTTTCCGGCGCAGAATTCCGTTTTCGCCGGACAACCGCTCCGTAGCCGTCGCGGCTCGGCGCCTTTCGGGCCACGCGCGTCAGCAAGTGATTTTGAGTAATTAAGCCTGCGCCGGTTCCTGATCGGCGAAGGCAAGTCTCACGGCGAAGTCGCGCACGTCTTCAGGCCAGTCGGCAATCAGCTGCGCGAACTTCCGGCGGTCATATGCAAAAAGCGCCCGCGTCGCTTCCTCGAATCCGGGCAGATTGCCGGCCGCAGCCGACATGAACCGATATGCCGCTTCCTGCGCGGCGCGTATCCGATCTTGATCTCCGCTGGTTCGGCGAGCCTCATCCACGAGCTTTCTCAGGGCGACGGAGGCACCGCCCGGCTGCAGATTGAGCCAGTCCCAGTGCCGCGGCAGCAGCGTCACTTCTTTTGCGATGACCCCGAGCCGGGGACGGCCGCGACCGCGCGGCTCGGCAACCTGGTGTTCATCCGCGATCTTCCGTGATTTCCCTCGGATATCAAGGTCAATCTGGGAGCCGGTGGCGTCGTCGAAGACGAGCACCTCGCCCTGTGGGCGGCGCCTGACGACGCTTATGAGGTCTTCGGCACTGCCTGACGCCAGCTTTCGGAAACGATGAAAGGCTGTAAGACTCACGAATTAAATATACCCGGATAAAATTAGTTTGTCAATATCGTCCGGGTAAAAATATTCGACCGTTCTCTTGGCTCACAGAGGCCGAAGTCTGCTGCAATCCGGTAGTCTTTCTGTTGACGGTCCACAGGAGCGCATGCTAGACTTCTGTTGGCTGTCCACATAAAGGCCTGCATGCGCACTCCCGAAGCCGACGTTCCCTATGGCACCCTCGATCTGATCGTGTTGAAAACCCTGGACGCAATGGGTCCGCTTCATGGATACGGTATTGCGCGAAGGATCGAGCAATTGGCGCAGGGCATGCTCGCTCTGAATCAGGGCACTATTTATCCCGCTCTGCTCCGGCTGCAGCAAAAAGGCTGGATCAGGAGCCGGTGGGGCACGAGTGAGAATAATCGCCGCGCACGTTTCTACGAGATCACGCGAGCCGGGAAAAACCAGCTTGCCGTTGAGACCGAAATCTGGGAGCGCGCTGTCTCGATCATGTCGAGAATGCTGGAGGCGAAGTCATGACCGGCCTTAGAACGCTGATCGCGCGCGCCTGTGCTCTCTTCAGCCGGCGCCGCGACGAAGAAGGGCTCGCCGAGGAAATCGCCGAGCATCTGGAATTGCTCGCCATCGAATACCGGCGCCTTGGTTTGCCGGCGGCTGACGCACGAGCGGCGGCTCGCCGGGAATTCGGCGGCGTCGATCAAATCAAAGAACGCGTGCGGGACCAACGCGGGTTTCTCTGGTTCGACATGCTGCGGCGAGATATCCGTTATGCCGTGCGTTCCTTATCGCGCGCGCCCGTTTTCACACTGGCAGCGGTCAGTACACTCGCGCTCGGTATGGGCGCGACAACGGCTATCTTCAGCGTCGTCAATGCGGCGTTGTTGCGGCCATTGCCGTATCCCCGATCGCAAGACCTCTGGTCCGTGCGCACGCAGTTTACGGACGGCCGAGTCACGACAGGCCTCGTCAGCCCCGTCGAATTAAGGCGCCTGAAGGACGCTGCTTCACCGAACGTGACCGTGGCGCTGTCGACGCGTCAGGACCTGACCCTGTTGCCGCCCGACGGCGAACCGCGGGCGGTTGCAGCATCGGGTGTCGATGAGGGCTTCTTCCCTCTTTTTGGTCTTGCACCTGTCCTGGGAACTGGTTTTCCGCCGGAATATTTCCACAGGAACGGGCCGACCGGCGCGGTGATTTCCACCAGGCTTTGGCACAGCGCTTTCGCGGGCGATCCGAACATTGTGGGAAAGACTCTGAGCCTCACGACCGGCGATATGCCGATACTTGGCGTCGCGGCGCCGGAAATGGATGTGCCGCGGGGAACAGACGTGTGGATCAATCTACAACTCAATCCACAAGATACCGGTCACGCCCTTGACGGCTATCTCAGGATGCTTCCCGGCACGCCGCCGGAGATGCTGCGGAGCCGGCTGGGGGGCGTCGCGATGAGCCTTGGGCGCGATTATCCGGGCCCCGAACGCAATCGTGCCTTTGTGATCGAACCATTTGTGAATGCAATGGTAGGCGATCTGCGGCCGGTCCTGATCATCGTGTTTTCGGCGACCGCGTTGCTCTTCATACTGGCATGCGTCAATGTTGCAAACCTGCTGCTGGCGCGGGCGTCGCGCCGCTCCCGCGAGGTCGCTATCCGCGCCGCTATAGGCGCCAGTCGCATGCGCATAGCGACGCAACTATTGACCGAGTCGGCCGTCCTGGCCACCATCGGCACCGTGGCGGGCCTGGCGGTGTCTTATGCCGCCGTACGGGCGCTGTTGCGCTATGGCGCTTCACAGTTGCCGCGCCTTCAGGCGGTGCCCTTCGATACGCCGGTGTTGCTGTTTGCAATCGCAATGCTGGTGGTCTGTGCGCTCGGTGTGGGGCTCGTGCCAGTACTGCAACTGGCCGGGAGGGGTATCGAACAGCGGCTGCGGGAGCGCGCACGCACGAGCGGTGGCACGCGAGCGACGCACCGCGCCTTGCGGATGATGATCGCCGCCGAAGTTGCAGTCGCCGTCACCATTGTGGCGGGCACAGGACTGCTGGTGCGGAGCTTTCTGAATCTGCAGCGGAACGATCCCGGCTTCGTCAGCCGCGGCCGTCTGACCTTTGACGTGTTGCTGCCTTTCCAGAAATATCGCGGTCCCGGCGTGCAGAGCGCCTGGGAGCAAACGTTGTTCACCAGGCTTCGCCACATCCACGGCGTCACCGCCGTCGCCGGTTCATCGGACTTTCCTCTGCTCCCGGGCGAGAGCGGATCGACGTCGCTCTTTCGATTGGATGGCTGGCCGGAAGGGCACGAACACGTCGTAGCGTTTATGCACGTGGTGTCGCCGGCGTTCTTCGAGACCATGGGCATCCGGACCCTCCGGGGCCGCGCGTTTGCCGACTATGACCGGCCGTCGACAGCGCCCGTGGCAGTTGTCAATGAGAGTTTTGTCCGAACGTATCTGGAGGGCCGCGACCCGCTGACGGCCCAAATTTCCCTCGGCCTTGGCCGCGTGGATCCCACCACAAGCCGCGCGATTGTCGGTGTGGTCGACGATGTGAAGTATGGCTCGTTGTGGAGCAGCGCCGACCCGGCATTTTACTTTGTCGACAACCAGTCGGGAAATACTTTTCGCCTGCACGTCGTTGTAGCCACAAACCTCCCCGACCCGCGCATGGCGATTCCGGAGGTACGCGCCCAGGTACAGATGATGGATCCGCAGCTGGCCTTTACGGTCGAACCGGTGAGCGGGGTGGTTGCGGCGACTTTGACGCGTCAGAAATTGGGAACCACACTGATGCTGTTATTCGGGATGGTGGCCCTGATGCTCGCAGCGATCGGGATTTACGGCATCATAGCGTACTCTTCCGCGGACCGGTACAGTGAAATCGCCACGCGGATGGCGCTTGGCGCAACGCGCGCAAACATCTTCTCTCTGCTCGTGAGACAGGGACTCGCCGTTGCCGCGGCCGGTGCGGCGATCGGCATGGGAATGGCCCTTGGGGCCGGCCGGCTGGCTTCCAGTTGGTTGTATGAGGTGCGTCCCTCGGACCCCTGGATCCTCGGGTCCGCGCTTGCGGTCGTGGTGGGTGTCGCCGTGACCGCGACATTGATTCCGGTGGGAAGGGCCGCCCGGATCGACCCGGCGCCTTTACTCCGCCTGGAATGACCGTGAAAGTGCGGCCGAGGGTTGACTGGAGGTTTGCCCGAAGGCGAGAAAAAGGTAGTGGGCTACTTTGACTTTTTCAAAGTAGCCCACTACCCAGACTTACAATCTGTCGCGATGAGCCTGCGGCCCACGAAATGTCATGAAAACGGGCATGAATCCAACCTGTATCCAAAATAAGTGGACCATTCGGTTGAGAGCCAGCGCCTGGTCCGTGCCGTCCGTGCCCTTGGTTGCCAGGCGGACCTCACGCCCTCAACCAATGGCGCTGCGGTGTAACACGCCACGTTTTCAATGGCGCCCCATAGCCGGTTAGCGTATCGACTTTTTTGTAATTAAAAGGGAAAGACAACTGATCAGGAGCAATCCCGAGGTGAAGAGATACAAGGCTCCGGGTTCGGGTACTGAGGGCGGGTCGGGCGGGTCGCTGACGTTTCCGGCTGTGGAGAATACTCCGGTCCCTGTCATGTATCCGAAACCGCTGTCGGCCGAAGACATATAAATAGTGAACGCGCCATTCTGCAGGAAGCCTGAGGGGGCCTGAAACACGTCAGTAATGGTGTAGGACGCCTGAGTAACTCCGTCGCCGTAAGCGGCGGCTGAAACAGTCCCGTTGCCAAGCAAAGATCCACCGGCTGAAAGCCAGACATATGGAGCCGGTTCGTTCGGATCGGTTGGAATGCCGCGGGCCTGCCCCGCCGTCTGAAAGCCAGCGGCCTGATAGAGATCGCCCGCCATATAACCGTCGTGGCCGTGCAGCACGATGCCAAAGAATCCGCCATCCCAAGCCACCAGGAAATCCGAAGCCGCATAAGATCTGAAGGAAGGTATGACATTTCCGGGCGGTCCGGGCAATGGGATGGGGTAGTTGGTGTGCACGGTCAGCATCCAGTCCCCACCAGCGTTAGCGGGCTGTGCCAGTGTGGCGTCCTGGATGTCAAAGTAGAGGTTAGGTCCAGTGACTGAGCCATCGGTAGGCCCAAAAGGACCCTCGAATGTGATGCTGCCACCGAATACCAATGCGGTTGGCACGAGAGAAAGGATCGCTACTTCACGCCAGAACATCTGGTATCCCTCCTCTCCTGTGCGGAGTATAACAGAAGTTAGATAGCTAGGTTAGTTCCAGTACCATCCCTCGTCTTTTGAGCGAAGAGCCTCGTTACAATAGGATCCCCGGGCGGGTAGTGCAGTAGACATCCTACAGAATATTTAGTAGATTGTCTACACAATGGACGACAGAACACCAGCACGGGTAGAACTTCTGCAAGGGACTCTCGATGTTCTGATTCTGCGAACATTGCTGGGCGAGCCGATGCATGGTCACGCCATTGCCCGGCGTATTGAACGCACGTCGGAAGAACTGCTGCAGGTTGAGACCGGTTCCTTGTACCCCGCGCTGCACCGGCTGGAGGCGAAAGGCTGGATCGCAGCTGCGTGGGAGCTGTCCGACAAAGGGAAACGGGCCCGTTACTATCGCCTGACAGCGCGAGGGCGAAAACAACTCGCCGCCGAGCAATCGAAGTGGGAAATGTTCTCGCGGGCAATGGGATTGGTCCTGAATCCCGCGGACGAGGACGGGCAATGATCGCGCTCTTTCGCAAGCTGGTGTGGATGACGCAGCGGCGTCGCAAGGAAGAACAACTCGCCGAGGAACTTCAATTTCACCTGGAGGAGGACTCGGAAGTGCGGGAAGCCTCCGGCATGTCCCCGGAGGAAGCGCGCAATGTGGCGCGCAGGAGGCTGGGAAACCTGAGCCTGGTGCAGGAAGACACGCGTGCGGCGTGGAGTTGGACGCCGGTGGAGCAGCTCGGGCAGGACCTTCGGTACGGCGCGCGAACCATGCTGCGCAATCCGGCATTCACGGTATTGGCATGCCTGTCGCTGGCGTTGGGGATTGGCGCCAACACGGCCATCTACAGCTTCATGCACGCATTGCTGATGCGGCCGCTGCCGGTGGCGGATCCGGCGTCGCTGGTGGTGCTCGAGTGGCACAGCACGACGATGAAGAACACGGATGACACCGTCGTGCATCAGGTCCACGGCTGGTTTCATAAAGATCCGAAGCTGGGAACGACGACGTCGATTTTCCCGTTTCCCGCTTTCGAGATGCTGCAGAAGCGAAGCGGCGCGCTTTCCGTTCTGTTCGCGTACCGCCCGGCGGGAAAACTCAATGTCATGGTGGGGCAACAGGCCGAAGTCACGGCCGGCGAGTACGTATCCGGAGACTATTTCCGAGGGCTTGGGATCGTCCCGGCGGCGGGACGCCTGATTGCGGGCGAGGACGACCGCGCGGGCGCGCAGGCGGTCGTGGTGGTGAGTTTCGGATTCGCTCGGACGCGTTTCGGTGAGGCTGCCAGAGCGGTCGGGCAGAGGGTCGTGATCGACAATGTTCCCTTCACTGCGATCGGCGTGGCGCCACAGAGTTTCTTTGGGGTGGATCCGTCGCAGGCTCCGGAACTGTATATTCCGCTTCATGCCGATCTTCTGGTCGACACGGAGCGAGCGGCGCCGGGATGGATCGAACGCTATAAGGACGAACACAATTACTGGATAGAAATGATGGGCCGGTTGCAGCGCGGGGTGACGTTCGCACAGGCGCAGGCGACGCTGGCACCCGTCTTCGATGCGTGGGTTGCCGGGACGGCAGCCACGGATCGGGAACGAAAGAGCCTGCCGCATTTCCTGCTGCAGAATGGCGCTACCGGTCTGGACAACCTGCGGCGACTTTATTCCCGACCACTGTATGTGCTGCTGGCGATGGTGGGACTGATCCTGGCTGTTGCGTGCGCGAATATTGCGAATCTGCTGCTGGCACGGTGCGCGGCCAGGAGCCGGGAAATGGCGGTCCGGCTCAGCATCGGGGCGGGACGGTGGCGGGTGATCCGGCAATTGCTGACGGAGAGCCTTTTGCTGGCTCTCACGGGCGCCGTTGCGGGGATTCTGGTTGCGCTTTGGAGTATGCGTTTTCTCAGCCAAATGCTCTCTGCCGGAACGGAGCCGTTCGCGATACAGCCTGAGTTGAACTCTGCCGTGTTGACAGCCGCTTTGCTGCTGACCGTGATCACAGGCGTGCTGTTCGGACTCGCTCCAGCGCTTCAGGCGGTCCGAGTGGATGCTATGCCGGCGCTCAAGACGAGCCCTCGGGGCGGTCGGCGATTCGGGTTGGGCCGGATACTTGTGGTGTCGCAGTTGGCCGTCTGCCTCCTGCTGCTGGTGGGCGCGAATCTATTTGTGCGGACGCTCGCCAACCTGCATTCGTTGGATGTGGGTTTCGATCGCGAGAAGCTTTTGTTGTTCCAGGTGAATGCCCGTCAGGCGGGCCACCGCGATGCCGAGATTCTTTCCTTTTACGGCGACCTGAAAACCCGGCTGGCGGCGATTCCAGGCGTGCGCGGGGCGACCATGGCGAATTCATTTCTGATCGGCAATGGCGCCTGGGGATGGGCCGTGATTCCAGTGGGCCAGCCGCGGCCGGAGAAAGCACCGACCGGCAATGGCTCGGGCTACTCCCGAGCGGCCACGCGTGTGCTCGGCGTCGCTCCGGGATTTTTCTCCACCATGCACATTCCAGTGCTGGCAGGCCGCGCGTTCGACGAACGCGACCGCAAGGGCGGGGCGCCGGTGGCGGTTGTTAACGAAGCCTGGGCTAAGGTCAATCTCGACGTCGAGAATCCGGTGGGGCAGAGCGTGATCAGCTATGGAATGAGCTCGGAACCGCGGCAGATGGAGATAGTAGGGCTGGCACGAAACGCGAGGTACGGCGACCTGACCGGCGATTTTCCGGCTATCGTTTACCTGCCAGCGGAACAGAACCCGGGTGTGCCGATGGACGAAATGGCATTCTTTCTGCGGACGGGCGGCAACCCGTTGGGATATGCGGGCGCCGTTCGCGAGGTTGTACACAGCGCCGACCCGCGACTGCCAGTGGAGAATTTGAGCACACAGGCGGCGCAGATTGAGGGTGAGATGGCCCCGGAGATTCTGTTCGCACGTTTGTGCACGGTGTTCGCGATATTGTCGCTGGCGATTGCTTGCGTTGGGTTGTATGGGACCACGTCGTATTCCGTGGCGCGGCGCACGAGCGAGATCGGGATTCGAATGGCGCTGGGCGCGCGACGCGAGACCGTGGTCCGGATGGTGCTGCGAGACGTCCTGATGCTTGCGATCGTGGGGCTGGCGATCGGTTTACCGGCGGCACTCGGCGCATCGAGATTGGTTGAATCGCTGCTTTTCGGAATCAGACCGAGCGATCCGCGAGCGCTGGTATCCGCGATGGCGATACTGCTCGGCGCTGCGCTCGCAGCCGGATACCTGCCCGCACGGAAAGCGTCCAGGACAGACCCGATGGCCGCCGTTCGCCACGAGTGAGTAAGGCTGCGGCAGGCCGATCTGGAACCCTCATCGGAGAACCTGGGGGTGTGCTGCATGATCGCGGGATCCGTATTTTTGTCTTCCGCCAGAGCAAGAGGATAACGAACCGAGCTATGCGCCGGAGTCAACGATCTCAGCGACTCGAATGATGTCGCCACGGATGTATGGTTGATCACGGCGCACGTGAGGGGAGACCGCGATGTTCGTGCCGCGGGCTGTCAGCGAGGACCTCCGTCGATACACTGGAGGTTTGACTTCAAAGCACGAAGGAGCGCAGGACTTGAAGCGCCCGGACGTGTCGCCCGCAACGACAGACTTGACTCAGCTTCTATCTCCGCAGGGAGTTCCGATGCCGAGGAGTGGCGTATTGTCGGGCAAGCGGATCGGACCGTACGAGGTTCTGGAAGAGATCGGCCATGGCGGCATGGGAACGGTCTATCGAGCCGTTCGGGGGGATGACGATTTTCAAGTCCAGGTCGCAATCAAAGTGATCAGTCGCGGGGCAGACGAGCCGCTGCTCCTGGACCGTTTCCGAGCCGAGCGGCAGATTCTGGCAAAGCTGGAGCATCCGAATATAGCGCGACTTCTGGATGGCGGGGCCACAGAAGACGGGCTGCTGTATCTGGTGATGGAGTACGTGGACGGCAAGTCGCTGACACAGTATTGCGACTCGAAGAATTTGCCTGTCTCCGAGCGCATCCAATTGATCTCGAAAGTATGCGATGCGGTGGCGTATGCACATCGGTGTCTGATCGTGCATCGCGATTTGAAACCAGACAACATTCTGGTGACTGATGACGGCGTCCCCAAGCTACTCGACTTCGGGATTGCCAGAATTCTGGAGTCTTCGGCTTTGGGAGAAATGGCCGACCAAACCGTGACGTTAGTGCGCATGGCAACGCCCGCGTATGCCAGCCCTGAGCAGATCCGCGGCGAGCCGGTGGGGATCCCGTCCGATATTTATGCTCTGGGCGTTCTGTTGTACGAGTTACTGACCGGACGCCGCCCATACAGGCTGGAGCCGGCGTGGGGAGAATCCGCGCGAATCATCTGCGAGCAGGAGCCGACGCGTGCGAGCGTGGCTGTCGTAAGCGACACGGGCGAGAGTACGGAACAAATCAGCGGCTACCGCAACACCACTGCCGAAGGGCTGCGGAAACGGCTGAGCGGAGATCTGGACAACATACTGGCGGTGGCTTTGCGAAAGGACCCGAGCCACCGTTACCGGTCGGTCGACCAGTTCCAGCAGGATCTCGAGAATCACCTGAAGGGCCGGCCAGTGATGGCACGCGGCGATTCGCTGCCATACCGAACCAGGAAGTTCATCGGACGGCATAAACTGACGGTTGCGGCGGCAACCCTGGCGGCCGTTACGCTTTGCGTGGCGGGAGGGTTCACAGTTCGGGAATCACGGAGACTGGCGATTCGCGTAGCGACAGACCGAAAACTGGCGAGCTCGTTTTTGGTAGACATCCACAAGGAGATCGCGCGACTGCCGGGCTCAACCCCGGTGCGCCAGGAGTTACTGGCGAAGTCGCTCGAATACCTGAACGGACTGGCGCGTGAAGGCTATGGAGATCGCGAAACGCAGATGTCACTGGCTCTGGCGTATGAACGATTTGCGGACCTTCTTGCGGGAGTGGGCGGAGCCGGATTGGGCAAACCGGCGGACGCGCTCAAGACATACGAGTCGGCGAAGAGGATACGGGAGCAACTGGCGCACGAGTTTCCGCGGGACGCCCAGGTGCAATATGACCTGGCATCCAATTACATGATGGGCAGCTACATCGTAGGCCGTGTCGCCAGCGTCGATCAGCGGCTGCAGTATGATCGCAAAGCTCTGGATGTGAGCAAGGGACTCGCCAGCCAGCATCCGACAAGCGACAAGTATCAAGCGTTGCTTGCGGCAGCCTACTCTGGTTTGGCTTATTCTTTCGAGTTGGATGGAAGATCGGCGGAAGCATCAAGCCTCTACCGGGAGGCCGTTCCCATCCGCGAGCAACGCGTCCGCAGTGCGCCGAACGATCAAGGCGCCCAGCGCGATCTGGCGAATATCCATTACAGGATCGGTGTACTCGAGGCAGAGGCGCAGCGGCCCCGAGAGGCGCTGCCCGAGCTTCGAGAAGCGTTGCAGATTCAGAAAGCCCTGCTGGGCCGTGATCCGGGTGACCGGCAAATCCGGTTCGAAATAGCCGGAACCGATCACTTCCTGGGTGTGGCGCTTGGGACTGCGGGGAGTTTTGCCGAGGCGCTGGCCTGTTTTCAAGATGCGATTTCCATTCGTGAGGCGATGCTGGCGACAGACGAGCATGATGCGCGGACTCGTTCGATGCTTGCGGGGAATTACGCGGAAGAATCCACCGTGCTTCTGAAAGCCGGGCGCAAAGACGACGCACTGAAGGCGATTCAACGATCGATTGAACTTGAGGAGGAATTGCTGGCGCTGGATGCCCGTGCGGTTCCGGTGCGCGTTTCCCTCGCCGATTACGAAGGGCGGCGAGCCGCTATTCATGAATCGATGAGGCAGAGGCGCGATGCGACCGAGGACTGGAGCCGTTCCGTGGCGCTATGGAACGCGCTCGATCGGGAAGGATACCTGCGTGCACCGGATGTGAAGGAAACGGCGGCGCGAGCTCGTGATGCGTTGGTGAAGTCGAGAAATACGGAGTGAGTTAAGGCGAATCGAAGTTTACCGGTCGCAGAAAATGGAACCACGATCTCAAGACCGGAACGGGCCGCGCTGCAGAGGGGTACAAGAACTCACTGGTATCTTGATGTCGTGGGCGATGACACCTGGGCCGGTTTAGCTCACCAATTTGTCGATGAGGCTTATGCCTCGGTGAAGGGGCGCGTGCGAACTTATGTGTTGCACCAGCAACTGCTGGAGCATTTGCCGGCGCCTCCAGCTGCTGTGCTCGATGTCGGCGGCGGCGCGGGGCATCAATCATTTCCTCTGGCCCAAATCGGTTACGACGTGACATTGCTTGACGCGTCGCGGGCGATGCTGGACAAAGCTCAACAGCGACTTCAGCGGTTGCCTGATGAGGCCCAGCGGCGGGTCAAGCTCGTCGATGCCTCTGGCGAGAACGCCGAAGAGGCGGTGCAGGGTCAGCGCTTCGCCGCCGTGTTGTGTCACGGCGTGCTCGGGTACCAGGAGCAGCCGGGGCCGCTGGTCGACCAGTTGTGCCGGTGCGCGGCTGCCGGTGGCGTTGTCTCGATCATGGCGGGCAACGCGCGGGCGGCGGCCGTGCGCCCTGCCCTGGAACGGCGCTGGGAAGACGCGCTGGCGTCGTTTGACTCGAGGGGCGAGATTGGAGTGCTGGGACTGCCGACCTGGGGCTACACGGTGGACGAGATCAGCGAGCTCATACGCAGCCGTGGCGTCGAGCCACTGCGCTGGTACGGAGTATGGCTGTTTGTTGACTGGCTCGATTTCAGCGGAGCCAAATTAGACCCGAGCGATTCAACGCAGGTGGCGGCGGCGGCCGCCGTCGAACTTGAAGCCAGCAGACGAGACCCCTACCGCCAACTTAGTCGCGTCTTTCATCTCGTGGGACGCAAGGGTCCGAACTGATGCAATAACAGAGGCCGCGCACTTGCCTCGGCTTTCGCGGGCCAGGTACGCGGCATTTCTCACAGACCAGGCGCCGGGAAGAGTCCCGGCGCGGCAGGCACGAGTGCCTGCGCCACGGTGCCTGTCGTACGGCATCGCTGCGCGACATCCCTCAACGCTTCAAGGCCGATTCCGGCGCTGCCGCCTATGACAACGACGGGTTGCGCCCATCATTCCGGCAGGTTTGCGCCAGACTGCTCCGCCACCATGTGCGCGGCGTACCAGTCGGGCCAGTTCTCATCGCGCTGTCCGATGCGTTTCTCGTGCTCGCCGTGGGCGGCCGCGGCACGTTTGAGCGCGCTCGCGAGGTCGCTTGCGGAGCTGAATGATGTCGCGGCAGCGTCGATGCGCCCGGGAAGCCGGGCCGTGATTTCCTGCAGCAGCCAGCCGTTGCCGTCGGGATCGTTGAACGAGGCGAATGTGCGGTAGCTGCGATGCTCAGGATCCGGGCCGCTGACGCGGCGCCGCCCAAACAGATAAGGCTGGTCCGGGCCGGCGTACACACCACCGGCGTCGTGGAACGCTTCGCTGATTGCGACTCCACGACCGAGCAGCTCTTTGCGGGCGGCCTCGAGGTCGGAGACGATCAGGTAGAGGCCCTGGGCGGAGCCGGGCGCCGCTGCAGTGACGTTCCTGCCGAAGATGATCGAGCAACCTGAGCCCGGCGGCGTGAACTGGATCACGCGGAAGTCGCTGCCGTTGTCGTAATCGGCATCAAGCCGCCACCCGAGCCTCTGGTAAAAGCCCTTCGCCCGGTCGATATCCGAAACGGGGATGACGACTATCTCAAGCTTTGTATCGAGGCTGCCGACGCTGGCATCGCTGGCCGCGTCTTTAGGAAGGACTTCCGTGGTGCTCATGCCTGCCTCCTGGGTTATGTCGCCGCAGAGAAAAACACGACCTTGATCGATGTAATTTGTTTCAGTTTACGTCTCCTTCTTCTGAACTGAAGCATCCATCACTAGGCGAACGTGAGCGAAAAGACATCCACACATGGGTCCATGCGCCAGTCGGCTTTACTTGAGTCGAACCGCCCAACATGGCTCCGGCCGCGGCATATGCAGGCCAAAAGGCCTGCTTTACATGGAGCTGGCTACGACTCCTAAAGTTTCCCGCACGGGCCACCGATTAAAGCATTGGAAACACTGATTGGCACATGCCAGTGAAATTCGATCAGTTGATGATCAATAACTACCTGGACCGGGCCATCGAGGAATTCAACACGAATCCGCTGAGTGCCGGTCTGATCCGGCGCATGGCCAACGAGGTTCCGGATTTGTTCGTGGCCGCAGCGCTGCGTTATTTGGATTCCCCGGATGAATCTGCCGCACATCGCTTTCTGACCAGCCTGATGCTCCGGCAGGACGGGGTGTTTGAAGAAGTGGCCGATCCGGCTCGTGGGTCACTGCAGCGATCGATCAACCTCTTCAATCGACTCTGCAAAATGGACGCGGGTTTCGACGTAAAGCTGGCGCGGAAACTGCCGGACCGCGCGGGACATAATCACACGCATGCGTTCGACCGAGCACACTGCTGTCGGGTTCTCGATATGCTCAATGAAACGTCGATCGGGCGCCGTCTGATACCGATGCTGAAGCATCTGGTGGACAGCCCGGATTCCGTGATCGCGGCGAAGGCCACGTTATTCGTCGGCCGCCGCATGCAGAGTCCGGAGTGGGCTGCACGGCAGATCACGCGTGACAATCCGGAGGATGTCCGCGCCAAGGCAATCGAGTCATTGTGGGGCGTGAAATCACAGTCAGCCCAAGAGCTACTCGAGGACTGCGTGGCGGATGAATCGGTTCGGGTGGCCGGGAATGCACTCGTTGGCCTGCACATGCTGGGCAAACCCGGCATCATGGAGCAGATCGCGGGGATGGTGAATTCCGAGACACCGGGCTATCGCACTACCGCAGCGTGGAGTATGGGCAAGATTGGCGATTCGTCCTTCGCCGATCCACTCATGGAAATGCTGAAGGACGAATCCGCGGAGGTCAGGAGCGCAGCTCTGCAATCGCTGCTTCAACTGCGCAAGGCTGAAGCCGCGGCGCGTGAGGAAGCGGAGAAGAATGCACCGCAGCCTGAACCAATTGCGTCCGCTGCTGTCGAGGCGCCCGTTGAAGCGGAAGAGCCGGTAGAGTCCGACGTCCCGGAAGTAGTCGAAGAGACGCCGCTCATCGATATGGATATTCGGCTCGACGGCAGCGCGCACTCAACCCGTTCGGATCGACTCGACGAATCCGTCTAAAAACGCCGGCCGAATCCCTTCAGGTCAATGGCGT
>DATHOT010000293.1:0-3956 GCA_035484655.1 Bryobacteraceae bacterium | reverse complement strand
GCGACTCGCAGAATGTCGGCCTTGGTGACCGAGGCGATGGCCTTCTGATACTGGAAGATGAAATCGCGCGGGTAACCATAGTATTCATACTGCACCAGGCGATTTAGCGTCTTGCTCGGCCGGTCGAAGTGAAAGACGAAGCCGTTCAGCGTCGTGTCCTTGGCGGTCTGCAGCTCTTGATCGGTGACTTCCGTAGTGCGGATGCGGCCCAGTTCCTCGCCAATCGCCTTCAAAGTGTCCACGGTATGCGCCGACTGCGTGCTGCCCGTGATCCGGAACGTCCCGGGATGATCGTAGGAGGCTGCCCATCCGGCGCCGATGCTGTAAGCCCAGCCATGCTGAGTTCGTACATTGCGGAACAACCGGCTCGAAAAGCCGCCACCCAGAATTTCCGAGGCCACCTCCAGCGCCGGATAGTCTTTATCACGCAGTTCCCCGCCCAGATGTCCGACATTAAAGAAAGTCTGAGTCACATCTGATTTGGTGGCAAGGAAGACGCCGGGCGTCGCGCTCTGCTGCACTTTGGGGAAGGCGGGCACGGCCGGCTGCGTATATTTCCAACTGCCCAGAAGCTGCTCCAGCTTGGCTTTCATGTCCGTCGCCGAAAAGTCGCCGTAAATCGCCAGCATGATGTTGCTGGGGAAGTAATAACGATGGTAGAAGTTCAGAAGATCCTGGCGCTGAATGTTATCGACGTCGGCGTATTCGATGCGCCAGCCGTAAGGCGTGTTGCGCCCATAGAGGATATCGCTGAACTCGCGCCCGGCGATGCCGCCCGCATCATCGTTGCGCCGGGAAATCTCGCTGCGTAATTGCGTCTTCGCCAGATCCACTTTGTCTTCGCGGAATTCGGCTGAGGTCAGGAAGTCCCTGAAAACTCCCAGCACCTGATCGGTATTTTCCTTCAGGCACGAGAATCCGATTGTGCCGCTGCTCTCGCCGATCTGACTTTCCACTTGTGCGGCGACATTCTCCAGCTCTTCGTCCAACTGGTCGCCCGTTTTCGCTTTTGTGCCGCCCGATCGCAGCACTTCGCCGGTTAATTCCGCCAGCCCGCGCTTGTCGGCAGGATCGAAGAGATTGCCGGTACGGATCAACGCGCTGCCGGATACCAAGGGCAATTCGTGATCCTCCAGCAGGAACACTTTAATGCCGTTGGATAGGGTGAACTCCACCGGCTCGGGGATTTTGATGGCGGGCAGCGGGGAATATTTCAAGTCTTTGTAGGATGGCAAGGCGGTCGCGCGGCGCACTTCAGTTTGCCCGAATGCCAACGCGGCAATGAGTAGAAACGCCAGGAAACCGAATCTCATTTGCCTTCTCCTTTGGAAGCGGCCGCCCGATCGGTCGTCGGCGCAACGGTATAGACCACCGTGCGAGTCTCCGGAACCAGGTATTTTTTAGCGACCCGCTGCACATCGTCCACCGTCACCTTATCCAGCTCATCAATGGCCGTAAACATCTTGCGCCAGTCGCCGTAATTTACGTAATAGGACGTCAGTTCTTCAGCCATGCCCGAATTGCTATCCAACTTCTGGATCAGCGCCGCCCGGAATTTGGTTCGAATCCTGTTCAGCGTGCCTTCGTCCACCTTCTGCGTCTTCACTTTCTCGATAATGTCGTAGCAGGCCTTTTCGTTCTCTTCCACCGAGTGGCCCTGATTGGGGATCAGAAAGAACAGAAACAAATTGGGATACTTGCCGCCCGGGAAAGAAGGCTGCGCGCCCGCACCCAGCGCGATCTTTTTGTCTCGAACCAGATCTTTATAAAGCAGGCCGGTACGTTCGCCCGACAAGATCTCGGTCAGCACGTCGAAAACCGGATCGTCTTTGTCGTTTTGATTGGGCCGCTTGTAGGCGATGGCCATAAAAGGCTGCGCTGGAGACTCCACTTTGACGCGCCGCTCGCCATTTTGTACTGGCTCGACGGTACGGGGTCCACTGGGCAGCGGGCCGGAGGGCAGGATCGAGAAATATTTGTCAGCCATCCGCTTGCATTCCTTCGGATCCACGTCCCCTGAGATTGCGATCGTGATATTCGCCGGCACATAGTATTTCTTGTAGAATGCGATCGCTTCCGGCAACCGGAAATTCTCGATATCGCTGGCCCATCCGCCGGGCATGTTGTGGTAGGGATGCGCTTCAAAAGCAGCCGCCAGCAGCGCTTCCACCAACATTCCCTGCGGGCTCGATTCCACGCGCATGCGGCGCTCTTCCCGCACCACGTCGCGCTCCTTGTAGAACTCGCGAAACACTGGATCATAGAACCGTTGCGATTCCAGCAGGAACCATAACTCCAGCCGGTTCTTTGGGAAATTGTAGAAGTAGTTAGTGGAATCCTCTTGGGTGCCGGCGTTCATCCCCACGCCGCCGTTCTCTTCGATCAGTTGCGGGTAGGCGTTCGGAATCACGTAGCTGTTGGCCTTGTCCATGGCAGCTTTGAGCTCCGCTTGCAGGTCCTCCAGCTTCTTGGGGTCGGCCTTCATACCTTTGTTGCGCTCGGCGTCATAGCGATCGTAGACGCGTTCCACTTCCTCCATCGCCTGTTTTTCGAGCGGGTAATTCTTGGTGCCGATGGTCTCGGTCCCTTTGAACGCCATGTGCTCGAACATGTGCGCGATGCCGGTTTCCCCGCTCGGATCGTCCACCGAGCCGGCGTTGACATAGGAGTGAAACGAAACCACCGGCGCCTCGTGCCGTTCAAAGATGATGAAGTGCAGGCCGTTGGCGAGCGTGAATTCTGTGACGCGCTTCTCAAAGTCCTGCAATGACTGTGCCACCAGCGCCAAAGGGCACAGCAATAGAATTACAAACGCACACTTGCTTGATTTCATGAGGGTTCGGCTCTCTCGAGTGAGCTGCTTCTACTATTGTAACGGGCGCCGGCGGGTTTGCGTTCCACTTTGCTCGAATCGGGCATCCCCCTCAGGTCTGGATAAAAAACCCATTAGGCCGCCTAAGGCAGACTGAAGCGGTTATATATGTCAACCGATCCTTAGTGAAGGAGACAAACCGGAGTACTACTGTATTTCGGCTAACCGAACCGTCGGGAACAAGCTCTCGGGGGGTGTCATGAAGGCGATTGGCAAGTATAAAATAATCGACGAAATCGGATCCGGCGCCGCGGGCACAACCTACCGTGTTCGCGACACGGCCGCCGAGCGCGAGTTTGCGCTCAAGGTTCTGTATTCTTCCGACAGCGCCAGCCCCGAAACGAAGGACCAGTTCTGCCGCAGCCTGGCCAGTTACACCGATTTGCGCCACCCCAACATCGCCAAGGTGCAGGACCTCGGCGAAGCTGACGGCAACCTTTATGTCGCGACGGAGCTGCTCAACGGCATCGATTTGCGCCGCCATTTCGAAGAGCGCCGGGCTTTGCCGCTGGAAGAGAAGCTGGAGTTCATCGCGGCAGTCGCGGATGCGCTGACGGTCCCCCACGGCAAGGGCATCGCGCACGGCAACCTGAAGCCGGGCAACATCTTTATCGTCGCCGGCAAGAATGCCCGGATCCTCGATTTCGGCAGCGGAAAGTGGCTGGAGGTGATCCTGGCCGCAGGCGTTAAGCCCTCGGCCTTGCTGCCCAACTACCTCGCGCCCGAGCAGATTCTGGGCGAACCCTTCGATAGCCGCTCTGATATCTTCTCCGTGGCCGTGATCTTGTACGAGTTGCTCACCGGCAAGTACCCTTTCCAGGTTGAACCCAATCTCATCCCGCGTGAGATCGTGCATTCGGAACCGGAGCCGCTGCGCAAACTAGACCCCCAAATTCCCGAGGAGCTCGAGCTGTTAGTCGCCCGGGCGCTGAACAAGAACCGTGAGCAGCGTCTCCAATCGGCGGCCGAGTTCGCAGCTGGCTTGAATAGCATCGCGCAAAAGGTTCGAGACAGTCGAACCGTTCCTGAACCGGTAACCGCAGTTTATAGCGCGCCAGTGGCGCCGCCCCCGGCCGTCACCAAG
>DATHOT010000292.1:0-7535 GCA_035484655.1 Bryobacteraceae bacterium | reverse complement strand
AAAGGCCAGGGGAAGTCCGGCCAAGATACTGATTCTATAAAGGATAGAGCTATTGCGACAAGTGAACATGGGATACCTATTTGGGTTATCGACAGCGCGGGTGGCCATCTACAGATGGACGCAGGAGGGGTAAGTGGTTTATCTTACCAATTTCAGGAGGAAGCCGCTACCTTTAACTAGGGTTTTCCAAATCCGGCTCTCCAAAATGCCTGCCACTTGCCCGGTAACGCGCTCCAAACGCTGTTCCACGCCTCGCATCCGGGACTCCAGCCGGCCCAGTTGCAACCCGTAGTTGCGCTCTGGTTCGGGCTGGCGCGCGGGGTTGGTGGGGGTGTTGGGAAGAAGCGTGCGCTGGCGGAGGAGCTCGGAAAGCTTTTCAACGGCGAGGCTTAACTGGCCATGGAGCTCTTCCTGGGCGGCTATGGCGCCAGCGATATCCTCTCGAAGGCCACCGACTTCGGCCTCGAGCTTGTGTATACGCAGCTCCAGGGTTGACTCTTGCGTGAGAGTCTCTTGCGGCTGGCTTTGTGCGCCGGCATTCATAGCGACTTATCCAGAATACTGTGTTTTGTGCGTTAATGGCGATTGTGACGAGAGGAATCTCGGGATTGCGTGAGAAGATCGCCGCCAATCAAGAACTGGCTTCGAAAATCGAAGCCCAGTTAGAGGAATTGGACAGCAAATCATTCGGGCGCCGGGCTCCAAAGACGCGGCCGCATGCAGTCCCCGAGCGGACAGATGCGAGACGACCAGTTTTCTCGTCGAACTCGTTCGTCCTGGAGCGCAACCTGCTGGATGTGCTGTCGCGCCAACTGGACGATCCAGCGCTCGCGCATTACCCGCCTCTGGCGATGAAGATGGCCGCTCGCATGCGTCTGAAGGAGTTGAAGCTCAGTCGTCCGTCCAATGAGGAGCTTCGACGGAAGGGCGCCGTTCTCGGGCTATTTCGAACACATCTCGGTGAATCGCGTCAGCCTGGCGGGGTCGGGATTTTACAAGTTGTCCGCGCCTGGCAGGGGGCACTGGTTTCGATTGCTGTCGGCTCTTTCCGGTCCAAGCCTGTTCCCCGTGATTTCGATGAATTGACCTACCTGCTTCTGCATCCCGACATCGCTGAGCGAGTGGCCGCCGGCGACTTCCAGAGCGGGTATGAGCATTGGCTTCGTTTTGGACAACGTGAGGGGCGATTGGCGCGCTTTCGCAAATCCAGCGCCGCGGCTGTTCGGACGCAGCGGGATATCCCTTCAGATTTTGACGAAGATGCCTATCTTTTTCTTAATCCGGACGTGTCCTGGATGATCGCGAAGGGGGTAGTGCGGTCTGTGTACGATCATTATGCGGATTTCGGCCGCAAAGAGGGTCGAGGGGGTGGTCCTTGGGAGCCGGTTCCGGATCGTTCGCAGTTTTCGCCCGTGTTGGAAGCCAGGCCACAGGGCGTCAACGTCTACGGGTTTTTCAACACCGTGAGTGGACTGGGTTCGGTGGCGCGTAGCTTCGTGCAGGCGCTGGACACCAGTGATGTCCCATTCCAGAAAATATCTATCCCGAGTTGGGCGGAACAGGTTTCCTCGCGCGCTCTGCCCGAGTTTGAGCCCTACCGTACTAACTTGATCCTGCAAAATCCGGACATGCTCGCGCTGTTTTTCCAGGCTTACGGCACGGACCTGCTGAAGGGCTGCTACAACATCGGATACTGGCTCTGGGAACTGGCGTCGGCACGGTCGGATTGGCACCAACTTTACCGCTATGTGGACGAGATCTGGGTGGCCAGCGAGTTTTGCCGCGAGGCATTTCAGTCCGTCACGAAGCTGCCGGTCGTACGGATCCCTCTGGTGGTGGACGGCATCGAGAAGAAAGCTATTTATCCGCGCGAGCATTTTGGGTTGCCACGCGACGCGTTCGTCTTTGGATACATTTTCGACGTCGCGAGCTATTTCGAGCGCAAGAACCCACTGAGCCTGATCGAGGCGTTTCGGCGCGAGTTCGGCAATTCGCGCGACGTTTTACTCTATCTGAAGTATTTCAACGCCGACCGTGACGAAAACAATAACCGCGCGTTGCAGGACGCCATCGCCGGCGCTCCCAACATTCGCACCTTCAGCGGCATGATGGACGACAACGAAATCGCCTCGCTGCAGAATTCTATGGACTGCCTAGTATCGCCGCATCGCAGCGAAGGCTTCGGATACAACCTGGCGGAGGCGATGTACCTGTCGAAGCCGGTGATTGCCACGCGCTATTCGTCCAACCTCGATTTCATGCGGGACGATAACAGCTATCTGATCGACTGCGACCTGCTGCCGATCCCGCTGAGCCACGGTCCTTATCTGCGCGGGCATGTCTGGGCCGAGCCCTCGATCGATCATCTTTGTCATTTGATGCGAAGGGTCTGCGAAGATTCGGAAGGACGCGTGGAGAAGGGGCGGAAGGCGGCAGAGGAGATTCGCGCGAACTACAACGCCACTGTGGTGGGCCGCAAGATCGCCGAGCGCCTGGAGCAGATTAGCTTGCGGAAATCCCGATTATCGCCGGACGTCTTTCAGAGCCACGGAGCGCAAAGCCAGCCGAGGTTGTTCCGACCGGAAACTCCCCGGGCGGTAGCAGACGAGATTCGCGGGTGGCCGTCGCGTCCGGTGATCAGCGTGATTACGCCGGTCTACAATGTCGATGGAGCCTACCTGCGGCGTTGCATCGAGTCCGTGCGGGCGCAATATTATCCGTTCTGGGAACTGTGTCTGTGCGACGACGCCTCGACTTCGGCTGAAACAATCGACGTACTGGAGAGCTATCGCGGCATGGATGCGCGCATCAAGATTGTCCGGAACGCGCGCAATGCGGGAATCGCGGGCGCATCCGGCCGGGCGGCGGAGACTTCTACCGGCGATTACCTGGCGATGCTGGATAACGATGACGAATTGGCGCCGGAAGCACTGTATGAGGTGGTCAAGGCGATACAGGCGAATCCAAATATTGATCTGCTGTACACCGACGAAGACAAAATCACCGAACAAGGCGATTTCGAGGAGCACTATTGCAAACCGGATTGGTCGCCCGAGCACCTGTTGTCGGTGATGTACTTGCTGCATCTGCTGGTGATTCGCAAGGACCTGTTCTACGCAGCCGGCGGATTTCGGCCCGGGTTCGATGGAGCGCAGGACTATGACCTGGCGCTACGGGCATCGTCGCATGCGCAGGCGATCCATCACGTACCGAAGATTTTGTATCACTGGCGCTACGTTCGGGGATCGACGTCGGAAACTGTGTTTGCCAAGCCGGAAGCGCTGGAGAGCGGCCGGAGAGCACTGGAGGATTACGTCCGCGGCAACAGAATGGATGCTTCAGTCGAGGAGGGTTTAGTTCCGGGGCTCTTCCGGGTCCGCCACCGGATTCACGAGAATCCGCTGGTTTCCTTGTGCATTGTATCCAGAGGACAAAGGGGCGCTGTGGAGGGCAGAGGCGAAATCAATTTTCTGGAGAATTTCGTTCGCAGCATCGGCGAGAAAACCGATTATCCGAACTACGAGATTGTTATCGCGGATGAATCCGGGAATGAATCATTCAACTTCTCGAAGCGTGCTAACTATGCGTTCCGGGAGGCGCGCGGGAAACATGTGGTGTTGCTGCACGATGACATGGAAGTGATCTCGCCAGGATGGCTGGAAGCGCTGATGGAGTTCACCGGGCAGGACGCGGTGGGCGCGGTTGGAGCCAAGTTGCTGCTCCCGGACGATCGCATCCAGCATGCCGGCATGATTCTGGGTGTGAATGGAGGCGCTGCCTACGCTTTTCATGGACTGGCGGCCGATTCGGTCGGCTACAACGCCTATACGCACGTAATCCGGAATTATTCCGCTGTTACCTCGGCGTGCCTGGCTACGCGCCTGGACGTGATCGACGCCATCGGCGGGTTCAATGAACAGCTACCGGTAGACTACAATGACATCGACTTCTGCCTGTCGGCAATCGAGCACGGGTATCGCGTGGTGTACACTCCCTATGCCGAGCTGTATCACTTCGAAACTGCTTCCATCCAGCAGGGGACCAAGAACCCGCGCGATTTCGGGCTATTTCAAAAGCGCTGGGCCGCATATATCGAGCGGGATCCTTACTACAATCCAAACTTGACGCGAACCGACGTGGATTTCACGATTGATCCCGGCGTTTCAGGCTGGCGCAGCGGGGCCGGCAGGTTGGCGACATTGGTGAATAAGGCGGGAGGGTAAGCGAACTGAGCTCGTCGGCCAAATTGCGCGAGAAGATCGCGGCCAACCAGGAACTCGCGGCCCAATTGGACAAGCAGTTGAGCGCGCTGGCGCCCAAGAATGAAGCTCGTTCTGCAGGCGTTCGCGGGCCTCGGCGGCGACCGAAGGCGTCTCGTAGTATATTGCCGCCGGCTGGGGCGGGGAGTACAGCAGAGGCGCCGGCATTTCAGGGCATTCGCAACTGGTATCGTGGCTTGGTTACTCGCGACGGCAGCCGACCCATCGCCAGACGTGATATCCCCGCGGATTTCGACGAGGATTCATACCTATTCTCGAATCCGGATGTCGCCTCGGCCGTGGAGCAGGGACGATGGCCCTCGGGCTACAGCCACTGGATTGCTATCGGACGCAAGGAAGGCCGGGGAGGTGGTTCAAGGGAAGCGATCCCGGAGCGAGCAGATTTTTTGGAACTGCTGGAGTCGAGGCCATTCGGCGTCAATCTCTACGGATTTCTTTCCACGGTGAGCGGCGTGGGCGCCTCAACCCGAAGTTTTGCGCAAGCCTTGGAGGCCGCGAACATTCCCTTTCACGCGATTTCGATCCCGAGTTGGGAAGAGCGGGGCGCCGATCGCTCGCTGCCGAAGTTCGAGCCTTATCGCGTCAACCTGCTGGTGCAGAATCCCGACATGCTGCCGCGATTCGTCGACGCCTATGGCTCCGAACTGCTGAAGGGCTGCTATAACATCGGCTACTGGGCGTGGGAGCTTCCCTCTCCCCGCTCGGACTGGCATCATCTTTACCGCTACGTGGACGAGATCTGGGTGGGATGCGAGTTCGTCCGCAACTCGTTTCAGTCCTTAACGAACCTGCCAGTGACGCGGATGGCGTTGGTGGTGGACGGCATCGAGAAGAAAGCCATTTACGGGCGGGAACATTTCGGCCTTCCGCATAATGTGTTTGTTTTCGGCTACATTTTCGACGTCGCGAGTTTTTTTGAGCGCAAGAATCCGCTGTGCCTGATAGAAGCGTTCAAGCGCGAGTTCGGTAATTCCCGCGACGTGCTGCTGTTTCTGAAATATTTCAACGCCGAGCACGACCAGAACAATGTCCGGGCGCTGGAGGACGCCATCGCCGGTGCGCCGAACATCCGCACCTACGGCGGGATCATGGACGACAACGAGATCGTCTCGCTGCAGAATTCGATCGACTGCCTGGTGTCTCCACATCGCGGCGAAGGCTTCGGTTACAACATGGCCGAGGCGATGTATCTGGGCAAACCCGTGATCGCGACGCGATATTCTTCGAATCTCGACTTCATGCGAGAGGATAACGGCTATCTGATCGAATGCAACCTGGTCCCCATTCCTTTGACGATGGGTCCGTACATGCGTGGTCATCTGTGGGCGGATCCCTCGGTCGATCATTTGCGCCGTCTTATGCGAGAGGTTTCCGAAGATATCGAAGGCCGCGAGCGGAAAGGGCGGCGCGCCGCTGAGGAGATCCGGAAAAACTACAGCGCTTCGGCAGCGGGCAAGAGGATTGCCGATCGGTTGGAAGACATCGGTTTGCGGAGACAACGATTGTCACGCTCCATCTTCCGCGTTCACGGTGCGGGCAGCGTGCCGAGGCTACTGCATCGCGAGACTCCCGCGGAGCTAGCCGCCGAGATTCGCGGCTGGGCGTCGAAGCCAGTGATCACCGTGATCACGCCGGTATACAACGTGAAAGGCGATTTCTTGCGGCGATGCATCGAGTCTGTGCGCTCGCAATACTATCCGTTCTGGGAGCTGTGCTTGTGCGATGACGGATCAACATGGCCGGAAACGATTGAGGCCTTAGAGACCTATCGCGGAACTGACCCGCGGATCAAGATCGTCCGGCTGGATCGGAATCAAGGAATAGCGATCGCGTCCAACCGGGCCGCGGAGTTTTCGACCGGCGAATACCTGGCGATGCTGGACAACGACGACGAGCTCGCTCCGGAAGCGTTGTACGAAGTAGCCAAGGCTATTCAGACTAACCCGGACATCGATCTGCTTTACACAGACGAGGACAAGATCGATGAGGATGGCGAACTGGTGGACGATTTTTACAAGCCGGATTGGTCGCCTGAACATCTGCTGTCGGCCATGTACATGCTGCATCTGCTGGTGGTGCGGAAAGATCTCTTTTTCTCGATAGGCGGGTTTCGTTCGGACTTCAGCGGCGCTCAGGATTACGATCTGGCATTGCGTCTGGCAACGGAGGCGGAATCGATTCATCACGTGCCGAAGATTCTCTATCACTGGCGGAAGGCGCAAGGCTCGGCCGCCGGTCTGGTTTATGCCAAACCGGAAGCGCTGGATGCTGGACGGCGCGCGCTGGAAGATTATGTCTCGCGGAATGGGATCGACGCGACGGTCGAATACGGGCTTATTGAGGGACTTTTCCGAGTGCGCCATCGGATCCGCAACAATCCTTCGGCTTCGCTGTGCATCATGGCGAGCAACAACCGAGCCACCGTGCCCGGGCGGGGCAACATCGACCTTCTGGAGAACTTTGTCAAGAGCATCGCGGAGAAGACCGATTACCCCAACTACGAGATCGTGGTGGTGGACGATGGCAATCTTTCGGAATCCACGCGGCGGGCGTTGGCCGGCATCCCTTACCGGCTGGAGAGCTTCACAGCTCCCAACAAGCCGTTCAATTTTTCAAAAAAAGCGAATTTTGCGTTCCGGCAGGCGCGCGGCGGCCACATCGTACTGCTGAATGACGATATGGAGGTTATCTCGCCCGAATGGCTAAGCGCTATGATCGAGTTTGCGCAGCAGGAAGAGATCGGCGTGGTGGGAGCCAGGCTTTTGCTTCCTGACGATCGGATCCAACATGTCGGGCTGGTGCTGGGAGTGAACAACGGCGCTGCTCACGCGTTCCACGAGTATCCGGCCGGCTCAATCGGCTACAACGCGTACACGCATTTGATTCGCAACTACTCCGCGGTTTCCGCGGCCTGCATGGCCACGCGCATGGATGTGATTGAAAAAGCCGGAGGGTTCGATGAGCTGTTCGGCACCGATTTCAACGACATCGATTTTTGTCTGCGGGTGATCCGGAAGGGATTCCGAATCGTTTATACTCCTTACGCCGAGCTGTACCATTTCGAAGGAACATCGATCAAACGTAAGACACAAAATCCCGACGAAGTGGCGCTGTTCACCGGCCGCTGGGCGGAAGAGATCGGAAATGATCCGTACTACAATCCCAACCTGACGCGAGTGGGCGTGGATTTTTCGGTGGATGCGAGGCGCACATGCATCAAACCAGTCCACCGGTAGCCGCGTTGGGAACCGGTAC
>DATHOT010000291.1:0-3597 GCA_035484655.1 Bryobacteraceae bacterium | reverse complement strand
GCGTCGGGCGATTCGAGGGCAGTGATCAGCTGCTTGGACTGCGAGTCGGCATGCCGGCTGTAGGACTGCCGCATCGCCCAGGCGGCCGTGCGCTGGACGAGCTTGGAGGGATCGCCGAGCAATCTGCTGTAACACTCCTGGACCGCGCCCAGACGTCCCAGCGCTTCGACCGCCGCCTGCCGAATCAGTGCATCATTGGACAAAGCCGCCGCTGCGATCTGCTGCTGAACAGCACTGGATGGCAGGTCCCATACGTCGTCGAGCTGCTGCAGCATTTCTACGGGGTCGTCCGACAAACGCGTGATGGGCGGCGAGTTCCAGCCCGGACGGCGCCCATCCTTTGGAAAATAGGAACTCAAAGCGAGAATAGCCATTTGCGTCTCGCGAAAAGGCGTTCGGAAATTTTCGAACGATTGCAGCGGGTCCATCCAGCCGCCGAAGCCCTGCTGCCGTCGAAGCAGATAATCGATGGCCTTCTTCACCTGCGGATTTGCGACCGGCGTTCCCGCCGCCTGCAAGGCCCACAATGCGTGTCCCGTTTGAAATTCAACCTCCGGCTGGCCGGGATCGAAACGCATGGACCATTGACCATCCGGGCGCTGAAGCGAGAGAATCCGCCGGGCGTTGTTTTCGATTTGATCTTTGTACTTCTCGCGATCGATATCCGCGAGCGCCAAGGTCTGATAGCAGAGGTCGACCATATTCTTGACCTCGCCCTTAGAGATGAATTCACCCATGCGAGGATCTTTGGTATCGGTCCAGGCATACCAGGCGACTTCGTGAGCGCTGACCAGCGGAGTATTGCCGTTCGTTTCATCGGGTGGAAGTTCAGTGCGACCGGCGTAATATAAATCCAAATACTTCGCGATGGCTTGATGAAAGGCGGGGCGTTTTTCTAAAGTGATCTGATTCTCCAAGATGTCGATGAGGTGCGACATGCGACCCAGCACGTTGGCCGGAGCGGATATCATTCTGGCCCAGGAGGCGCCCTCTTCCTCGAATCCGTAAAATGGCCGGGGATTATTGTAGAAGCGCTCGGTCAAAAACTGGAGTTGTTGGCGCTGGACCACGGGGTAGCCGTTGCGGGCGGCGTAGAGTTGCGCGCGCAAGGGAAAGTGCGTGGCGTGGCAAGCGACACACAGCGACGTCTCCTGATGCACGCTGGATACGCGGTCGAGAACTCCTCCGCGCCGAGGAGTATTGGCATGCCAGGAGTCGCCCGCCGCCAGAATATAGTCGAGAGCCGTGCGTACAGCCTGACGAGGATCGTGATAGGGCGGCGGATCATATAACCGGGTCCGCAGCTTGTATTCAGGGTGGTTGGCGCGAACGGCGATGTAGTAAATGCCTTTTGCGCTCAGAATTCGCGGAGTAAATTTGTTTCCCGGCAGGGCTTGCACTTCGTGCGGGAGCGTGACCGGGTCCTCTCCTTCGAAATATTCTTTCGGCTGACCAGCAACGATGCGGTACAGAGAAACATTGACCGGAATCTGATCGCGCTCCATCAGGTCCAACTGAAAGAAGACGAGTTTGGGGGCGCCGGAAAATTCAAACTTGTACCAATCGACGCCGGCTGGATCGTTTACGGCGGCACTGCGCGGCGTGCCGGGGAGCGGGATGTATTCCGCGTCGTCTCCGGCGGCGAAAATGGTCTGGCCGAGCTGAATCTGGATCGCATCCTGCCAGCGGTGATTCGGACTGCTCTTCACCAGCGACGATAACGGCCAGCGGTTCACCTGGAGCTGATAGGCGCCGCTTGCTCCGGAAGCACGAACCTGGAAGACGGCATCGCCCGCGTGTGTGACACGGAACTGAAAATAATAATCCGGATCACCGGCGTGCAGCGTTTTAGAAGACACGAGCGCCAGCCCCTGGTGTAGTTCGATTACGATCCGTGAGTCCGGCCCGATGGAGTGCAATTCGCGGACTGAGTACAGGAGACTATACTGATGCGCGGGGTCCAGGCCCTGCAGCGCGATCGTTTCGGAGCGCACCGGGCCGGTTCGGGAAAGCACGACTGGCATGGTAGCCGCGCCAGCGGCACATGAAATGAGCAGTCCGAAAAGGGCCAGCAGCCGCACTTCTTCAGTCTAATGGATCAGCTCTTGCTCTAGCCGTAGGCCAGGAAGCTTCAACTTGATGTTCTTGAACTCGATTGGAAACTTTTGATATTGAAGCCGGATGCGGCCATCAGGAAACTTCGAGTCGTGAACGTCTAACGTTTTTGTTCCGTTCAGAACGATGACCATATGGTCGCCCTCAGCGGTGATCTCGTAGTGATTCCACTGGTCGGGAATGAACTTGAACTCGCCCTCCGTTTTTGCCGTGCCGACGATGGACCCGGTGTTGTAGCCCTGCGGCTGCGCTTTCCAGATCTGCACCTCGTAGCCGCCGATGCCTTCGGGAGAACGAATAAATACGCCGCTATTGGTGTCCTCTCCGGTTTTGAAATCCACCTGCAGGACAAAATCCTTGTAACTCTGCTTGGACGTCAAGTAGCCGGCCGGTTCTCCGCAAGGGACCAGCAATCCACCCACAACTTCCCAGTGGGAAGTGCCAGCGGGAACGGCAGCGAGGCCGACCGGAGTGGAGCAAGCCCGCGGATTCGAGCCAACCTGAGGAGCCGCGCCGGGCTGGGGGGTGGGAGCCTTACCCTGCTTCGCAGTGCCGCCAGTCCCGCGGCCTCTGCCAGGGGCGCCCGTAGCGGCGGAATCCCAGCCGTTGAGAGTTTTGCCATCGAAGAGGAGGATCCAACCTTGAGCCTTCTCCTGTTTGGTCAGGACATTGTCCGCGCCGAAAATACACGCGATGGGGGTGAGGATTAAAGCGATTAAGCGTCGTCTCATTTCCGCTTTCGATAGTATACGACGATGGCTGGCTTCGCGACTGTGAAACGACGGCATTAGCCCATTGGCAGGCCGGAGGCCCGCCCGACCAGTTTAGCGGCGCTGATGGCTTGGCCGATATGCCGCTGGGTATGCTCGGCGATGTGGGTCAACAGTCCGATTACCGTGGTGGGCAGCCGCTTCCGGCCGACTTCGCGGGGATCGGTTAGGGTCGCGGGATCGATCGCGCGTACGATCGCTTCAGCACGCCCAAAAGCCGCATCCAGCTCGTCCAGCAGCTCTGCCCGCGTTGCACCCGGCTCCGCTTCGGCCTGAAGCGCGCGGAGATCCGATGGAGTGAGCTGCTTACCTTGGAGATAAGTCATTAGCCGATGGGTGCTTCCGGCGATATGGCGGATATGAAAACCGACCGATCCAAAGCCGTACGGGGTAGCCCATAGCTGTTCGGACGTGAGCGGCTCCGTGAACCTGGCGAGATCCTCGCGGGCTTGTTGAAAGGCATGCAGGATTGGCGCGGTGAGTGGAGAAGCGCCTGCCGGACCGCGCAGCCAGGGTTCGGGAAGCTTACTCACTACTCGAGAACCAACACGCGAATTTGCGATCCTTCGGTTCCGCCGCGATAGACACGCTCTGTCGCTTTCTGGAAGTCGGAAGCACGGGCGTTGGGAATATCGAGGAACTGCTGCGGGTTTCGATCCACCAGCGGGAACCAGGAACTTTGAATCTGAACCATGATGCGATGGCCGGTTCG
>DATHOT010000290.1:0-18968 GCA_035484655.1 Bryobacteraceae bacterium | reverse complement strand
ACTATCACTCGCAGCTCGACTGGCATAATCCGAATTACTTTCCGCTCGGCAGGACTGGTTTGACCGCTGGCCGCCCGGCAGGCGGCGATTGGTACAAATACCTTGACTACATGGACGGCCAACTGCGTGAATTGCTCACTGGCTATGGCGAGATCGGGGGCATCTGGTTCGACGGGATGTGGGACAAGCCCGATGCGGATTGGCGTCTTGCCAAGACTTATGGGCTGATTCACAGCCTGCAGCCGGCCGCGCTCATCGGCAGCAATCATCACTTGAAGCCGTTCGATGGTGAAGATTTCCAGATGTTCGAGCGTGACTTGCCGGGCGGCCGGACGGCGGAGTTCAACGCGAAATCCGAGATCGGGACTTTGCCGCTGGAGACGTGTGACACGATCAATGGCGCGTGGGGTTACAACAGCGGCGACAAACGGTTCAAGACGCCGGCGCAGTTGATTCAATACCTCGTGAAGGCCGCGGGGAATAACGGAAACTTTCTGTTAAACGTCGGGCCGATGCCCAACGGGAAGATGCAGGCGGAATTCGTGGAGCGCCTACACGCGGTGGGGGATTGGTTACGCAAGAATGGCGATTCGATCTATGGGACGCGGGGCGGGCCGGTTAAACCAAGGCCGTGGGGAGTAACGACCCAGAAGACCGGCAAGATCTATGTCCACTTACTGGATTGGCCGGACCAGTTACTAGCTTTGCCCAAGCTCGCCAATGCCACCAAGGCGAACCTGCTGATGAATGGAAAGGCGGTGGAAGTGCGGCAGGTGGACGATGGAACGATCCTGCGCATTCCGGATGAGCGCGATCCGATCGATACAGTCATTGTCTTGGCCACGGATGAAAGCCGATGACTGCGGATATAACGCTTGCCGACATCCGTGCGGCTGCCGAACGCATCCGCGAAATCGCGCACCACACGCCGGTCTTTACTTCGCGAACGTTCAATGCTCTCGCCGGCGCACAGGTCTTTTTCAAGTGTGAAAACTTCCAGCGCGGCGGGGCATTCAAGATCCGGGGCGCGTCGAATTTCATTTATTCGATTGCCAAGGATCAGTTGATCCGCGGCGTAGTCACTTATTCGTCGGGGAATCACGCGCAGGCCGTTGCCATAGCCGCGGCATCGGTGGGAATCAAGGCGACCATCGTGATGCCGGACGACGCGCCGAAGTCGAAGCTTGAAGCCACGCGTGGGTATGGCGCGCAGGTGGTCACATACGATCGCGTGACCGGCAACCGGGAAGCCATCGGCAAGCGAATCTCGGAGGAGACCGGCGCCACAATTGTCCCGCCCTACGATCATCCCTGGACCATCGCAGGCCAAGGCACGGCGGCGCTGGAATTACTCGAAGAGATCCCGGATCTCGATGCTTTTGTGGTCTGCATCGGCGGTGGCGGCCTGACGTCCGGTTGTTCCATCGCGGCCAAGGCCCTTCAGCCGAAGATCCGCATTTTTGGGGTCGAGCCGGAAGACGGCAACGACACTTACCTATCTTTTCGCTCCGGATCGCGGGTCGAGATTCCAACGCCTCAGACTATCGCCGACGGATTGCGCGCGCAAAGGCCCGGTGCGATCACGTTCCCGATTATCCAGAAGAATGTCGAAGACATCCTGCTGGTGACTGATGCCGAAATTCGCGACACGATGAAGTTTCTGATGACCAGAATGAAGATGGTGGTCGAACCGAGCGGCGCGGTTCCGGCGGCCGCGCTCTTCCACCATAAGCTTCCGAAAGGTCCGCGGAAAATCGGCGTGATCGTCTCAGGCGGGAACGTGGACCTGGAGTTGCTCCAGACTCTCGGGCATTGAATCAGCGGCCACGATGAACGCCCAGTAGTCGACCTGTGCCTTGGTTCGGGCTGGAAGCCAGCGATAGCCCGGCACGCCGAACATGGAGTGGCGATCGATCATCTGACGGCGGCTCTCCGGAACCGGCGAAGCTCCGAACTCCATGCCTCGCGTGAGCGTGCGGCGATTCCAGGGAGGATGTTCGCGGCTATGATTCTCCTCCCAGATACCGAGCCAGGGAAAATCGGCGCGCTTCCAGACATAGCCGAAGAGCACTTTAGTTCGGCGCGAGAAGGCGAAGAAGAAAGCCTGGTCGCGTTGCGGGTCCATGAGCACGCTGTCGAAGCACGCGGACGCGGGCGCGTTCGTGAAGACTCGCATGTCGTCGCTACCACCGGCGGCGCTCGGCTTCCACGGCCACTCGAAATCGCGATCGGCGCCCAAAGACTGTGCTTTCATTCCCGGTGCTCGGAATTGCGTCACGCCTTTTTCGAGAAACGGCGGCCCGAGCGTAACGTGCTGGGTCCAGGCAATCGGACGATCGAGCATTGCCATATTTTCCACTGTTTCAGTTACCAGCACGCGAGCCCCATCCAGCCGGATGCGGCGCTCGAATTGAAGCTGGGCGGCTGGCAGGAAACACGCGGCCGTCAACTCGCGATCGTTGAATGAGATTTGATACGGCGAAATGGACGCCTCGCCGTGAACCGTCATGCCGGCGGCGGCTTCCTCCGGCGAAGGAGCGCCGAACAGATCCAGGCACAGGTTATGACCCATGATCCCCGATAGCAGCTTGCTTTCGGCGTCGGCGCCGTACTCGGGATGCTTTTCGCGGCTCCACGTAGACGGCTCAATCGACGGCCAGGGCGGGATCCACAACGGATTCACGCCGCTGGGCTTGTGCAGAATCTCGGAGATATGGGCGCCTTCCGCGGTGACAGTCAGCCGAACGCCGTCGTTTTCAATCTGAGCCGCGCGGCGATTGTGGAACGAAACCCAGCCCACCTACGCCGACACCTTCTTCTTGGCGGCGATCGATTTGCTGTAGCTGGATTGCGCCGCAGCAATATTGGCGGCCATCTGCTGCGGTGTCACGTCCCTCCCCATGGTCTCGATTTCCTTGAAGAAGACCCGTCGCTCTTGGTCCATGCACAGGTTCGACAACATCACCGCGGTGGAATCGCGCAATCCGACTTCGAGGTCCGCCTTGGGATGACCTCCGGTTTGGCAATCGTGGAAGAAGCTCTCGAGTTCAGTCTCCACCGGGTTGGTGTCTTCATCGTTCACCATCACGCCTTTGGAATAGAGCCACCGCTGCGCGAACTTCATTTCGCGCTTCAGGAACGAATCGCTGCCGTCGACCTTGAGCTGATCGGTCGCCATAATGATCGGCAGCCCTCTCTGGCTGGCTCCTAGCGCGTAGCTGGCGCCCGCTGCAGTGGCCGGCGCTTTGCCTTCGGCTTTCTCCACGGTTACCTTCGACGGATCGCGAAACCACATCGCGGTTGGCATGGTCGATTCGCCATCGCCCACTGTAATCTCGATGGCGCCACCCGTGCCCATGATCAATTCGCCGAACTCCGGGCGCGTACTTTCGAGGTACGGAAGGTGCACGTTGGTCGAGATGGAGGTGTAAATCACCTTCCGGCCGTTAGGATATTTGTAAATGAGCTGGATGTTATCGAAGACGTCGCGCCCGTCTTTCCAGGTGTCCAGCCCGCCGACGCCGACGACAAACTCGGGTGAGCCGCCAAAGATCCAGTCCGCGATATCGATCTGGTGCGAGGCCAGTTCGGCCGCCAAGCCTCCCGAATATTCCCGATAAAGCCGCCAGTTGAAGCCATTCATCATCCAGCCCGGATTACGGTGCCACATGGCCTCGATATGGGTCACATCGCCGAGCACGCCTTTGTCCACGAGTTCCTTGGCGAGCTGATAAAACTTGCTGTACCGTCGTTGCAGCCCGACTTGCAGCACCTGTTTGGGATACTGCGGGACCAACGCGCGCAGTGCGTGCAATTCCTCCGGCTTGAACACCAGGCTTTTTTCGCAGAAGACGTGCTTGCCGGCCTGCAGCGCGTCTTTGGTAACCTCGAAATGCTCGAAGAGCGGCACCGCGATCAGCACCGCTTCGACATTCTTGTCGGAGAGCAATTCGCGGTAGTCTTTATATTTCGTGGGATTGGTCCCGGCAGTTTCGGAAGCCTTGTTGAGCTGATCGTCGTTGAGATCGCAGACAGCGGAGCAATGTCCGTTGTCGACCTTGGTGAGATGCTTGAGTAAATATGAGCCGCGTCCACCGGTGCCGATCATGCCGTACTTCATCTGCTCGGAGGCGGCGTGAACTTTGAGGATGGCCGGCGCGCCTTCCAGATCGCCAACAGCTGCCACCGCGGTCACGACACCGGCTGCCTTCATGACGTCGCGACGTGTTGGATCCGAGTTCTCCGCCATGACTTCTCCTTGAGACCTAAAGTCTAGCAAAGCCGGTTTGGAACTGGCTCAATTAGCGCTATAGCGTCGCCCGAAGCGTGCGGCTTTTCGCGCAAACCGGTCGTCGAGCGCTTGGGTGAGCTTTGCATTCAACGCTTCCGATGACCTCGGCCGCGTCGGGCGAAGAAATGTATAGCGTCTATTGCTCTTCCTGCCACGGATGGGAGGCGAAAGGTCTCTCCGCGCCGGACCTGACCACCCTCGCCAAGCGAAACAACGGTAAATTCCCAGCTCTCCTGGTCAGCGAGATGATTCGTGGCGAGGCCCGTGTGGACGGGCATGGTCCCAAAAATATGCCGGTTTGGGGTGTCGCGTTTCGCTACGTCGGCAGCGGAAGCCGGCTTGAAATTGATGTCCGGATCAACAATCTGACCGAGTACATCAGGACGCTGCAGGAGAAGTAAGCGCTACTCGCCGCTCTCCTCCAGGAAACAACTTTCGAACGCGCGGTCGAGCAAATCGTCGGTCAGCCGGTAGGGCAATTTCTCGAACTGGATCAGGTCTATGGCATGTGACAGCACGTCGCGCGGCTGGCAGCGCCGAAAGGGCTTGCCGGTGCAGCGGTAATGTTTTTCTATGAAGCGGCTGATACTGCTGTCTTCATAAGGCAGTTCTTTAGAGGCGCAGAACCCTCGGAAGATGCTGGTGAATTCACCCTGGTCCGGACTCCGCATGAGCATTTTGTACTGAATCCGGCGCAGGAAGGCTTCGTCTCCCAGTTGGTCGGGTTTGAGGTTGGTGGAAAAGATAAGGAATGCCTCAAACGGAACCGTCACTTTCCCGCCGCTGAAAAATTTCAAGTAGTCCACGCGCCGTTCCATGGGAACGATCCAGCGATTGAGCACCTCGGCGGGACTGCACAGCTGGCGCCCGAAGTCGTCAATCAGATAAATGCCGTTGTTGGCCTTCAACTGGTAGGGCGCATCGTAGACCTTCGAGGTCGCATTGTAGTTCAGATCCAGCATCGGCAGCGTCAATTCACCGCCGGTGACGATGAAGGGACGGCGGCACTTGATCCAGCGGCGATCATACTGATGATGGGTCGCCAAGACAGATTGCTGCTCTTCGTCTTGCACCGGCTGATGATAAACCGGATCGAACACCTGAATGATGGAGCCCTGCGATTCGATGGCATGCGGGATATAAATGCAAGAGTCGTCCACATTTCCCAGCGCCTCGGCCAGGAATGTTTTACCGTTGCCGGGTTGGCCGTAGATCAGGAACGAATTCCCCGAGCTCACCGCCGGTCCAATTTGAGCCAAGATGCGCGGCGTCACCACCATCTTGCGGTAAGCCGATGCCAGCGCCTCCTGGGTAAGCCAGCCGTCGGCGCGCCGCTGTCTGCGGACGATGTAGGTGTATTGATAGAGCGGAACCGGTGCCGGCCCGCTATATTGGTTCGATTCCATGCACTCCCGCGCGTACGTGCGTCCGGTCTCAGTCAGCGCGAACAAAGAAGTGCTGGCGCCCATTCCAAGAGATGTTTTTACTTGTATGAAATGCTGGCGTTTCAAAAACTCAATCAGCTCTTCAATCAGGCTGAATTTCAGACCCAGCGCCTCGGATAAATCACGGCCCAGCATGTCTCCGCGGGCGTACAGCAGCTTCATCACCAGCTGCTCGACCACGGAACGCGCTAGTCCAGTATCCTCTAAGTTTTCTGGTAAAGGCGGTGTTAGGTTCTCGTTTTCAGCCTGGATTTCCATTTCCAGGATCGGTGCGGTTGCCATGTGTTGAAAATTGATTTTGCCGTGAGACGCCCCCTACTGCAATAGGACGTTGGTCCCTATTTCCCTAGGTTGAAATCCCAAGTGACAGCCACTAGACCTACCGACTGTCAGCGAGATACCACTGCGTCCTCTCCCGCGGATCGCCGAGCAGTCCATTCCGCCCCGGCCAGCACTACCATAGATGCCAGAAATCCCCATAGAATGATGGTGACAGTGTAATAGAACGGCCCGTATTCCACGCTCAATTTAGCTCTCAGATAGGGCCACGTAAGAAGGTTGACGTATTTGAGGATCTCCAGCAGAAAGCCGACAACGATCGCGGCGGGCACGATCTGAGACGGCTTGATCTTGCAGTTCGGCAGCAGCCAGTAGACCAGAAACAGCAGAAGCATCAGAATCGGAATGGCGGCGACTTTGAACGCGATTAGTCCGAGAACGCCGGCTAGCGAAGCGGCGCCAGTCCCCGCAGCCTCTCTAAAGAATCGATTGTTCAGCGCGGTGAATATGGTCGAGATGAGCATCAGGCCGCCGCAAGCAAAGATCAACCCCAAGCCCACTAATTGATTCTTGAGATAGCTGCGGTTACCGGGACACTTCCAAGCCCGGTTCAGAGCGACCTCGAGCGGCTCAAAAATTCCGGTCGCGGTGAAGAACAACAGCAACAGCGAGAATAGTTGCACCTGGCCATGCGATTCGATGGTTGCCTCGAAGTTGCGCCGGAGGAACTGGCCAAAGACATCCGGGAAATAATCGTCCATGGCAAAATAGACGGCGTTTACTCCCGCCCGCCACTTAAAGACGTAGCGGCACAGCGACGGCATCACGATCAGGAAGGGAAAGAACGATAGCAGGATACCCGCCGAGATGGAAAAGGCGTAGACATGAACCTCGGTGTCCATCCAGTAGCGAAAGGTCGGCGCCAGTGCACGCCAGATGCGCGCCGGGAAATTGGGAGAGGGCAATAAGTTCCTTGAAATAACTATTACAGCATGCCGCGAATAGTCGTCTCCAGGAACGCACTAAGCGAGGTTAGGTGGTGGGGACAGCTATTCCGTCCCCACTCGTAAGGTTAAGTTTTATGTCGGCGCTTCTTAGACTGCTTTGCGACGAAGCCTGCCGAGCGCTACTGCTCCCAGCCCCAGCCCCAAAAGGATGAACGTTCCTGGTTCGGGCGTGCCCGTTACTACCGTGCCATTTCGAACTTGGAAGTCATAACGTCCCAAGACACTGCTGTTCAGGTCATGTGAGACTAGCGCATCCACCCCGCCGTCGATGAGCGCCCCGTTGACGAGCGAGCCCGGCAGTTGGAAAAAGACGTTACCCGACCCGGATACGCCGTTCGAATATCCGACCGCCGAGGAAGTGCCACCCAAACCGTTAGTGCCTCCGCTCGCATCCCCCGTTTCCCACTGGACCGTGTTGTAGTTGAACTCGATGTCGAAGTTTCCGGCGCCAGTGTCTGCGCGATCGATCAGGATCAACTCGAAATCGGCCACCTTATTCGTGTGTTCAAAGAAATATCCCACATTCGGCCATTCGACACCGAACGCAGCGAAGCCGTTCACGGTGCCGGTGCCGTAAGTTACAACATTACCGACGCGCGTGTCGACATCGGCGAAATATGGGGCGATGATTGGTTGGCCCACTCCTGTGGCCAATCCGTTAGGAGTGAACTGGCTTAAAGCGCTGGTGAACGTTACGTTACCATTGTTGTTGACGAAGACGGTTGAAGAATTCGCTCCGAAGAAATTGACCGAAAACCCCAGCGATACAGCGGCCGTCGAACCGTCATCGTTCCCCGCCAGCGTATTCGCGTTGAAGCCCGCGGGATCCAGGATCGCTCCGGAAAATGCGGGCAAACTCATGATCGCCAAGCAAGCTATCGTCAGCCCAAGTGCCTTCAGGATTTTACTTGGTTTCACGGTGACTGGGAATACCCTGATCGGGCAATTGAATTTAAACATTTGACGCTCCTTCCGGGGCATTACCCCCTCCGAATTTGTTTTGTCATTACCTAGGACACCTCGACTACGCACCCTAGTACAGATGGAAGTATACACCTAACCCGGGGCCCAAGTACCTATCAAATATCCCAGCCTTTGGTCAATCGGGTACCATCGGGTACTGGGCCGGAGAGTAATATCGATTACATTTCGGTCGTAGCCGCTAATACGCTATCACGCGGCGACCTTCGATGCGCCAGTGTTCCGAAAGAATGATCCGGATCGCTTCGCTATAGATGCGGTGTTCTTCCTTAAGAATGCGCGCCGCTAGACTCGCCTCGGTGTCATCGTCGAGCAGCGGCACGGCGGCCTGCAGAATGATAGGGCCGGCATCGAGTTGCTCATCCACGAAATGGACCGTGCAGCCACTGATCTTGACGCCGTGCTCGAGCGCCTGCTTCTGGGCGTCGAGTCCGGGAAAGGCCGGCAGCAGCGAGGGATGAATGTTCAGAATCCGCAAGGGGAAAGCCTGGCAGAATTCGACACTGAGCAGGCGCATGAACCCCGCCAGGCAAATCAGTTCAACGTTCCGCGCCAGGAGCTCATCAACAACCCGCCGGTCGTACTCCTCGCGCGAAATACCCTTGGATGGGATGTACAGTGCCGGCAAACCTCGCTGGCGTGCGACGTCGAGACCGCGGGCCCCTTCACGGTTCGAGATCACCGCCGCAATCTCAGCCTGTAATCGACCCGCCGCGACGTTCTCGGCAATGGCTTCGAAATTCGACCCGCGTCCGGAAAGCAGAATGCCCAGCCGCTTCAATGGCGCGCCCCGGCATTCCCTACGTAAACCACCCGCTCTCCGCGCGATTCCGCCACTTCGCCGATTTCCGAACATGGCTCGCCTAACAACGCCAGAGTTGCGCGCGCCTTGGCGACACTTCGTTTGGCCACCACCAGGATCATTCCGATCCCCAGGTTGAATGTGCGACGGTAATCCGCCGGATCGATATTGCCGATCTCGCGCAGCCGCTCGAAGATCTCCGGAATAGTCCAGGCCGAAACATCCACCCGGGCAGCCAATCCCCCGGGAAGAATCCGAGGCAGATTGTCAGTGATCCCGCCGCCGGTAATATGCGCCGCGCCCTTCAACATTTTGGCGTCGATCAACGCGCGAATCGGCTTCAGATAGCTGCGATGCACCTTCAGCAGCTCTTCGGCGAGCGATGGATCCATCCGATAGCCGGCCACTTCGAATAGCAGCTTACGAGCGAGCGAATAGCCGTTGGTGTGCAAACCGTTCGAAGCCAGGCCTAGCAGAATGTCACCCGCGCGGATTGTTTTGCCGGTTATCATCTCGTTCCGCTCGACTGCGCCGACGATGAATCCGGCTAGGTCGTACTCGCCAGGCTGGTAAAGACCCGGCATTTCGGCGGTCTCACCGCCAATGAGCGCGCAGCTGTTATTCCGGCAGCCGCGTGCGACGCCTTCAATCACTTGGCCGGCCACCTCGGCATCCAGCTTGCCCATCGCGAAGTAGTCCAGAAAAAATAACGGGACTGCCCCCTGCACGGCAATGTCGTTCACGCAATGATTCACCAAATCTTCGCCTACGGTATTATGGTGTCCGGTCTGGAACGCGATCTTCAGCTTGGTGCCGACCCCGTCGGCGGAGCTGATCAGCACCGGATTCTTCCAGCCCGCCAGCAGATATCCGGCGCCAAAGCTGCCGATATCGGTGAGCACGTCGCGCGTGAAAGTGCCCCGCGCGTGCTGCCGGATCAAACCAACGGCGCGATCAGCCTCGTCGATATTTACGCCCGCATCCTTGTAACCTATTCTTTTTCTTGACGCCATTTCATTCCACGATTCGAACGGAAATTCTATAATAAGCCATTGCATATGAAGCTACTTTCGATACTGCTGCTGGGGGCGGGCGTGTTGTTCTCCGATGCTCCCACCACTATCGCGATTCACAATGCGCGAGTGATTCCGGTAAGCGGCCCGGCCATTCCGCGCGGGAACGTCATCCTGCGCAACGGATTGATTGAAGCGGTGGGCGCGGATGTCGCTGTTCCGGCGGACGCCTGGGTAATAGAAGGCGACGGCCTTACTGTTTATCCCGGTCTCATCGACGCGCTGAGCACATTCGGAATTCCGGATGCCGCCCCGGCAGTGACCACAGGCGGCGGACGCGGCGGTGTTCCGGCGCAGCAACCGCAGCCCGCTCCGGCGACCCAAACGCCCGCGAACCCTCCCGCCCGCGGACCTGAGGACCGGCCCTACACCACCAGTTGGGTTCGGGCCGCCGACCTGGTGCGACCCACCGACCGGCGCATCGAATCGGCTCGCGCGGCGGGCTTCACTACCGCCATCACTTTCCCCCCGCGCGGAATCTTCGCCGGTCAGGGAGCGATTGTGAATCTAGCTGGTGAAAAGCCCGGCGATATGGTGGTGGCCGACGATGCCGGTCAGTACGTTACCTTCGTAACATCGCCCGGATTCGGCGGCGGCTTTCCGAATTCCCTCATGGGCGTGATCGCCTACGTCCGCCAGGTTTATCTCGATGCCGAGCACTACCGGCTTGCGAAGCAATTCTACAATGCCCACGCGCGTGGAACGCAGCGGCCCGAATATGACCGCGCGCTCGAAGGCGTGTTGGATTCGCCGCGCGTTTTGCTTCCCGCGACCCGCCGCATCGATGTGGACCGTTTATTGCGCTTCGCCGGCGAAATGCATCTGAAAGCCTTGCTGTACGGCCTTCCGGAGGGTTATCGATCGGCCGACCTGTTGAAAAAGGCCAACGTTTCGGCGCTGGTCAGCCTCCGCTGGCCTGAGAAAGCCAGAGACAGCGATCCCGACGAGATCGACACGCTGAATGTGCTCGAGCTTCGTGAGCGGGCCCCTTCGACGCCTGCCATGCTGGCAAAGAACGGAGTCAAGTTCGCTCTCTATTCCGGGGGCATCGATCGCCGCGCCGACCTGATTCGCGCCGTCAAGCGCGCTCTCGACGCCGGACTCTCCGCTGATGACGCTTTGCGCGCCATGACTCTCTCGGTCGCGGAGATCTACGGTGTATCGGATCGCCTCGGCAGCATCGAAAAGGGCAAGATCGCAAATCTGGTGGTTACAAAAGGCGACCTCTTTCAGGACCGGACGGAAGTGAAATACATTTTTGTGGATGGCGTCAAGTTCGAGCCGGTGGAGGAGCCGCCCCCGCCGGGTGGCCCGGCCGGTCCCACAACAGACGTCCCGCGCGGAGGTAACCAATGAAGTCCATACTTCTTGCTGGCGCGTTTGCCGCATCCATGCTGGCCGCGCCGCCGATTGTCATCCAAAACGCCACCGTCCTCACCGTCACCAAAGGCACGCTCAACACTGGATCGATTCTAATTCGCGATGGGAAGATCGCCGAAGTAGGCGAGAAGGTGAGCGTTCCGGCGGACGCCCAGATCGTCGATGCCTCCGGCAAGTTCGTGATGCCCGGCATCATCGATTGCCACTCGCACATCGCCGCCGACAGTATTAACGAAGGCAGCGTCTCGGTATCGGCGATGGTGAGCATCGAGGACGTTCTGAATCCCGAAGATATCGCCATTTATCGGGCGCTGGCCGGCGGCGTCACTACCGCCAATGTCCTGCACGGCAGCGCCAACGCCATCGGCGGCAAGTGCACTGTGCTGAAAATGCGTTGGGGCAAGGATGCGCACGACATGATCTTCGAAGGGGCCATGCCGGGCATCAAGTTCGCGCTCGGTGAAAATCCCAAGCGGGCCGGCAATCCCACCGGCCAGCGCATTGGCGCGGCGAATATTCCAGCGCGGTATCCAGCTACGCGCATGGGCGTTGAGGACGTAATTCGCGAAGCTTTTACCGAGGCCAAGGCCTATCAGCAATCCTGGAAGGACTATAGCGAGAAAGTCGCGCGCGGCGAGCAGGTCTTGGCGCCACGCCGCGATCTCAAACTTGAGCCTCTGGTAGAAGTGCTGGAGGGCAAGAGGCTGGTGCACGCGCACTGTTATCGCGCCGACGAGATTCTGATGCTGCTGCGCGTCGCCGACGAGTTCGGCTTCAAGATCCGCACACTACAGCACGTGCTGGAGGGCTACAAAGTAGCCAAGGAGATCGCCGAGCATGGCGCCGGCGCGTCCACCTTCAGCGACTGGTGGGCGTATAAGCTGGAAGCCTACGACGCGATTCCCTACAATGCCGCCATCATGACGCGCAAAGGCGTTATCGTGTCGCTCAACAGCGACTCGGCCGAGCTGATGCGGCACCTCAACGATGAAGCAGCCAAGACCATGAAGTACGGCGGTCTTAGCGAAACGGAAGCGCTTTCTCTCATCACCATCAACCCCGCCAAGCAACTCCTGATCGACAACCGGGTGGGGTCCATCGAAGCCGGCAAAGATGCGGATCTCACCATCTTCGACAAGCATCCGCTCTCCAACTTCTCGAAAGTGGAAAAGGTTTATATCGATGGCCAGCTCTACTTCGATCGCGACCATGATCTAGCCGAACGGCCCGTGCAAGACGCCGAAAAGAAGAAGCTTCTCGACAAGGAGAAAGAACAACAACGCAGGCCAGCGCCCGGCGCGGCAAGGAGGCCCGCTGCATGAGATCGATTGCGTTCGCCGTCTTGATTGCTTTTCCTTTGCTGGCCGCCAATGACGACAGCTTCCTGATCCGGGGAGCGACCGTGCATCCGGTGGCCGGCGCCGAGATTCAGAACGGCTCCGTACTGGTGAAGGACGGAAAGATCGTCGGCGTGGGGCGCAATCTCGCCGCCCCCAAGGGCATTCGCGTCATCGAAGGCAAGGGCCTGCACGTTTACCCCGGCATGATCGACTCCGCCACTCAACTGGGTCTCGCGGAAATCGGCTCGACGCGCGAGAGCGTCGATACCGGCGAATTGGGCAAGTTCGATCCGCAGCTCCGGGCCGAAGTCGCAATCAATCCTGCGAGTGAGCATATCCCGGTCACGCGCGCCAACGGCATCACTACCGTAATCAGTCTTCCGATGAGCGGCGGGGAAGGCGGTGGAAGGCGGGGAGCGGGCGCAGGAAACATCATCGCCGGTCAAGCGGCTCTGGTGCATCTGGACGGCTGGACGTGGGAAGAGATGGACGTGAAGAAATCAGCCGGCATGGCCATGCGCATTCCTACCATTCTTTCGCTAGGTGGCCGAGGCGGTGGCGACCTTCCGCCTGAGATCGCCCAGCGCTTCTCTTATACCGAAGCCAAGAAGAATTACGACGCCGAACTACGCGAGCTGCGGGAGTTTTTTGAAGAGGCTCGGCGTTATCAAAAAGCCAAGGCCGCCAACGCCAAGGGGTTTCAGCCCGACCTGAAATTCGAAGCCATGCTTCCCGTGCTCGACGGCACCGAACCCTTGGTGATCATGGCCAACCGCGAGCGCGCCATCCATGATGCGGTGCAGTTCGCCGACCAGCAGAAAGTGCACGTCGTCATCGCCGATCCAAGAGAGATCGGAAAGATGGGGCCGGAGCTGAAGGCCCGCAATATCCCCGCCATTCTCGGTCCGACGCTCGCCCTGCCGCTGCATGAAGACGATCCCTACGATGCCGCTTACACGCTGCCCGACCAGTTCTTCAAAGCCGGCGTGAAGTTCGCATTCGGTAGTTTCGATAACGAGTTCGTCCGCAATTTGCCGTACCAGGCCGCGACCGCGGTTGCTTTCGGGTTGCCGTACGACGAGGCGCTGAAAGCTATCACCCTAAATCCCGCGCAGATCTGGGGCGTCGCGGACAAGCTCGGTTCGATCGAGGAAGGGAAGTCGGCCGACCTGATGGTCACCGATGGCGATCCACTGGAAGCCAAGACCCAGGTCAAGCAGCTTTTTATCAAAGGTAAGACGGTCGACTTAGACAACAAACAAAAACGGCTTTACGAAAAATATTTGAACCGTCCGTGACCGCGCCGCGCCGCGCGTTTCCTGGCTGCCCCTTCGCATTGGCGGTGTTAAGCCCGCTTCAACAACCCGATCGTGTTGCCATCGATGTCGGAAAACCAGGCGAAGGTTCCGGCCGGAATGGTGATCGGGCCGACCAGTGCCTTTCCGCCTAACTCCTTGGCCTTATCAAGATACGCCTGCACATCGTCCACGTCGACATAGAAAATCGTGTAGTGCTCCGGTTCGTGACCGAGCGAAGTGAGATGCCCGGCTATCCCATTCGTGCTTGCGGTGTCGATGTTCGTGGCCGGCCCGGCGGGCTGCATCTGCCAACCGAATAAGCTCGAGAAGAACTGGGCCGTTTTGGCGCGGTCCCTGCATCCGATTTCAAAGTGGACTACCGGTCGTCCCATCGTTTTTTCTCCCGTTTGTCCAAGTAACTGCGTAGCCGCGGCCGCTAACATCAGAGCCGAACGGCGGGTAACTAATCCTTCTGGCTGCGCGCGTTCCATACAATATTAATACGCCTCTCCGGATTAGCGCGCTGGTTCGAGGCCCCTGGCTTTGTAGGCCGGCGCGGATTTCGAACTGGTGAAAAATTTCACTACCGCGCGGCTCGCGTCCGCATTCTTGGTATTCGTGCTCACGCCGCCGCGAAAGCTGACGTAGTTTTGTAACTCCTTCGGGACCGGGCCAACCAGCTCGACGCCCTTCACCGGCAGGATCTCGCTCACCAGCGTCATCACCATTTCCACCTGGCCGTCGGCGACGGCACTTTGCGGGCGACCCGGCACGGATTGAAGCACGATTTTGGGTTTCACTTCATTGGCGATGCCGAGCCGGTCGTATATTTGTTCGATGAGAATCCGGGCCGCGCCGTCCTTGGCGTAGGTGATGGATTTCGCGTTCAGCAGCGTTCGTTTCAGCGCGTCGGGTGTACTGATGTCGGGCTTGGGCGCACGGGCGCGGATACCAATGCCCACGCCCACACGTCCGAGATCGGCGCGAGACTCGGCCGCGACCTTCCCCTCCTTGATCAGCTCATCGGTCACTTCCGTCGTCAGTAGCGCGACATCGAACTGCTCGCCGGCGTCAACCTTCTGTTTGAGCAGGGCAGCGGCGCTGTACTCGATCGACAGCGGATGCCCGATGGCCTTCTCGCATTGCGGCTGCAGGTCCTCGACCACCGCCCTTACTCCGTTGGAAACGAGCACGTGAATGGGGGCGGGCTGCGCACCGAGCGAAGCACCAGCGAAAACGGCAGCGGCAACGAGACGTAGCTTCACGGATTCTCCTTAGTTGTGGGATCAGGTACCCGGCCTGCCAATGAGTATACCGGCACAGCTATACTACGAGCCAGGGCATAGTTAGCGTTTTCTATGTCCTCTGCTCGCGGGTCGACGCGAATCATGACCGACCACATACCGGACGAACGGCTGGCCAAGTACAGCAAAGGACTGTTGGAGGAACCCCAGCTCAGCGAGGCGGAAGAACACCTGCTGCTCTGCGAGCGCTGCCGGGTGCGGCTTACTGAATTCGACAATAAATGGGGCTTGAACGGCTAAGTCCGGGCGTCATCTAACGGTTACATCTGCTAATTTCCCCCCTGCTTGACTTAAGCATGCTAGTATTTTTACTAGGTGCCGCCTACCCTTGGTTTCCATGAAGCACTCCGAAGTCCTTCTTATTGAAGATAATGCCGGAGATGCGCTGCTTATAGGGCAAGCCCTCGCGGAAGAGCTGATCTTAGTTCATCTGCATATCGCTCGGGATGGAGAACAGGCGCTTCAAATCCTCGGCGAGTCGGGTTTCGAACCCGATCTCATCATCCTCGATTTGAACCTGCCAAAACTCTCGGGCAGCTCCGTGCTGGCGTTCTGCCTGAAGAAGACACCGGTGGTGGTGTTCACCGCGTCTCTGAACGAAACCGACGAAGGCCGCGCGATGTCGCTGGGCGCGCGGGAGTTCGTTCGCAAGCCGATAGAGCTCCGCGCGTATAAAGCTGCCGTGTGCCGGATGGTCCGGAAATGGGGCGTGCACCCTGATAACGGACCGTAGCGTCTGAGAAGCACGGGATGAGTCAGACCGCGTTGTTACAATATACTGGCTCTTGATGGCAGCCCCACGCCAAGAACCGTCTGAATTAGACCAGATCTACAGCCGGCGCTTCGACGCCCACATCGCTTATCGAACAGAGGTGTGGAAAATCTTGACCAGCAAATTTTTTTCGCGTTATATAGATCCTGGCTTTACAGTGCTGGACCTGGGCTGCGGATATGGTGAGTTCATCAACAATATACGGTGTGCCAGGAAGTACGCGATGGATTTGAATCCCAAGGCTGGACAGTTCTTATCGCCCGAGGTTTGTTTTCTTCAGCAAGATTGTTCAGAACCGTGGAGTCTACCCGAGCAAGCACTGGATGTCGTCTTCACCAGCAATTTCTTTGAGCATCTGCCTTCGCGAAAGTCGTTAGCCGAGACATTACTTCAAGCCAAGCGGTGCATCAAACCGGGCGGCCGCATCATCGCTATGGGGCCGAACATTAGATACGTGGGTGGTGCGTACTGGGATTTTTCGGATCACCATATCGCGCTGACGGAGTTGTCGTTGAAGGAAGCGCTGGAAGTCCAGGATTTCCAGGTGGAACGAGTCGTTGATCGATTTCTGCCCTACACCATGGTCAATCGCAGGCGATACCCGCAAATGTTCGTTTCGCTGTATTTGAAGGTACCGATCGCGTGGAAAATAATAGGAAAGCAATTCCTGGTAATCGCAAGGAAATCATAAACGATTCAGCGCGGCCTGGTGCCGGCAAACCTTCCACGAGATTCGTGCGGCGCACTGATGAGGGTTTCGAGGAGTGGCGCGCCCGGAGGGACTCGAACCCCCGGCCTATTGGTTCGAAGCCAAGAAAAGACTAAGAATCAATAACTTACACAGAGCACAACCAGTTAACACGAAACGCTACTGAGTAATACAATCAACGAGATGAACTTCATGAGGTAGCGCGTCGTAGCACTCCGTCGAAACCAGGGGTGGGCACAAATTGAGCACAATACAAAGGGGTTTAACCCTGGCGTGAACCCCGCCCCTGACACAATCTGAAATTAGCTATCGCGCAGAAGCCCGAATGGTGCACGGCGGAACAATTGTTTATACTTTCAGACACCCAGGAGGGTGCAGACCTTGCATCAGACATTCGCGTGCTTGTAGCACCGGTCGCAGGTCAGTCACCTCAGGCCAATATCCTGAGACTCGATTTTTATCGCGTCAAGCCAAAGCAGGTCAACGAGTTCGAGACTGCCAGCAGGGAGTACGCAGCCCTGCTAAGAAAAACCGCCGCACCGCACGCGTTCTCAGTCTGGAGATCGGAAACCGGGGAACGGGAATATCTCAGGATCGACGCCTGCTCGAATTACACGGAGTTGGGCGCCAACCCGATCGGGGAAGAAATTGCCGCAGACCGGCCACGACCAGTCGCTGCGATTGATTCCCACATCGAAAACACGCGGCTGTTGATCGTGAGGGTCATTCCGGAGGCAAGCCTGCCGTTCGATCGCGAGCTGCCTGCGATGATCACGATCACATGGATGCGAAGTCAATTGGGAAAAGGAGGCGAGTTCCAGACGCTCGCAAAAAGCGATCTGCTGCCGCTAATGAAAAAAGCCGGGATGAAGTTGTTCTTCGTTGCGCAGGCGGTGTTCGGCGGTCCCAGCTCCGACTACGCAATTTTCACAACGTTGGCAAGCTGGGCGGTGCTCGACGGGCCTGGGCCTTTGATGTCGATGGGCGAAGAAGCGTACCAGCGTTATCGCAGGAAGAGAAACGCGCTCATGGTGAGCCGCGAGGAGAATGTGTATCGGTTCTGCGAGGACCTGAGTTATTTGGCGGGGGTATGAGGAAGCAGAAATCAATGGCGATGTCGGCGGGAATACCGCGCCTTTTTTGAGACAGACTTTTGAGATCCAGATATGCTTTTAGCGATGTGCGTTTCCGTCATCTTTGACGAAATCCATCGTGCATCGAACCGCCACCGGCGCTCCGTTCTTAAGCCCCGGCTGAAACCGCCACCCTCGCACGATGCCAATCACTTCGCTCTCCAGTGCCGGGTTCGAGGATTCTTCGATGTGAAGGTTAGCCGTCAGGCCATTTTCATCAGCGTCGAAAGAGATGGTGACGGACCCCACTCGCCCCGCTTTCCATAAAGGTCGGAGGGTACGGAGCAGCCATCAGAACCGGTCTGCTCGTGCCTTCAGCAGGAGCGAAGAGCGCGCGGGATAGAGCCCATTCGCCGCGCTCCACCATAAGGGGGAAGTTCATCTCAGCATCCATAGCTACCGCGACCGGCATACCGTCCTTCGCGCCGGGCTTAAACCGCCATGACCTTACCGCCTCAATCGCCTTCTCATGCAGACCTAAACCTAGAGATGTGGCGGCGTCCACATCGCGCACTGTTCCATCCTCTCCGACGATAAAGGAAATCGTGAATGTTCCGGTCAGTCTTGCGATCCGTGCCTCTTCGGAGTATTCCGGGTCCTTGTGGGTGACCATTTTGGGCGAGGTCACCCCTTACCGGGCCGATAAACTCCCTCGTGCAACGGCATCTGAGGCTGCTGCGAGTGTGCATTTCCGCAGGCGACGACGAACGCCAGAAGAATCCACATGCGTATCAACATTAACATGCCACTCTGCCTTGATCTCGGAAAAACATAATCATGTCGTTTCGTCTCGTTTCACAAAGCACCCGGATTTGATACAGTTTCAGTCGTGACGAAGGTTGCGCCATCACTCGCTTCGCCAAGAGGGAGGAATGCTCCGGATGAGTAGGATCTTGCGTTCCGCGGCGGCTGCCGCTCTGTTCCTTACGGCTATTCGCGCTTCGGCGCATCATTCGTTTGCCGCCGAGTACGACGAGAACAAGCTGATCACCATCTCCGGCGTCGTGACCAAGTTCGAATGGACCAATCCGCATGCGCTGCTGTACGTCGACGGAAAGGATGCAGAGGGTAAGGCAGGGAGCTGGAAGTTCGAAATGGGCAGCCCCGGCGGCCTGGAGAGCCGGGGATGGAAAAAGACGGATTTGAAGAAGGGC
>DATHOT010000289.1:0-7766 GCA_035484655.1 Bryobacteraceae bacterium | reverse complement strand
TCGCAGCAGGTATTCCCGCAGCCGCGCGACCTCTGCGTTCGACAATCCCCACCAGCCGGTCTGGGTCGCATAAATCCAGGGATAATCAAACAGCCGATCATCGGTGAGACGCAGATGGCGTGGATCTCCAGCCTCGATCCTTGTCAGGCGTTGAATGCCGGCCGTAAAGTGATCGTCGGCATCGGGCCAATCCACCAGCCACCAGCCTTCTCCGCTCCCATTGCGGGATGCGTAGCTCCAACGCCGGTGATATTGTGGCAGATCGGTATACTCCAGGCGGATGAAATGGAACTCGGCTTGGGTAGGAAAAGTCGGCCGAGGACCTTCATCCTCTTCCTCCTGAACCCTGAATCGCTGTGCCAGCGCGCCGATGGCCAGTAACAGCAGCGCGGTCAGAACGAAAACAACGCGCGCCGAGGCGTTGGTCCTGAACTGAAGCCCGCGGGTCACTCGTTTCCATAATTGTAGCCCCGGGCGAAGCCGGAGTATAAAGTAGAGGGGAAGACTCCCATGAAAAAACTGCTTCTGCTCGCTGCGGCCGCGGCGGTCCTCTCGGCGCAAGACCGGCCTATCGTGCTCAAGACGTCGACGCTCTTCGACGGCAAGGGCAAGACTCTGCACAACACGATCGTTGTGGTGGAAGGATCCAAGATTTCGCGAGTGGGAGGCGCTGCGCCTTCCAGCGCGGTCACCTACGATCTGACGGCGCTTACGGTTTCCCCCGGCTGGATCGACACGCATGGGCACATCGTCAATCACTTCGATAACCACGATCGTTTGGCCGGCCGCGACGAACCCGCCTCCGAAGCTTCCTGGCACGTGGTTGAGAACGCGGTGCTCACGCTCGATGCGGGCTTTACGACCATTCAGAGTCCCGGTGCGATGGAAGACAAAGACCTGCGCGATGCGATTGCGCGCGGCGTTTTTCCCGGCCCGCGCATTCTCACGTCGCTCGAGGCCCTGACGGAAACCAGTGGTGACGCCGCGAAACTTCGCGAGCTGGTGCGCGAGCGCAAACAACAAGGCGCCGACTTCATCAAGATCTTCGCCTCGAAGAGCATTCGTGAAGGCGGCGCGCAGACCTTGAGCGATGCGCAGCTTCAGGCGGCGTGCGGCGAGGCGAAAGCGCTCGGACTGCGTACCATCGTTCACGCCCATTCGCCGGAATCGGCCAGGGCGGCAACGCTCGCCGGCTGCACTTCCATCGAGCACGGCGCCTATGTCACCGACGAGGTCTTCGACCTGATGGCGCAACACGGCACGTACTACGATCCCAACATCGGGCTGGTGCTTCAGAATTATCTGGAAACCAAACCCAAGTATTTCGGTATCGGAAACTACAACGAGGAAGGGTTTGCATTCATGGAGAAGGGAGTCGCTATTGTTCGAGACACCTTCAAGAAGTCGCTAACCCACAAAAACCTGAAAATTATCTATGGTACCGACGCGAACGCCGGCGCTCACGGCCAGAACTATCGCGAGTTCATCGTCCGCGTCCGTGATGGCGGCCAGGACCCGATGGCGGCGCTCATTTCGGCAACATCGCTCTCCGCAGAATCATTGAATCTGGGCAATCAGATCGGTTCCATCGCACCGGGCATGCAGGCCGACATTGTCGCCTTCGACGGCAATCCGCTGCAGGACGTGACGGCCGCCGGTCGAGCGGTGTTTGTGATGAAGGGCGGCAAAGTGTACGAGAATCTGGCGCGTGGTTCAAAGAGCTCGGCCAATCACGCTGCCACGGGGACGCGATGATAGGCAAAAGATCGATTCTCATTGGCCTCGCCGCAATCGCCTTCTTCATTTGCACCAGTGCCGATCGCGCGCCCGTCGACTGGGCGTTCTGGGGCGGTGACCCTGGCGGCGCGCATTACTCGACGCTTGCCGATATCAACACCGGAAACGTTGCCGGATTGCATCAGGCGTGGGTGTGGAAGACCGGCGAAACGGCGCTCGCCGAATACGGCACGCGCCCCGGCATCTTCGAAAACACACCGCTGATGATCGATCACGTGCTGTATGCGACCACCCCATACAACAAAATAGTCGCGCTTGATCCGGACACCGGTGCCGAGCTATGGTCGTACGATCCGAAATCGTACGTCGATGGCCAGCCGCCGAACGGCAGCGGTTATATACATCGGGGTGTCGCAGCATGGCGCGACGCGCGCGACAGCGGAAAAATGCGGATCTTTCTCAATACCCGCTATCGCCTGATTTCTCTGGATGCGAAGAGCGGGAAGCCGGTAAATTCATTCGGCGATAACGGAGTGGTGGATCTGAGCCAAGGTCTCGTATGGCAGATCAACAAAATGCATTACACCGAGACGTCGCCTGTGGTGGTTTACAAAGATGTGGTCATCGTCGGCAACGGCGTGGGCGATCGGCTGATGTACAAGAACGATCCGCCGGGCGACGTTCGAGCCTTCGACGCGCGTACCGGCAAACGGGTGTGGGCCTTCCACACCATTCCGCAGGCGGGCGAGTTTGGCAACGACACCTGGGGCAACGAGGCGTGGAAGTTCACCGGACACACCAACGTCTGGACACCCTTCACTCTCGATGAGCGGCGCGGTCTTGTTTATCTTCCCGTCAGCACGCCCAGCAACGATTTCTACGGAGGAAATCGCCCCGGCAATGGCCTGTTCGGTGAAACGCTGGTTTGCCTGGATGCGAACACCGGGCAGCGCAAATGGCATTTTCAGATCGTGCACCACGGTTTGTGGGATTACGATCTGGCGAGCCCGCCCGTCATGGCGACCATTACCGTCGATGGCAAAAAGATCGATGCAGTGGTTCAGCTCACCAAAGAAGGCTTCGCGTTCGTATTCGATCGCGTAACGGGCAAACCAGTCTGGCCGATCGAAGAACGCCCGGTGCCAGGGAGCGATATCGCCGGCGAGCACGCTTCGCCGACGCAGCCGTTTCCAACCAGGCCTCCCGCTTACACTCCGCAGGGCGTCACACTCGACGATGCTTTCGACCTGACGCCGGAGTTGAAAGCCGAAGCGCAAACCGAAATGCAAAAGTACCGGCTGGGTCCATTATTCACTCCGCCATCGTTGAAAGGCACGCTGATGCGGCCCGGTATCATCGGGGGCGCGAACTGGGGCGGCGGCGCGTTCGATCCAGACACCGGGATGCTGTACATCAAGACCACCAATGAGCCGGCGGTGGTTCGGGTGAAGAAGACGGACCGGTCGCCTGCGAATCCACGCGCCTCGGAAATCGACGCGGAGTGGAGCGGAGATCTGGGCGCGCAAGCGACTTTCCACGGCGGCTTGCCTTTGACCAAGCCACCCTACGGTCATGTGACGGCCATCGATCTGAATCATGGCACAATCGCGTGGCACCGCCCATTCGGCGATTGGCCTGAGCTCCGCAACAATCCGGCACTGAAAAATGTGAAACTGCCCGACGAGCTGGGGATCGCAGGTCCGCAGGGCGGAATCGTGACCAAGGGCGGGTTGTTCTTCGTGGGCGGAGAGGACAGGTCGCTGCACGCCATCGATAAGAGCAACGGAAAAGACTTATGGAAAGGGACTCTGCCCGCGCGTTCTTATGCCACGCCCATGACGTATCGAACGCGAACGGGTCGACAATTGGTCGTTATAGCCGTGGGACAAGGCGCGGATGCGGCGCTGATTGCATTCGCGCTTCCGTAGAAATAATTATTTCGAAATCATCTCCAGCGGAAGATTGTTGGTTCGCGGGCCGAACAGTCCGATCGCTAGCATCACCACGGCCATGCTGCCCGCTATCAGAGCGAACACACCCGAGACGCCGAAGCGCGCCAGGAAGAACCCGATGGCGAACGAGGTAAATACCACCGATAGTCGGCTCCACGAATAGACGAAGCCGATGGCGCGGGCGCGGATTCGAGTCGGGTAAAGCTCGGCTTGGTAGGCGTGCAGAGAGTACGACATGATGTTGGTCGATAAGGTCAGCAGTACACCGAACAAAATCAACAAAGCCGCGAAAGTCATTCGAGCAAAAATTAATCCCGACACCGCGATGCCGAAAGCCGCCAAAACGATCTGCCATTTGCGTTCCAGCTTGTCGGCCAGCGCGACTGCCAGCAGCGGACCGAACGGCGCCGCCATCGCGATGATGAAGGTGTATTGCAAGCTGCTTGTTACCGCGATGCCGCGCTCGATCAGCAAGGTCGGCACCCAGTTGGCAAAACCATAAAACCCGACCGTTTGAAAAAGATTGAAGATGACCAGCATCGCAGTGCGCCGCAGATAGGGTGGCCGCCAGATCTCGATGAAGCTGCCGCGCGAGGGCTGGATCTCGGCGCTGGCCGGTGGCGGCAAGGGACAACCGGCTTCCGCAGAAACGCGCCTCTCGAGCGCCGCCATCAATCGCTCCGCTTCTTCGATTCGGCCGTGCTGCGCCAGCCAGCGTGGGCTTTCGGGGACGCGCCGACGTATCCACCAGACGAAGATCGCGCTGGCCGCGCCGATCAGCACCACCCAGCGCCATCCGTCCAGACCGAGCGGAGAGATCGGGACCAGCAGCCAGGCCAAGAGGGCGACCACTGGCACGGCGGCAAACTGGATGGTCGAGTTAAAAGCAAACGCGCGGCCGCGCGACTGGCGTGGAACAAGCTCCGACAGATAACTATCGATGGTCACCAGTTCCACGCCTACGCCAATCCCGGCGATGAAGCGCCAAAGATTGAGACCGAAAACATCCTTCTGAAACGCCATTACAACTGTAGCGGCGGTGTACCAAAGCAGCGACCAGGTGAAGATAGTTCGCCGTCCCAGTAAATCGGCCACGACGCTGAATAAAGCCGTACCGATGAAAAGCCCCAGGAACATGGACGCCGCGAAGCTCGCGATTCCCGTCGCGCCGAACAAGCCGGGTGTGGTCGCGCTCAGGATATGGCTTCGAACCAGGCCGGGCGCGATGTAGCCGGTGAAAAACAGGTCGTAGTATTCGAAGAAACCGCCCAGCGAGAGCAACAGAACATAGGTCCAGATAATGCGCGTGGCCGGCAGACGGTCGAGCCGCGCGCCGATCAAACCGCTTTCAACGAGCGGCGCTTTTTGGCTGAGCGAACTGCGCTGCATCAATTGGCACGTTCGGTTGTACGCTGGTCAGCTCAATGGTTGACCGGCCGCTCAACCAGGTCACCGTCCAGCGAAAGGGCATCTTCACGCCGGCCACCTCGCGATAATCGGCATAGTCAATCTGCGTGGGATTCAGGCCCACCGGTGAATCGCTATAGCGCACCACTCGCAGCAGCAGGCCCGACTTGGGATCAAAGTACAGGTCCACCGGATAGCGCCCGTCGCTGGTGCCCTGGACCACTTGAACCTCGTGATCATCGATTGTGGCTGGAGCGCCGGCGCGCCATTGCCGCAGTGCCTGCTTGAGGCCCGCTGGAAAAGACAAGACAGCATCCAGCATGGCTCCCTCCAGTTCTCCGCCCGTCAACTCCAGTGTGGGAACGGGCGTGTTGGCCGCCGGCGCCGATATCCATCCTATATGCCCGTCATACCTTGTAATGCTGTCCCCAATAGACGTATGCACGATCATCGTACGCTGCGCGGGAGCCTTGGCGAAAATTTCCATAGGCGTTTTATCCGTTTCCCCAAATCCAACGTAGGTGCCCTTGGCGGCAAAGCTGGTGAGCTTCGCCAACTGCTGCGCGCCACCAAGCGCCTGAATGTATTTGTCGAGTATTGGATCGGCGGGACGCGCCTGCGCAGCCTGATCGATAGAATCGGCCGGCTCCGGCGGAGGCGGAGCGCTGTATAACTCAGTCAGACTGGGCGTAACCTTGGGGCGGTCGCCGCCGCGATGGCACGAATAGCAAGTCACCTCACGCCGTCCGCCGAAATAAGTCCGGTTCAGCGCCGATACCATTACCAGCATCTTGCGCGTGGTCTGCTTCAGTTCCGTGTCGTCCGCATACTTTTCCCAGTTGCCGCCACTCTCGGCGACATGGCAATCGGTGCACGTCATTCCGAGTGAAGCGGAGAAGAAGCCCATCGTACCCATGAATTGGTCCACGGGAATTCCTTTGAGCACCTGGACGTTCTTGAAAACTTTATCGGCGAGCGGCGGTTTCTCGCCTGGCCCGGTCTGGCCATATGCCAGCGTAGCGGCCATCAGGAACACGGCAGTTGTTCCAAGATTGATCAGGATTTGCACGCGCTCTGATAATAACAGAACGATCAATTCAGTCTTGACGCCCCCGCACCGATGCTGTATCGTGAAACGCGGACCGGTCGAAGGAGGTCAATTTGCACCGCTACCTATGGATGATCGTTTACCTGTTCGCTGGCACCTGTGCCGTTGCGCAAAGTTCTCTGCCTATTATCGGCGAGATGAAGCAGTTTTACACCATCAGAAAAGGCGATCTTTTGAAAGCTGCCGATCGGATGCCCGCCGAGGACTACGACTTCAGACCGACTCCTCAGGTCCGGACCTTCGCTCAACTCCTGGCACACATCATCGACGCCCAAATGGGCTTCTGTTCCGCGGTCAAGGAAGAACCTCGAAAGATTAATGCCGCCTCCAAAACTACCAAAGCGGATCTGGTCGCCGCCCTGAAGACATCGTTCGACGAATGCGACAGCGCGTTCGCCTTGATGACCGATAGCACCGCGGCTCAAATGGTAAAGGCTGGTGGTGAGCGCTCCAAACTCGGCACGCTGCTTTACGCGACCCTTCACGACAATGAAGAATATGGCTACCTGGCGATGTACCTGCGCTTGAAGGGTCTCGTGCCTCCATCCACCGACAGCCGGTAGTAGGATTAAACGAAGAAAGGAAACACGATGCGCATTGTAACGCTCGCGCTGCTTTCCGCTCCCCTATTCGCGCAGCAGACCGCTCCCAAGATTCCATTCGAGTCCGTGCCGGATCCGCTGAAGTATTCGGCTCAGATGAATTTGGGCGAGGTACTCTCGGTCGCCGTCAACTCCAAGGGCCACGTCCTGGTGGTCAATCATCCGGGGAGCGGCACGACGGGTCCGCTATACGGCAACGCGTCCACGCAACTGCTGGAATTTGACGAGACCGGCAAGTTCCTTCGCGAGGTAGGGCACGGAGTTTACGGCTTGGGATACGCGCACAGCGCGCGCTATGACAAATACGACAATCTGTGGATCGTGGACAAAGGCACGCATTCGGTGATGCGTTTCAATCCCGCCGGATACGTGACCCTGAACCTCGGCCGGAGGCCCGAAGGTCCAGATGAGCCTAACTACTATCGGGGCAACGGCCTCGGGTGGGGAGGCGAAACGCGTCCGGCGCAGGAGCATGTGGACGGAATGTTTCGGGCCCCCACCGACGTAGCCTTCGATAGCGACGACAACATCTACATCAGCGACGGCTACATCAATTCGCGAGTGGCAAAATTCGACAAACATGGCAACTGGATCAAATCGTGGGGAACGCGAGGCGTCAGCGGCCAGCATGCGGACCAGAATCCGAGCCAGTTCAATACGCCCCACAATATCGGAATCGATCGGCAGAACAACGTCTACGTCGCGGACCGTGGGAACCGGCGCATCCAGCTGTTTGACCGCGATGGCAATTTTCAGCGATTCATCTTCCTCAACGTCCCTTACGACAAGACCCGGCATCCCGTGCTCGGCAACCTGGCAGCGAATCCTCCGGATGAGACGCAGCCGTGGACTATCTGCATCACCCAGGGTCCGACGCAATATCTATACACCTCGGACTCGGAGCCGGGCCGTATCTACAAACTCACACTGGATGGCAAGATCGTCGGGATGTTTGGTGAA
>DATHOT010000288.1:0-4930 GCA_035484655.1 Bryobacteraceae bacterium | reverse complement strand
CCCGACATTGAACGACAGCAGCGACGTCAGCATGTGCGATCCCGCGAATTGCATCGTCTGCCGCAGGATGAACGAGAAGCCGAATCCGTGCACCAGTCCGAAGGCGAAGGTGATCATCCAGCGGCGGTGGACGTTGCTGGTTCCGGCGATATTCTCCAGCGCCATGTACACGATCGACATGGCGATCAGCGTCTCGATCAGCGGTGGAAACCACAACGCATCCGGCGCGAAGTTATAGGCCGAGGCGATCAGCGTGATCGAATGTGCGACGGTAAACGACGTCACAATCGGAATCAGTGCCCCGAAGCGCCGGAATGGGATCACCAGGCAAAACAGGAACAGCAAGTGGTCAGTCCCATCCAGAATATGGAAGAATCCCAGGTTGACGAAACGCAGCGCCGCCTGATACCAGCGGGGATCGAGCCGCACCAAGCCCGGATCGCCGTCGTACTCAAACGCCCGTACCACGCCCGTGGGCGGCAGAAACCGAAGAACCGTCATCACGCGTAAGCCCAGCCTCGCCAGCCCCGGATGAATCGAAAAGTCCGAACGATCCGATTGGATCGGGTAGTCGAACAGGACGTCCAGCATCACCTGGTTCCAGACGACGGTGGTCTCGGGCGGCAACGGCGGTCCGGTCACGTGTGCCAGTGCCGTGTCATAGTCGGCGAAAGACCGGTCCGACTCGAGCGAGATCTGCGTCGCCACCACTTTTGGCTTCGGCAGCCGCGTATTGCCCTCGTACAATTCAATAAAATCGGAAATCCATAGGATCGAAGCGTCAGGCAACAACGGGGCGGTGCGTTCTAGATCCAGATAACCGGTCCCCTTCTCCGGGAACACGATATCGCGCATGGCTTTGAGCGGCACGCGCACCAGCAGATGCGCGCGATCTCCGGACGGCTTCAAAAACGCTTGCACCGTCACATCGTTGGGGATCTCATGGGCTCGGGCGCTGGAGGAAAACATCACGGCCGCCAACGATGCGGCCAGAGCAAAATTAGTGCTGATTCTCGGCATGGCTAAAACAACTACCGGCAGTAAACGGTCGCTTGCACAACCGAATCGTGTATAATAGCGTACCATCTCGTGAAAGGAGCAAGGAGAAGCATGAAGCGTAACCTCTATGTCGGAGGAATCTTTGTCGCAGTCCTCGTAGCACTCGGAATCGGATCGGTCGTGCTCCAGAAAAAGGCGGTGGTTCACGCTGCCGGCGGTAGCCAGGCTCCGCGCTTTGAAGTCGACCCCATGTGGCCCAAACCGCTGCCCCACCATTGGCTCATGGGCAATACGATCGGCGTCTCGGTCGATTCCAAAGATCACATCTGGATTATTCACCGCCAAGGCTCACTCGAAGCCATGGAAGATTACGGTGTGGCCAACCCGCCCGGTGCCAAGCGCCAGCGCGGCAAAGTGGAGTCGGAATGCTGTGAGCCGGCGCCTCCCGTGCTCGAGTTCGACGAGGCCGGCAATCTGCTCGGGAGCTGGGGCGGACAGGATGGGGATGGCTATGTATGGCCGGCCTCCAATCACGGCATCACGGTTGACTATAAGGGCAACGTTTGGATCGGGGGCAACGGCCGCACCAAAACGGATATGAACGCCCCTGCTGGAGGCCGTGGACGAGGAGGTGCAGCCGTTCCAGGTCAAGCGCCGCCCGAAGAGCAAGCTGGAACCGCCCGCGGACGCGCGCCAGGCGGTCCCCCGCTCTACCACGACAGCATGATCATGAAGTTCACACAGGACGGCAAATTCCTGATGAAGATCGGTACCGCCGGCCAGAGCCACGGCAGCAACGATACCGAAAATCTCGGATTGCCCGCCAAGATCTTTGTCGACCCCAAGGCCAACGAAGTGTATGTCGCCGACGGCTACGGCAACAAGCGCGTTATCGTCTTCGACGCCGATAGCGGAAAATTCAAACGATATTGGGGCGCTTACGGCCACAAGCCGGACGACATCAACCTGGGCCCGTACTCGCCCGATCAACCGCTTGCGCAACAATTCCGCAACCCGGTTCATTGCGCCGATCTCTCCACCGACGGACTGCTCTACGTCTGCGACCGCGTCAACGATCGCATCCAGGTCTTCAAAGCCGACGGCACGTTCGTCAAAGAGAAAATCCTCTATAAGGACACCCTCGGCGACGGCGCGGTTTGGGACATCGCCTTTTCGAAAGATCCGCAGCAGAAATACCTCTACCTTGCAGACGGAGCCAATGAGCAAGTCCATATTCTGGACCGCGAATCGCTTGAAGTACTGACCAGCTTCGGCGACGGCGGGCGGCAGCCCGGTGAATTCTATGCCGTGCACAGCATTGCCACCGACTCGAAGGGCAACATCTTCACCACTGAGACCTATCGCGGCCAGCGCTTACAGAAGTTTATCTACAAGGGCCTGGCGCCGGTCACCAAACAGGAACAAGGGGTCCTGTGGCCCGGCAAGAAGACCTAGTACGGCTGGGGGTGGGGCGGACGCTTGGTCACGTGGGGCGGACGCCTCGTCCGCGCCGGACCCACTGGTCCGGGTTCATCCTCGGGATCATCCTGGCCTCGTGGGGGAACGCTCAGACGCTTCCCCCGCCTGGCTTCCACCATCTGCATCTCAACTCCACCGATCCTGCCGCAGCCATCGATTTTTACACCAAACAATTCCCGTCGACCTCGAAATCCACCTGGGGCGGCATGTCCGCGCTCAAAACCGGCAAAGTCTACGTGCTCTTCAACAAGGTCTCGACGCCCGCGCCCAACGAGCCCCAGACCGCTATCTGGCACTTCGGCTGGTACGTCGTGGATGTCCGCGAGACTAACGCACGATATAACCGCGACCATGTCCCGCTGCTTCCGCTCTACACCGGCGACGGCGACAACGCCGTGTACATCAGTAGCGATACTTGGCCGGGAGCGGGTGGAACTCTCGGCCGTACGAAGCCGCAAATCGCCGAGGCCAAAGCCACTGGCGTCAAGCCGGCCGGTGGAGCGGGGTTCGCTTATCTTCTCGCTCCCGACGGCGCCGCCGTCGAATACCAGGGCAACATGCCGGCCGAGCGCTTCAATCACGTCCACATGTACCAGGACGATCCCTTCTGCGCGCAGCTTTGGTATCAGAAGCACCTTAACGCGGCTGTACCTGGGCGAGGCCGCGGTCCGCAGCACACCGAAGCCGACTGCAAAGTGGAACGCACGCCCGATAAAAGCTGGCCCGCTCTGGACAAAGATGGAATGTACCGAATCCCAGGAGCGGGCGTCCTTTTCGACGACGTGTCGCTCAATTGGTACATTCGCCAAGGCGACAGCCCGCTGGTCAGCACGCGCGGCCACATGGCCGATCATTTCGCGCTTAGCGTCTCGAATCTGGATGCCTGGGTGGACAAGCTTGGCAAAGAGGGCGTGCGGTTTCTCCCCCAGCAACAGCAGATGAGCGATGGCCGCATCCGCGTGGAAGGCCTCGGACGTCCCTACAAGCTGGGCGACACGCGCGCCATCATGATCGAAGGGCCCAGCAAAGAGGCCATCGAGCTGGTCGAAGTGAAGTAAACCGCGATGTGGTCCGTTCTGTTTCTTGCCATTGTGGCGCAGGTCTCCGACCTGCGAAATGGCCAAATCCTCGATCCCATCAAGTGCGCCGCCGACCCCTCGCAAACCTACGCGCTATATCTGCCGCCGAACTATTCCGCGGACCGGCCCTGGAAGCTGATCCTGGCCTTCGACCCTCGCGGCCAGGGACGCCAGGGTGTCGAGCACTTGCAAGCCGCGGCCGAAAAGTACGGCTACATCGTGGCAGGATCGAACAACTCGCGTAATGGTCCGCCGCAAATCAGTCTGACGGCCGCGCAGGCCATGTGGGCCGATGTCGAAAAGCGCTTCTCCATCAACGCCAAGCGCATTTACACAGCCGGGCTTTCGGGCGGCGCGCGGATCGCCATGAAAGTAGCGTTTGATTCCGATCGGATCGCCGGCGTCATCGCATCCAGCGCCGGATTCCCGCCCGGGCATCGCCGCAGCGATCTTCGGTTCGTCGTATTCGGCACGGCCGGAACCGAGGATTTCAATTACCTAGAAATGCGCCAGCTCGATCAGGAGCTGTCCAGCCCCCATCGTGTGGTTATCTTTGAAGGCGGCCACGCGTGGCTACCCAGCGCGTTGGCAATCCAGGCCGTCGAGTGGCTGGAGCTTCAGGCCGCGCATCCCGGTGCCATCGAAAAACCCAAACCGGCGCCGGATCGCCACGAATTGGAACGTGAGGCACAAATTGTCGGGGAGCTGAATGATCTGCAACAAGGACTCGCCGACCCCAACGCGCGGGAATCCAATCTCAAGGAATTGAAGAGCCGGCTCCAGGGATGGTCTCGCTTGGCGAACGGCTCCGCTGATTCTCCCGAGCGCCGCATGGCCCGCCGAATCCTGGGCGGCGTGTTCATCGACTCTCGCTCAGTCGACGATCAGGAGTATCAAAACTTCGTCGACAGCCTCCGCCCTGCCCGTTAGCCGTGGGGCGGACGAGTCCCACTAAGCCAGCCTTCGTGGCGCAGGTCTCCGACCTGCGAATCAAGCCAGCCTTCCCAACTCCTCCACCGTCCTCCGCACCACCGTCTTCGTCAAGGGCAACTTGTACGCATTCTTGCGCAGCGGCTTCGCCCCCGCGATCGCAGCTTCGCCCACCTTCGCAGCCAAGTCCGCCGTGATTCGCTGCCCCGCGAGCAACTTTTCCGCCTCCGGCACTCGCCACGGAATCGGTGCGACGCCGCCCAAAACCACACGAGCCGACCGGCACGTCTCCCCATCCATCTCTAGCACCACCGCTGCGCTCACCACCGCGTGCGTCCACGCCTCGCGATCCAGCACCTTGTGATATGTTCCGCGCGTTCCCGGCCGAGGCGTCGGCAACAGGATCGACGCCAGCACTTCGTCATTCCCCAGCACGTTCTCCT
>DATHOT010000287.1:0-72986 GCA_035484655.1 Bryobacteraceae bacterium | reverse complement strand
TATCCACAACCGCATAAAACAATGTGGCATAGCGATCCGTGAGCGATGTTGCGTATACGTGCCGGTTGACCATGCTGAGCGTCGACGCACCGTCGTCGCCGCTGAACAGAGCCGCTGTGCGCAATGACGACTGGACGTTCGAGATCATGAGCGCCGCAGCCAGCCCTTTGCCGGATGCGTCTCCTACGGCCAGCGCCAGGCAGCCGTCTGGGAGCGGCACGAAATCATAGCAATCGCCGCCTATTTCGTTTGCTTGCCTGCATCTCGCGCTGTAGTCCATAGCGCCGGTGGGTGAAGCCACGTTGCGCATAAAGCGCTGTTGTACGGCGCAGGCCGTAGCCCATTCCCCCCGACTCTCCAGTACCACCGCTTGGCTGCCCATATTCGAACCTCCACGTATATGTCGAACCAGGGTGCTCAAAATCGACATTGCCCAACGCGATTCTCCGGATGTCGAGAATACGCCATCGGCTCCGACTCACCTTTGAGAGCTCGAAAAGAGCGTGACAATGAAAGGAGCAGACGATGAAGTACATTTTGATGATGAATGCCATGACTGCGGGAGACCGTTACGCAGGGGCTACCGGCTGGCAGCAGAGTGATGTCCAGCAACATATCGTGTTTATGAAGAACTTGACCAAGTCCCTCGTGGAATCTGGCGAATTGGTGTCCACCGAAGGCTTGGCCCTTCCGGATCAGGCCAGGATCGTGCGTGCCGGAAAAAATGGAGCGCCGATCACCGATGGCGTGTTTCCAGAGAGCAAGGAGTTCCTAGCCGGCTACTGGATCGTCGACGTGGACACTCCAGAGCGAGCCTATCAGATCGCCGCCCAGGCATCAGCCGCGCCAGGACCCGGCGGTACGCCGCTGAACATGCCGATTGAAGTCAGGCAGGTGATGAGCGGCCCGCCCGAAGAATTCCTGTGAAAGCGCCCGGCTCTTACGAGTTAGACAGTGAATTCTGCTCCGTATTGATTGAAGAAAAAAGGCGGCATGTTCTCGTGTTCCACGTCCTTCTCAACCATCTTCACTTTCAGATCGCGCAGGTGTTGCGCAAAACTCGGAACTCTCCCTTTGTATCCGTCCTTGCCCCAATTCGGCACCCAGAACACGCACCGGATCTTGTCCACGTAGTTGTCCAACACATCCTCTTTGAAGATGTCCAGTGTAGGCGCGCTCGGATCGATCAAACCTAGAATCTTCCATTGCTCCAGATCTTTGTTGCGGTAGACCTCTTGAGCCCCGCGCGAGAATCCGCACAGCGAGTAACGGCTGATATTTTTCGGGTCGACCTTCGACCGAAACTCGTCAAGACAATCTTTGCACTTGTTGGTGAACAGCCTCGGGAGAATGAAGTAGACATTCTGCAGCATAAGAGCGGGGATCTTGTTGAACTTCAGAAACCACTCGCCCTGCCAACCCTTCAGCCCTCCATAAAGAACGACGGCCTGGGCCGCGTCTTTATCGGGGATGGTGACGATACAGTTCTTGAGATCGAGCCTTTTCACGAGAGTCTCCGTTCCACAGCGAATTGTAGCAGGCGAACGTCGATCCTTCCGGGCCACATCACCGGGCCAACGCTACCCTGCTCGACGGATCTCTTCCCGGATCACTGCGCTCGAACTCACGCCGATCGGCGGAAACGAGCTTGGCGCCAGCCTGTTAGCCAACGCCAATGAGCAGCAGTCAGCCAGCGACACTCTGCGGTAGACTGCTTTGACGCGTCCGGCTTCCCGCCAAAACTGTGAGTCCAAATCGTTTCGCTCCTCGATTCCGACGTCAAGAACCCCGCTCTTCATGTTCCACCCGCAGTACCCCCGACCTTCTTCGGCCGAACTCGGCGGTGCTCGTGGGCACGGAAAGCGCCAAGGATCGACTCCACAACCACGAGCAATCAGCTCCGAAGCGTCCTGCGACTCTCGGTACTGCATGGACCGCTTTTTACTACGGTGACTACAGTATTAAATAGTGGCCTGATATCCTCATTAGGCGGTGAATCGCAAAGAATTTCAGAATATAGCGCGCGAACGCCTGGATGATGCTCAGGTCTTGTTGCGCGTTAGGCGGTATTCCGGAGCGTATTATTTTGCAGGTTATGCAGTGGAGTGTGCCTTGAAAGCGTGCATCGCTCGCCAAACGAAGGCGGAGGAGTTTTCGCCGAAGGATACAAACAGGAGCCACTACACGCATGATCTCGCAACATTGATTGCGACGGCCGGACTAGCAGCAGACCTCAGAACAGAAGAGAATCGAAACGCAGGGTTTCGGGACAACTGGGCTCTTGTGAGAAACTGGAAGGCGGAGGCACGTTATCAAGGGCGGAAGCGAGCAGAGACAGCGCAATTCTTGGCCGCGATTACTGATCGCAGCAACGGGATACTTCAATGGTTGAAAACGTATTGGTGAGCGAACTGAAGCTTGTTCGACAGGGTGCGGAGCTTCTCCGAGAGCTAGACCGCCAGAAACTCCCCGTGGAATCGATGTTCTGGGTTCGCGATCCAGATCAGGGCGATTGGCGGTTAGTGATCGCCTCCCCTCTCGTAGACAGCTCCGGCCCGGCGCCAATGTATCGAAAGGTGGATGAAACACTTGAGAGGATTCGCCCGAACGGACTCGCCCTCTCGGATATCTCGCTCCTCAGTCCAGAGTCCCCCCAGTTTCGGGACCTGGTTTTCGTGGCTCAGCATTCACCCCTGCATAGGGTAGAGTCTTCGTGGGTAGTCTACAGGGATGCGGTCGTCTACCGATGGAATAGTGACGCCTTGGCTGCCGACCTTGGTTGCCAAGTCAACGAAGACCGATTGCTGCACGTCTGGGATGCTGAGAATCAGCGCGGCAATCTACCGAGAGCTTTGTTCCGCGTTGACGGAAAACGAGTAACAATTCGGCTTCACCCCCAGCATCCATATCGGATCGACAAAGACAATATGAAGCGCGCCTTTCAGATTGCCTTGCATCGCCCCGATGCGTTCCCCGTGTGCAAAGTGAAGTGGATAGACTAACAGCTTCTTCTGAGTGACCCGGACAGACGGCGTCCAGACTACATCTAGTACGATAAAAGTATCCCCATGGGCGCGACTAGCGTGGACTATAAGAAAACTGTCAATCTCCCGCGTACCGACTTTCCGATGAAGGCCAACCTCCCGCAAATGGAGCCGAAAATGTTGGCTCGCTGGGAAGTTGAGAACCTCTACGCCAAGATCCGCGCCGCCCGCGCCGGCCGCCCCCTGTACGTTCTGCACGACGGCCCGCCTTACGCCAACGGCGAAATCCATCTCGGCACCGGCTTCAACAAAATCATCAAAGATTTCGTAGTCAAAACCAAGACCATGCAGGGCTACGATTCGCCCTACGTGCCCGGTTGGGATTGCCACGGCCTGCCCATCGAAGCCAAGGTCGACAGCCAGCTCGGCTCTCGCAAAGCCCATATGACCGCCGTCGAGATCCGCGCCGAGTGCCGCAAATACGCCGCCAAGTTCGTCGATCTCCAGCGCCGCGATTTCGTCCGTCTCGGAGTTTTCGGCCGCTGGCAGGATCCCTATCTCACGATGAGCCCGCAGTACGAGTCCATCATTGCGGGCGCATTTGTCGAATTCCTCGATCGCGGCTATATCTACAAAGGCCTGAAATCGGTCAACTGGTGCATCCACCATCGCACTGCGCTCGCCGAAGCGGAAATCGAATACGAGAACCACACCAGTCCGTCCATCTGGGTGCGCTTTGCGTTAACTTCCGACGCGGCACTGATCGATCCCGCGCTCACCGGCCGCAGAGTCTACGGCCTCATCTGGACCACTACGCCCTGGACCATTCCAGCCAACGTCGCCATCGCCTTTCACCCGAAGTTCGAGTACGTCGCCGCCGAAGTCGGTGGAGATGTTTACATCGTTGCCCTCGAATTGCTCAAGACCGTCGGCGAAAAACTCGGCTGGAGCGATCCCAAGGTCCTCGCCGGCTTCCCAGGCTCGAAGCTCGAAGGCGCGATCTTCCGGCATCCGTTCCTCGATCGCGATTCGCTCGGTGTTCTCGCCGAGCACGTAACTCTCGATCAGGGCACTGGCGCGGTCCACACTGCACCCGGACATGGCGCCGAGGATTTCGAAGTAGGCGCCAAATACGGGCTTCCGGTTTATTGCCCGGTCGATCCCGCCGGCAAGATCTTCCACGTCGAAGGCGCCGCCGGCCGGCTCCCGGAAGAGTTGATCGGTAAGACCGTCTGGCAAGCGAATCCGATCGTCAATGAGATTCTGAAATCGCGCGGCGCTTTGCTCGGCGAAGAAAAGATCACACACAGTTATCCGCACTGCTGGCGCTGCCACAATCCCACGATTTTCCGCGCCACCGAACAGTGGTTCATCGGAATGGATCGCAACGATCTGCGTGAGCGAACACTCAAGGCAATACAGGCGGTCAAGTGGATGCCGTCCTGGGGTGACGAGCGCATGTCCAACATGATCGCCACCCGACCCGATTGGTGCATCTCGCGCCAGCGCATCTGGGGTGTTCCGATCATCGTCTTCTACTGCGAAAATTGCCAGGAGCCTTTCACCGATCGCAAGGTGCTCGATCGGGTAGTCCAGCTTTTCGCCCAGGAAACGGCCGACGCCTGGTACGCCCACTCGGCCGCCGAACTCATGGGCCCCGGCGTCCAATGCTCGCGCTGCGGTCACAAAGAATTTCGCAAAGAGACCGATATTCTCGACGTCTGGTTCGATTCTGGCTCCAGCCACCTCGCCGTTCTAACGCCGGAAAATGGGCTTCCTTGGCCCGCCAACATGTATCTGGAAGGCGGTGATCAGTACCGCGGCTGGTTCCACAGCTCGCTGCTGGTGGGCGTCGGACTGAAGGGTGCTGCGCCCTACCGCGAGTGCGCCACCAATGGCTGGACCCTCGATGAGCAGGGCCGCGCCATGTCGAAATCGCAAGGTATCGGAATTCATCCTGATCAAGTTATCCCCAAGCACGGCGCCGATGTCCTGCGGCTTTGGGCTTCCTCGGTCGATTTCTCAGAAGACGTGCGGCTCTCGGACACCATCCTCGCGCGCCTCAGCGAGGCCTATCGGAAGTTCCGGAATACCTTCAAATGGGCGCTCGGCAATCTGAATGATTTCGATCCGGCGACCGACGCCGTCTCTCCCGCGGACATGCAGGAGATCGATCTTTGGGTTCTCTCCCGAACTGAGACGCTGGTGTCCGAATGCCTGGCTTACTATCAGGAATTTGCATTCCACAAAGTCTACCGCGCCGTTTACGATTTCGCGACCGTCGAGCTGAGTTCCATTTATTTCGACGCTTCCAAAGATCGGCTCTATACAGCCGCCCCCAAGGCGCGCAGCCGTCGAAGCGCCCAGACCGCCATCTATCGCATCGCCTATGCGCTAGTACGATTGATCGCCCCGCTTCTCGCCTTCACCACCGAAGAGGTTTGGGGCTACTTGCGGAAACCGGCCGGTAGTCCGGACAGCGTGCATCTGGCGCTATTTCCACAACCCGACGAACTAACCGCGGGTTTCACTGACTCTCAACGAAGCCGGTTGCGGAATTGGGACGAATTGATCGCCGTGCGCGACGTTGTTCTGAAGCAATTGGAAGTCGCGCGCCAGGAAAAATTCATCGGCGCGCCGCTTGAAGCCCGATTGCGGCTAAAGGCCGGCGATAAACTTTACCCGCTGCTCGACGAATACTTGAACGACCTGCCGGGCCTGTTCATCGTATCGCAGGTTGCGCTGGAACGCGCGCCTGGGGATGAGCTCTCGGTCGAGATCGAACGCGCCCAGGGAGAGAAGTGCGAGCGTTGCTGGAAGTACACCACCGACGTCGGCGTGGATCCAGACTTCCCAACTATTTGCGCGGCCTGCAGAGATGCCGTGAAGGACATATTGGGCGAGTGAAATGAATCACCGCGTTTTTCCTTTTCTCATAGCCGCCTCCGTCGTCCTGCTGGATCGCCTGACCAAGGAAATGATTAAGAGCCATTTTTCGGCGTGGGATTCGCTGGCCGTGATCCCCGGCTTCTTCAACATCGTTCACACTGAAAATCCTGGTATCGCTTTTGGACTGCTGGCCGATGCTTCTAATCCTTGGCGCGATGTTCTTTTGATCGGATTTTCACTCGCTGTTCTGTTGGTGATTTCCGCCGTTCTGGCGCGGCCCGACCCCACGGGAGCGCATGGGCCGCTTTTGCGAGCCGGCTTGGGACTGGTTCTGGGAGGCGCGTTCGGCAATCTTTACGATCGGCTTGTACACAAAACTGTTACCGATTTCGTCGAAGTACATTGGGGCCCCTATTATTTTCCGGCCTTTAACGTAGCCGACAGCGCCATCACCGTGGGGGCCTGCCTCCTTCTGCTCGATATGTGGCGCACCCGAGAACGAAAGCCCGAAGCAGTCGACGTGCCGAGGTAATCTAAGAAATGTTTCCTAAGCTGGTATCCACCGGAAAATTCTTCATTCCGACTTACGGCACTCTTGTCGCCCTCGCCTTTTTATTCGCTCTCTGGGTTACCGTCCGGCTGGCGCGCAAGGCCAAACTGCCACCGGAGCCTGTTACCAATCTCGCCATCTACTGCGCCCTGGCTGGATTGGCCGGCGCCAAGCTGTTCATGATTTTGTTCGATTGGAAGTCCTATTGGAATGACCCCGCCTCGCTATTCTCGCTGAGCACCCTGCAGGCCGCGGGCGTTTATCAAGGCGGGTTCCTGGTGGCATTCGTGACGGCGATCCTTTATATGCGCCACAATCGGCTGCCGGTGCTCGAAACCTGCGACGTCTTTTCGCCGGGTATCGCAGTCGGACAAGCGATCGGCCGGCTGGGCTGCTTCTCGGCGGGCTGCTGCTGGGGCGTCGAGTGCCACCTGCCTTGGGCCGTCACCTTCAAGAATCCTGAAGCGTTTAGTCTGACCGGTGTTCCGCTGGGCGTGCCGCTGCATCCCACCCAGCTTTATGAATCGCTGGCCGACGCGCTTATCTTTGCTTTCCTGTATCGCACGATCACGAAGCCCCACGCCGCCGGATCGATTTTGGGATGGTATCTGGCGCTCTATTCCAGCGCCCGCTTCATAATCGAATTCTTCCGTTTTCACGAACAGGGCCTGCATTTCGGCCTCTCGTATACGCAGTGGATTTCGCTGGCGACTCTGGCCGCTGGCATCGGCCTTCTGCTCTGGCCTCACCGTTCGATCACTCGTCGACGTGAATTCGCTTAAGGTGCGAGGTCTCTCCGGCGACGATCCGGACTCTCGACTTCGCGACGCCCAATTTCTCCGCCAGAAATTCGCAGAGTGCGCGGTTGGCTTTGCCCTTCTCAGGCGCGGCCGCGACCTTGACCTTCCACGTTCCGTCCGGCAAATAACCCGTTAGCTCCGTCTTCGAGCTCTTGGGCGTTACCTTAACGCGAATGTCCATATTTGGCCGGCCGCGATTTCCTGCGGCGCCGTCAACGTCCACACGTTGGAGCCCGGATGGTAATGGCTATCCAAAAAGAAGCATTTCGTGACGGTTTCCACTCGGCAGGCCGAATCGGACGTGGCTTTTTCCCCGACGATGCACTCGAAGCCGATCTCAGAGATTTGATCCGGCTTGGTTCCCGGCGGCAACTCGACTGTCGTCCGCACAAATCCGCTAGCGCTTTCGGCCGCGCCGCGTGTCCAAGTCCTGATCGCGAAATCGGCGTGGCCCAGGTGTGAACTGTACCAATGCGGATCGCCCTTCAGATGCACCAGAGTCGCAACGAAGGACTCACGCTTTGCAAGCTTCATCTCGAAATACAAATAATTCAGCGGATCGCTAACCTTCTCGCCATCAACTACTCCGAACGGCCGGAGCTTACCCTCGCGCTGCAGTTCCTGGGCCATCACTTCGTAGGCAATTGGATGCTGGTCGATCACCTCTTCGCGCGAGTGGCCGGTGAGATCCACGAGAATGGGCGCTATCTGATATCGGATCGGAATTGAGGCATCGGCCTCGCCGATCATATTGTTGTCGGTGATGGGCATCAGCAGCGGATGCGTTCCGTCGCGCTGGCCGTGAAACTCGACCTCTTTGTGATCCTTGGCCTGAATCGTAGCGCGCCCTGGAAAAGCCCGGTACACGTATTCGACGTCGGTCGTTCGACCCCAACGCGCCATCAGCGCGCGCGTGGAAGTACCTCCGTCTTCGTTCGAAAAAATCACGGTGTACTGCAAAAAGCTGCGGCCATTTTCCGAAAGCCGCTCGCAATAGACAATCAGCGGAATATCCGAAGGTTTTGCAACTGTATTTGCTCGCGCGAACAGCACCGGAGCATTGGCGACGACGTCGGTGGAATCTTCGTGAAAACGGGCCCCCAAAAACTCGACGCCCGGACCGCGGACATCGACGGAGTGCTCGCCGGCCGATAGCGAGCCGAGAAAAGCATTGTACGTAAATTTGTTCTCGCCCGCGTAGAGCATGATCTGCTGTTGAGCTCGTTGATCCACGAATACCGTTGCCAGCGACCACTCAGCCGGGGTCCCTCGCAAATCGAATTCTGCGACCACTTCGCTTCGATCATGGGAGACTTTCACGGTCGCGGCGTGCAGCGCTGAGAGACAAATCAACAACAGGCAGAAACGAGCGATGATTTCGAGCAGCTTCTTCGACGAGCAGGGTTTGGTCAGGAACGCATCCACCACCGGCATTTTCTCCGGTTCACCACCCGATAGCACGATGATGCGCGCTCGACCCGACGCAGCCTCGATCAACTGCGTGCCGTCCTCCGGTGTAGGAAGTTGAAGATCCATGAGCACGACCTGGCAACCGGAGAGACGATCGAGCGCCTCGGCGGCGGTCTGCGCGGTCACGACCTCGTGGCCGGACTGCTCCAGAATCAGCTTTCGCACCTCGAGTTGACCGGGATCGTCTTCCACTACCAGGATGCGGGCCATTTAGCCGAATTCGATGCCCGCGATCACTAATTGCGGCATCTGGTTGTTCCAGCTCTCTGGAATAGTGTCGAAAGGAAGCCTGAACAAGCGCGACTCGCCCGGCTTCACCAGACTCTTGAGGATGGGCACCCGTTGGCGAAGCACGACCTCGCCATACCTGTTATAGAAGATGCAGAAAACGTCGACCTCTTTCACCGGGCGAGCGCCGCCATTGGTGATCTTGCCTTCGATTTCGGTCACCATCTGACTGACGTAACTTTCGGTGGCCTTCATGGTAACGTCGCTCAACTGGAGATTGCGAACGTAGGCTTTGGCATCCGGCGTCAGAGGCGGGGCGCTAGAAACCGTCGCGGGATGATTGACGTACCAGGCCACCGCTCCGCCCAGCAAAAGCATGGCGGCCAAGATGTAAATTGCGCTCTTACTGCCCACTGACGGTCATCTCCCCGATCATCAGCGTCGGCGACGCTACCGAGCCGCGAAACTCCAAATCCGAGCCGATGGCTGCAAAATCCATCAACATTTGCTGCAGCGTCGACGCAATGGTGATCTCGGATACAGGATACGCGAACTCGCCGTTCTCAATCCACTGGCCGGCTGCGCCGCGCGAATAATCGCCGGTAACGGTGTTCACGCCGGATCCGATCAACTCGGTGACGTACAGTCCTTTGCGGATTCCGCGAATAATCTCCTCGGGCGAACGCTCGCCTTTCTCGAGGAATAGATTGCCGTGCCCGACGCTGGCGTTACCGGTGAGCCCGCGGGCTGCATTGCCAGTCGTCCGAAGGCCGAGCTTGCGGCCGGTATAGGTGTTGAGCAGGTAGCTGGTTAGAATTCCGCGATCGATCACGACCGTGCGGCGCGTAGGAACACCTTCGTCGTCGAAAGGCGAAGTGCCGAACAGTCCTGGGATGGTGCTGTCGTCGATGATGGTTACGTTTTCCGATGCCACGCGCTCGCCGAGTTTGTCCGCCAGGAAGGAAGCCTTGCGATAGACCGAATCGCCGTCGACAGCCTCGAAGATATTGCTTATAAGCGATCGGGCGGTGAGTTGGTCGAAGACCACCGGGACCTTCTGAGTCGGCACTTTGCGCGAACCCAAACGCCGCAGGGCGCGCTGGGCGGCTTTGCGCCCGATTGCGGCCGGACTCTCGAGCTTAGAGTAATTGCGAGCGTAGGAATACCAATAATCGCGCTCCATGGACTCGCCTTCGCGAGCCACTGGAGTGGTGCTCAACGAACAACTGCTGACCCGGTAAGAGCCCAGAAAGCCGCGCGAGTTGGCAAACACGCGTTCGCCGCTGTAGGCATCGAACGATGCGCCCTCCGAGTTAGTGATGCGCGGGTCGGCGGAGAGAGCGGCGTCTTCGGCCTGGAGCGCAAGCTCGATTCGCTGGGAGGTGTCGATGCGGTTGACATCGTCCGAGTAAAGCTGCAAGTCGCCTGAAAGCGAACCGAGTTCGGAAGGATCGGGCAGACCGGCGTGCGGATCTTCCGTGGAGATGGCTGCGATTTCGAGAGCCGAATCGACCAGCTTGCGGATGCCATCGCTCGAAAGATCGGAAGTGTAGGACGAACCGACGTGCTGGCCGAGAAGAACGCGCAGGCCCGCGCCTCGGGATCCGGCGTCTTTCAAGGTTTCGAGCGAGCGCATGCGCACGCCGGCCGAGAATTCCTCGCCTTCCGACAGTGTGCATTCGGCATCGCTCGCGCCGCGGTCGAGAGCGAGCCGGACCACCTGGGAGGCCAGCTCGGCGTCGATCATCCCGAGGTGCCGCCCACGGTCATGCGATCGACCTTGATGGTTGGAATCCCAACGCCGACCGGAACGGACTGGCCTTCCTTGCCGCAGATTCCAACGCCTTCATCCAGTTTGAGATCGTTGCCGACCATGCTGACGTACTTGAGCGCTTCCGGGCCGTTGCCGATCAAGGTGGCGCCGCGGACCGGCCGGGTGATGCGACCATCCTCAATCAGATAGCTCTCTGAGGCGCTGAATACGAAATTGCCGCTGGTGATGTCCACTTGGCCGCCGCCGAAATTGGCGCAGTAGAGGCCGCGCGGAGTGGATCGCACGATATCTCCGGGATCGCTGTCGCCGGCCAACATGAAAGTATTGGTCATGCGAGGCATGGGAATGTGCTGATAACTTTCCCGGCGTCCGTTCCCGGTGGCTCCAGAACGCAAAAGCCGGCTCGACAGCTTATCGAACAAGTAGCCGCGCAACACGCCTTTTTCGATCAGGATGTTCTTCTGCGTAGGCGCGCCTTCATCGTCGACGTTAAGCGATCCGCGGCGATTGCGGATGGTGCCGTCGTCGATCACTGTGCATAGCGGACTGGCCACCTGCTGTCCGATGCGATCGCTGAAGGCCGAGACTTTCTTGCGATTGAAATCAGCTTCGAGGCCATGTCCAACGGCTTCGTGGAGCAGAATACCCGGCCAGCCAGGGCCGAGCACCACCGTCATCTCCCCGGCGGGGGCAGGCACGGCGTCCAATTGCACGATGGCTTGACGAGCTGATTCGCGTGCGAATTCCTCCGGCGAATGTTCGTTCTGGAAAAAGTCGAGCGCCACACGTCCGCCGCCGCCGGCGAAACCTCGCTGCGGGCTACCGTTTCCTTGGCGAGCAAGGACACCGACGTTCATGCGCGCCATGGGCTGCCGGTCGAAGCTGAGGACGCCATCGGTGTTAGCCACCAGCACCTGTCGAAGGCTGTCGGCGTAGCTGGCCTGCACCTGGAAAATCCGGGAGTCGTAGGCGCGGGCTGCCCGGTCGGCTCGTTTCACCAAATCCACGCGCTCGGTGAGGCTGGTCTCGTTGGGGGCCTGGAGAATCGGATAAAGATCGCGCTTGTTGGCTTCCTCGAATCCGGTTTTGTCGACCTTCGCCGGTCCTTTCGCGATGCAGGCTGCGACCCGGGCGGCCCTGCGGATTTTCTCGGGGCTCAGGTCGTCGCTATAAGCATAACCAGTGCGCTCGCCGGCGATTACGCGCACGCCGACACCGAGGGAAACTCCCTGGACCGCGCTTTTGACGATAGATTCGTCGATGCTCAGGCTGCTGGTGGCCAGGTACTCGAAGTACAGATCGGCGTAGTCGCCCCCGGCGGACAGCGCCTCGTTGAGATACGACTGGAGGTCGTGCTCGGTGATGCCGAACTTCTGCCCGAAGAAGGACTCGGATAATGCCATCTACTTTCAGCGTAGCATCGGCGGCCGAAATCAGGGGTCCCGAGCCCAAATATCGTCACTCGAAAAAACGAACCCAAACTCCGCTTCGAGCGGCCATAGTTTCGTTCCCTTCCATTTCGGTTTTACCATTCGGGTCCGGGGCGCGACCGGATGAAAGTCTGGAAGTTGATGAAAGTGTGCGGGAAAAACACGATCGAGAATGGTGATTTCAGAACCTGGAGCTTTAGCTTGGAGTAGAATTGGTGCACACAGCTTATTACTTGGGCACTGGAGGGCGGATGAGAGCCGACGGAGGGCGGATGAAAGATTGGTGCGTTCTGCTAGTGTTATCCGCAGTCGGCCGGGCGGCTACGCCGTCGCTACCGCTCTATTTCGAAGAGAATCGCGGCCAGAGCGCGGCCGAAGTTCGCTTTCTGGCACCCGGCTCGCCCGGCATTTTCTTCACTCAAAAAGAAACGGTCCTCTCGTTTTCATCGGGCGACGCGCTTCGCATCCAGCCGGACGGGGCTGCCGCTTCCGCGCCCGAGCCTCTTGAACTGCTTCCCGGGAAGAGTAATTATTTGAATCGCGAGCCTGCCATTACAGGTGTACGACATTATGGCCGGATCCGTTACCGCTCCGTGTATCCGGGCATCGACCTTCTGTTCTATGGCCATGGGAACGAACTCGAATACGACTTTGCGGTCTCACCGGGAGCGCGCCCGGAGCGAATCCGCCTGACGCTTCAGGGAGCGAGCGATTTGCGAATCGACGGCCAGGGCAATCTGGTGGCGCGTTTGCGAACGGTGAACTTCGTCGAGAGGAAGCCTGTAGCCTGGCAATCCGGCGATGGCGGCGTTCGGCACACCGTCGAGGTCGGCTATGTTTTGACGGGGAAAAAACAAGTTGCATTCGCCATAGGCGCGTACGATCGCTCGCGCCCTTTGATTATTGATCCGCTGGTCGACTACGCCACTTATCTCGGCACCGCCGGACCGCCTTTCCAGGGCGATGTCGTCTCCGGCATTGCGGCGGATGCGGCAGGTAATGCTTATATAACGGGCAATGCTCAATCGGGCAAATTCCCGTCCACCCCGGGTCCCATCCCGACGCCCGCCAGCGGCAACACTGGATTTGTCGCGAAGTTGAGCGCCGATGGCGCGAATCTCGTGTATTCGACGTACCTTAATTTGCCACCCGCACAGGCCATCGCGGTGGATTCTCAGGGCAGCGCGTATGTCACCGGCTCGCCCACCGGAAACAGCAACATAAACTACATCGTCAAGCTGACGCCGGATGGCTCGGCATTTGCCTACAGCCATACCTTCGCCAACAATCTGGGAGGGTCATCCCTTTCCCATCTCGTCCTGGATTCAGCGCAGAATGTCTACGTTTCCGGCACCACAACCGACACCAGATTTCCCACCACATCGGGATCATACCAATCGACTTTTCCGGGTCAGATCGGTCTCTTCGGAGCACTTTCCGCATACGGCATTGTGATGAAGCTGAATGCCGCCGGCAACGTCGCATACTCCACGTACTTGCGCAATCCTGTTCCTTTCAATGGGAACACGATGCAATTTTTTGGCGTGGACGGCAATCAGGATGCTATGATCCTGACTACTGTGCCTTCGTCCAGTCCAGGACAAGGACCTCAGTCGACGCTCTTGAAATTGAACCCGTCCGGCAGCGGAGCGTTATCCACTTTGACGTTTCCCAATGCGTCCACTCCGATTAACGTCCTCAACTTTGGTACCGATCCGGCGGGAAACTTGTACGTCATCGGCGGGGGATCGCTCTCCTCGAACTCGGCCGGACCGCTGATCGCCGAGCTTGATTCCCAGGGCGTCGTGGTGAAGGGCCATTACCTGGAAGTGGCTTCGGGTAGTGTCTCTGTGGATAGCTCCGGCAACGCGTACGTGGTTGGGAACGAACCCGCCGGGGGCACGCCATTTATAACGCGCATCGATAGTTCGTTTACGACCGATACCACTTTTTTCCCATCCCTCGCTCCGCCTCCCTCCAGCACGAGTCTGCCGGACACCCTTCAGTTCGTCGCCCTCGACCCCGCAGGCAATCTCTATCTGACGCTTTCCAATCCCGTCTTCGGCCAATCGCCGCATTTCCCCGCGACGCCTGGCGCCTATCAGACCGCGGCTGGCGGGTTTGCGGTGGTTAAGCTCGATGCCGCCGCCTTGACCTCCGGTGTTCTGCCTACAGTCACGCCCGAAGGCGTGACGAATGCCGCCAGCGGGCAGTCCCTCTTAATTGCGCCCGGAGAAATCCTGGCAGTTTACGGCGCCAATATAGGCCCGGCGCAACTGATCAGCGCATCTTTCGACGCCAACGGACGGCTTCCTACCAGCCTGGCTGGTACGCAGCTTTTGGTTGGAGGAGTGCCAGTTCCCCTGCTCTATACCAGCGCCAATCAGATCGCGGGCATTGCTCCTCTTTCTTTGGCAACCTCATTGGCCTCCCCGGGCCCTCCCCCTTTCGTTTCGATCCAGGTGGGTTATCAGGGAATTGGCTCGCCGGTGATGACGAATTCTCTGATCGCCATCCCAGCCGTCCCCGGTCTATTCACGTCGGACGCGAGCGGCCACGGGCAAGGCGCCATTCTGAATCAGGACGGAAGCATCAATTCGGCCGCGCACCCGGCGGCGCCGGGATCGGTCGTCTCGCTCTTCTGCAGCGGGTGCGGCATAACCGCGCCTCTGGGAACCGACGGCACAGTTGCGACCTCGATTGCGGCGCTCGTCAACCTCCCCAGTGTTATGATTGGCGGGCAAATCGCTAACGTACAGTACGCCGGGTCGGCGCCCGGCTTAGTGAACGGCGCCGTGCAGATCAATGTAACGGTGCCAACCGGAATCAGCGGCGATGCGGTGCCCATCGGCATTTCGGCACCCGGTGCGCCCCCGAGCGCGCCGATCACTCTGGCGGTGCGCTGACATCTGCAGATCGGAGAGCTGCCGCACAACTGCGGATGGTTTACTTCGACTCCAGAATGAAAGTCGGCGCCACTCCGGCCAAGGTCGAGAATCCCGATGGGCCCACCGCCGTCAGCCAACTCGAGCAGCCTTGCACCTTGCCTAGATAGGAGTGCGGATGCACATCGATCCGCATCTTCTGCATTTCCAAATGCCCGTACTGCAGAATCGGAAACACGTCCACGACGGGTTCGAGCGCTTCCTGCACGACGTAGGGATTGCGAAGCGCGGCCCGAAGCGCTTTCTCCCAACCCGCTTCGTCTACCTCGGAACCCTGGAATGAATGCTGATCGGCGCCGTCGTCGTTGGGACGCAACACCAGCTTCTGCCGGTTCCGGAGGATGAACTCGGGAAGGTCGATGGTCTTATTGCGGTACCTGGTCTTGGTCTCATGAACTACGCGTGTCCACGGGACGAAGTCCTTAATCGCTCGCCGCTCCGACGCCGGGAAACTGGCGGTGATTTCCTCGTCGGTCAGCAGATCGAAGATCGCCTTCTTTTGCGCCAGCTCGGATCGGAAACTGTTGACCATGCACACAGCGCGATCCTGATAAGCGCGCAGCAGCGGATGCGTCAAATCGAAGCGCGTCAGGAATTCCTGTACTTTGATCCGCCGGAAGATCAGGTCGATAGCAAACTCACCGCGCTGCAGAACGCCGTTGCGATATTCGATCTGGTCCGGAGAGACGATTTCCACCAGATGCCCCTCGCGCCGGAACATTTCGGCGATCAGCGCGTTCTCTCCCGACTCGGTAGTCTGGAAGGGCTGGCGAAACTCCAGAATCGCGATGTTGGGCTTCTTGTTCTTTCCGCCCCATTCTTTGTAAGTCTTGAGAATGGCGTGCAACAGGTATTTCGTTCCCGGCAGCTTTTCCAACCGATAGCGCTTGCGGAGTTCCTTCACCGGCGCTGTATCGTAAAACATATCCGACAGCGCCTCGCCGTAAGCCACTCCGGTGGGTGTGTCGGGAATGTAGCGCGCGAAACGCAACGTGCCGTTATTGAGGTGGGTCTCGATGAGCGACGTGACCGCTAAGAACGAGTATCCCGGATCCACCGCCGCCAGCATCTTCTCGGCGGGCAGCAATTCCATCCGCGAAAGCAACGCCGGACTTCCAATGGCCATCTTTTCGATGCGCTCGATGGCGCTGGAAAACGACTCCACCGCTTTGACCAAACCAGCGTACTGTCGGCGCGTGATAAAATGCGGACGCAGGACTGGAGACACCGGTCTCCCGCCGATGGCGAGCTTGTGCGCCTTCATGCGTTCCTGGAGTTCGTGTGCCCAGGAAAGATCTTTGTATCGATCGCCCTCCAGGATTTTGTGATAACGGGCTATTGCTTCGCCCAACTGGGTCATTTTTTATCCGAATCTCTGCCCCCAGTATCGCACGGCGGGCCTTCAAAAGTGAAGCGCCTGCACTTGCGCCCTGGCGTATAACATACTTGTTTTCTTATGTTTATGAGAAATTTCAGATGCTGCTTAAAACACTAGCCCTAGGGTTCGTTTTTTCGGTTTTGGTGGCAGCGGACGAAGGCATGTGGCTGTTCGATCAGTTCCCCAAAGCTCAGGTGGAGAAGGCCTATGGGTTCGCCGTGCCGGATGAATTTTTGCGTCATCTCGAGCGCGCCTCCGCGAGATTTAACAACGGGGGATCGGGTTCGATTGTGTCTCCTCATGGTCTGATGCTCACCAATCACCATGTCGGAGAGGACTGCATCCAACAATTGAGCAGCGGCGAACACGATTACATGGCGAACGGATTTTCTGCCCCCGCGGAAAACGAAGAAAAGACCTGTCCCGGTTTGGAAGTGGACGTTCTGCTTCGCATCTCCGAAGTCACGGCGAAAATAAACGACGGCGTTCGCTCCGATACGCCGGCTGCAGAAGCGAACCGGACGCGTAAGGCATCCATTGCTCGGATCGAAAAGGACTGCTCCACTTCCACCGGCAATCGATGCGATGTCGTCTCGTTTTACTCCGGGGGCGAGTACAGCCTGTATGAATACAAGAAGTACACCGACGTGCGGCTGGTGTTCGCGCCCGAGTTCGCCATCGCGCAATTCGGAGGCGATCGGGACAACTTCATGTATCCACGCTATTGTCTCGATTTTTCATTTTTCCGCGCCTACGAGAACAGCCTACCGGCTTCCACTCCGGACTACCTGCTTTGGAGCCGCGAAGGAGTCAAGGATGGCGAACTGACTTTTGTATCGGGGAATCCGGGTTCCACCGGACGGCTGCAGACCGTGGCGCAGATGGAGTTCAGCCGCGACGTATCTTATCCAATGCTGCTCCGTTTGTACAAAGAGCGCATCGATCGGCTGCTGGCGTTCAGCGCAAAGAACGCCGAGAACAAACGCGTGGTACATGATTACCTGGATGACGATCAGAACGAGTACAAATCGCTAAGCGGTTTTGAGGACGGATTGAAGGATCCGAAGCTGATGGATCGCAAGCGCGAAGAGGAGCAACGACTGCGCGCCGCAGTCGACAAGTACGCGGAAAAGAAGAAGAAATTCGGAAAGCTCTGGGATCAGATCGCGGCGGCTTATAAGCAGTACGCCAATTTCTTCGAGCCTTATTATTTATTGGAGGCCGCGCCGGACGATTCACAGCTCTTCTCAATCGCCAGAATGGTGGTGCGCTACGCCGAGGAGACGCGCAAGCCGAACATTCAGCGGCTGGGCGAGTATCAGGACGCCGGCCTGGAGTCGCTCGAGCAAAAGATGTATTCTCCCGCCCCGCTGAACAGCGCCCTGGAAGAAGTGGTGCTGGCGGAGGAACTGCGCTTTCTTCAGAAGGAGCTGGGCGCGGACGATCCAGCCGTGAAGGCGATTCTGGCGGGGCAAACCCCGGAGCAGGCTGCGCATCATTATGTTTCCACTACCAGGATCCAGGATGTCGAAGAGCGCAAGCGCCTGGCTCACAATCTCGACGCCCTGAAAAATTCCAAGGACGGCATGCTTCAGCTTGCTCGGCTTTTCGATGGCCCTGCTAGAAAATACCGCCGGGAGTTCGAAGACAAAGTGGAGGCAGCGATCATCTCTAGTGAATCCAACATCGCGCAGGCGCGCTTTTCGGTTTACGGCACCAATGAATATCCCGACGCTACCTTCACGCCGCGCCTTTCTTACGGGCTAGTGAAAGGGTACGTCAGCTCCGCGGGCCAGCACGTGCCCTGGGACACCACGTTCGCCGGACTTTACAAACACGCCACCGGCCAGGAACCTTTCCAGCTTCCAGTCCGGTGGGCAATGGCCAAGGCAGCCTTGGATCCGAATACGCCCTTCGATTTCGTGACTACGGCTGACACGCACGGCGGCAATTCCGGCAGCCCCACCGTCGACGAAAAGGGCGAGCTTATAGGCCTTCTGTTCGACGGCAACTGGGAGGGTCTCGAAAATCGCTACCTGTACACCGAGGAACGGGCGCGCTCGGTCCACGTTTCGAGCAATGCCATCCTGGAAGCTCTCAAGAAGGTTTATAACGTGGATTGGCTGCTGCGCGAAGTCTTCGCCGGTCCGGGCCGCTAGTCTAGGATGTTGCTGAAAAAGTCTCTGGCCGGTCGGAGACCCGCGCCACTAGCGCTGTTTCAACAGTTCCGGAAATTGCTGCTGCAAGTGCTTCAACTTCGGCATATCGTTATAAACGATGTACGGCTGGTTGGGGTTGTGCTCGAGATAATGCTGATGATACTCCTCGGCGCGGTAGAAACCTTCGAGTGGCGTGAGTTGGGTCACGATGGGGCGCGAGTAGATTCTCGCTTCGTTGAGCTGCTTGATATACGCTTCCGCGACGCGCTTCTGCTCATCATTCGAATAAAAGATGGCCGACCGATACTGCGTGCCGTAGTCCGGGCCCTGGCGGTTGAGCTCGGTGGGATCGTGCGCCACGGAGAAAAAGACTTCCAGCAGTTTGCCGTAGGAGATCTGCGAAGGATCGTAGGTGACCTTCACGGACTCGGCATGTCCAGTCAGGCCCGTGCTAACCACTTCGTAGTGGGCCGTGGCTTTGTAGCCGCCGGCAAAACCGGAGACCGCGTCGGTGACTCCCTTGAGGCGCTCGAAGACGGCCTCCACGCCCCAGAAGCACCCGCCTGCCAGCACAACGCTGGCGGTCTGTTTCGCAGGCGGAGCAGGAATATCGACGGCCGGCGCAGGGAACTCAGCGGCACCGAGCGTGAACGCCGCGGAAAGAAGAGCGAGGCAGAAGAAGCGGGACATTTCAGTCCTCCTTGGGAGTGAATTTGAGTGAGGCCGAATTCATGCAGTAGCGCTGGCCGGTAGGTTTGGGACCATCGTCGAAAACGTGCCCCAGATGCGCTTCGCAGTTCGCGCACCTGACCTCGGTTCGCCGCATACCGTGCGTAGTATCAGTCTCAGTGGCGACGTTCTCCGGCACGGCCGGCTTATAGAAACTGGGCCATCCGGTTCCGGAATCGAACTTGGTATCGGAACTGAACAAGGGCGCGCCGCAGCAAACACAGTTGTACATGCCGGACTCGTGATTATTCCAGTATTCGCCGGTGAAGGCCGGCTCGGTGCCCTGCCGCCGGGTGACCTGGTACTGCTCCGGGGTCAGTTGCTTCTTCCAGTCGGCATCGGACTTGGCTACTTTTTCTTTTTCCACAATGGTGCTCCTGTCCACAAGCATATTACAGGCGTTCACACGAGTGTGAAAGCGGCACGCAGGAGTGCGTGCGCCACGTCAGAAATCGGTCTGCATGCGCAGCGAAAAACTCCGCGGCGCGGCGATCGCCGTTCCGGAAAAAAGGCCGGCAAAGTCAATCACGTTCAACCTGTTCGTCAGGTTCTTAACGTCGGCCTGAAAACGAACGCTGCGCTTTTCTTTTTGCCAGGCGATGAATCCCGCCGAGGCATCCAGTGATGCTGACGGACGCACCCGGCCCCGCTCGAAATTCACGCGGCTAACGATTCTTTGCCCGTACGCCGCCAGCGCGTCCGCATAGCTCCCGTCGAATTCCACCGGCAGCCCGCTATTGTACGAGCTGCCCAAAGCCAGCCAGACTCGGGGCGTGACTTGATAACGGAAGCGGGCCCGCACGCTGTTCCGCTGGTCCTGAGTGATTGGAAAGCTGGTCGCGGTGCCCAGCAAACCGGCTGCATCGCTCCCCAGAAAAAGGCCCCCCGTGACTGGCAGGTATCCGACGCCGAGCATGTTCGAGTAACTCACGAATCCGGACAGCGGGCCCCAGCGGGGGATCTCCAGCTTGACCTCCACGCCGTGAATTTCCGCCTTGCGGAATGCGATTGGGAAACTGACGCCGGTGTTGAGCAGCAGATCGTCATCGGCAAAATTGTCCATCGATCGCCGGTAATAATTCGCATCTAACCGGATCTTGCCGAAGAGGCCCTTGGCCAAGCCGCCTTCGTAGAAATTTCCGTGCGAAGGCCGCACCGGCAGCCGCAGCACGCTGTCGTTCAGCGAATCGACCTCCGGAGAACTCGCCAGCAAGAGATTCTCGAAGGCGGGCGTTTGAAAGATGCGATCAAAAGAACCGCGGAATACCAGATCGGCGCGCGGCCAATACCACGCGACACCCAGACGCGGACTTACGGCGCTTTCATTCACCAGCAGGCTATAGTGGTCCCACCGAAGCCCGGCTTCAATGGTCAGGTTGCCGAATCGCATCAGGTCCTGAACGAAAAGGGCCTGCTCGCGATCCTGCGCCCGGCCGAAGAATTGGAAGGCCGGAGGCGTGTCGGGATCGAATTGCGTGGGATCGGTAATCCGATAACCAAAATTCTCGTGGATAGAACCGAAGTCGGCTTCCACGCCGGCCTTGATCTCGTGCCGGCCGTAATGAGCGGAGACCGTACTCTTCAGATAGCTTTCGCGCAGTCCGCGATCCTGCGCCGCGTAAATTGGAGTCGCCAGGGGATTGGACCAAAGGGTCGAAGAAAGGTCGCGCACCATGCCGCGCACGTCGCCGACTACGTTGGCCGAGAAAATGTGCTGGTATGAAAACTCTCCGGCGGTCTCCCCGGTGCCGCGATCCTGCCGCTGCCCGGCTTCCTGTTGAACCATCTCATTCGGAATTTCAAAGCGCGACTGCCCCTCGCGCAGGATCAAACTGAAGCGGTCGTTATCGGTCAAGTCGCGTTCGTAATGAGCGGCGAAGGACGTATTCGTACCGGCGTTGGTGTAACTCTGTTCCACCGGCGGATCAAGATACCGGTCCGTGCGGGCCGCGTTGCCGCTCACGCTCAGCGTATTATGACCCCACCCGTATTGCAGGGCGAGATCGCCGCCGGCGGTGTCAAAACTTCCGCCGCTGAGCATGGCCTTGCCATGGAATCCCTGGCGAGTGTCGCGCACGGTGTTGACGTCGATTACACCGCCCAGCTTGCGGCCATACTCGGCTGGATAACCGGCCGTGAGAATGGTCATGGACTGCACGTCGTCGGCCTCCAACTCCGGAGAAAACGCGGGCGAGCGATTTTCGGTGAGCGGGATTCCATTCACGACGTACTGGGTCTGGTACTCGGAGCCGCGGGGATGAAGGACGCCGTTGGCTTCGAGCAACCAGCCGGGCTGGTTGTCCACTAAGTCGAGCAGCGAGCGGCCGGGCTGAGAAGCGGTCCGGTCCTGCAGCGTCTCTGACCCTATTCGATTCGCGGTTCCGGCCCGGTGCGGATCGACCAGCGTCTCGGACTCGCTCACCGTGACCACGGTTTCAATGGGAGCAACCCCGAGTGCCACGCGCAGCTCTTTCGGAAGCGAGGAGCGAATCTCGACCAGTTCCGAAAGTGGAGCGAAGCCGGCGCGCTCCACACGGACGCGGTACACGCCGAATGGAAGGCGCTTGACGACCAGCGTGCCATCGGTTGAGGTTTCCAATTTTTGACGGACTTGATTGGACTGGCTGACCAGCTCAACCGAGCTCGGGATGGGCAAGCCCGCTTGGTCGCTGACCCTCAGACGCAGTTCGCCGGTGTCGCTTTGAGCGAGCAGCGCGACAGGGCACACGGCCACACACACGAGGATCCGCAAGAATCGGGACACCTTGTGTTAATGTTACTAGGTCCGCCGTGGCGCACGCACTTTTGCGTGCCGCGTCGTCACTCCTGGCGACGCCAGGTCCTTGTTTCAGAGTGCTGCAAGAGTCTGCCGCTCGCTCCGTCGCCTCGCGCCATGTAATAAGATCGCTGAGTCGGCATGCCCAAAACCTTTCGGTGGTTTTACGTCCTATTCTTCCTTTCCGGATTCCCCGCGCTGATTTACCAGATCGTCTGGCAGAGGACTCTCTTCGCTATATACGGCGTCAACGTCGAGTCGGTGACGGTAGTGGTCAGCGCGTTCATGCTGGGTCTGGGCCTGGGGAGCCTGGCCGGCGGCCGTATTTCGAAATCCGGCTCTGCACCCCTGCTGCTATTGTTTGGCGCCGTGGAGTTGGGAATCGCCGCCTACGGTGTTGCCTCGTTGCCGCTGTTCCATGCGGTAGCACGATTCACCACGGCCGCGCCGCCACTCGAAACCGGACTATTATCGTTCGCGCTGGTGCTCGTACCCACGGTTTTAATGGGCGCTACCCTGCCGCTCCTGGTGGCGCAGCTTGTGAAGTTCTCGCACAACGTCGGCCGTTCGGTCGGGATCCTCTACTTTGTGAACACGCTCGGTTCGGCGGTCGCATGTTTTGTGGCAGCGTGGGTGACCATGCCCTATCTCGGTATGCTTCGCTCGGTTATAGTGGCCGCAACGCTGAACGTGCTGGTGGGATGCTCGGTGCTCGTCCTGCACTTCCGGTGGCGCGGCAGTCTGACCACCGCGGCAGCGACCCCGAAGTCCGCACCCATGCTGCCGTTCCCCATCGCATTGGTGGTCGCGGGGTTAGCCGGGTTTATCGCGCTATGTTATGAAATCGTCTGGTACCGGCTCTATTCCTTCGCGAGCGGCGGTCCCGCTCAGTGCTTTGCGTACGTGTTGGGAGTTTTCCTGGCAGGCACGGCCCTAGGCTCCCTGCTGAGCCGAAGCATGTGCAATCAGACATCGTACAGTCAGGCGTCCTCGCGCGCGACGCCGTTACAGCGCTCCATTGCCCTGCTGCTGCTCCTGGCAAACCTGCTCGGTTTCGCGACCGTGCCCCTGGTAGCGCTGGCGGTGCAACATGTCAACTTCCTATGGACGCTTCCGCTAGTGGGGATCACAGCCGGCATGTTGGGAGCCACCTTCCCGATGATGTGCCACATTTCGGTGCGCCCGGATTCCGACGCCGGCGCGGGTCTCAGCTACCTGTACCTGAGCAACATTATTGGGTCGGCCGCGGGAGCCTGGCTGGTTGGTTTCGTTTTGATGGACGTGTGGCCGCTGCGTTGGATCTCCGTATTCCTGGTATTGGCCGGCGTGCTGGTTGCGCTGTCGGTGCTTGCCACTTCCACGCTGCCGGCTATGCAGAAAGGAGCCGCCGGCGCCATCGCAGCAATCGTAATCGCTGGGGTGGTGCTCTCTTCCGGTCCGCTCTACGCGACCGTTTATGGACAGATGGAATACCAGGAGGAATGGGGGCAGCCTGGCACGCAGTTGACTGACATCGTCGAGACCCGCAGCGGCGTGGTGACTGTCGATCAAGATGCTGCCATCTTTGGCGGCGGCGTCTTCGATGGCTGGGTGATCCCCGATATCCACGATAACGATGCCGCGACCGAACCTTTATCGCTGAGCCTGTTCCACCCGCAGCCTACCGAGGTACTCGAGATCGGGATGTCCGGCGGCGCCTGGAGCGAGATCATTTCCAACCACCCGCAGGTGCAAAAGCAGGTCATTGTTGAGATCAACCCAGGTTATGTTGAGGTGGTCGAGCGCCACCCGGCCGTGTCTCCTTTTCTGCGCAATCCCAAAGTCGAGCTGGTGATTGACGACGGCCGGCGATGGATGCTGCGCAACCGTCAACGCAAATTCGACATGATCGTGATGGACACCATCTATCACTTTCGCGCCAACGCCACCGACCTGCTCTCGGTGGAATTCCTGGACCTGGCGCGCTCCATGCTCAAACCCGGCGGCATCCTGTACTACAACACTACCTTTTCCGTGGAGGCACAACGCACCGGCGCGGTTCGTTTCCCGTACGCCTATCGCTTCGGTATCTTCATGGCGGTGAGCGATAGTCCGATCCAGATCGACAAGGATCGTTGGCGGCGCACGTTGCTGAATTATCGCTTGGAGGGTAAGCCTATCTTCGATCCAGCGAACCAAAGCGATCGGGACCTCCTCGCCGGGATTCTGCGACGAGTCGACACGCTGCCAGGAGATACTTACGACGCTTCTCACGGCATGGAAACGCGCGACAACATTCTTCGCCGTACACAAGGCAAGATGATCGTGACAGACGACAACATGGCGGTCGAATGGCGCGCCTACGATTGGCGTCACTCAACGAACTGACCGCCACGTCCATAATTGAGATGACTCCCATGAACGACGAGGAAAGAAGGACGCTCGATCCCTCCGACTGGCCGGGTTTTCGCAGCCAGGCTCACCAGATGCTGGACGATATTCTCGAATACGTCGAAAACATCCGTGAACGTCGCGTCTGGCAGCCGATTCCAGAAGAGGTGCGGTCGAGATTTCGCGACGATCTTCCCGAAGCCCCCTCCGAGCTGGCCGACGTTCATCAAGAATTCATGCGCTACATCCTACCCTTCGCCACCGGCAACGTGCATCCGGGTTTCATGGGCTGGGCTCACGGAGGCGGCACGCCGGTAGGCATCTTGGCGGAGATGCTCGCCGCGGGACTGAACGCAAATCTGGGCGGACGCGATCATATCCCAATCGAAGTGGAGCGCCAGATTGTCCGCTGGATGCAGCGCATTTTCGGATTTCCAGAAAGCGCGACCGGCCTGTTTGTCACCGGAACTTCGCTGGCCAACCTCATCGGCATCCTGATTGCCCGCGATACCGAGCTAGGCTTCGAGGTGCGGTGCGCAGGTGTCGCGGCGAGCTCGAAAAAGCTCACAGCCTACGCCTCGGCGGCGGCGCATAACTGCATTGGGAAAGCCATGGATATTGCCGGCATCGGCAGCGATGCGCTGCGCTTGATTCCCGTGGACGGACGCCAGCGGATCGATCTCGACGCTCTCGGAAAAGCGATCGACGCTGATCGGCGCGCGGGCCTCACGCCGTTTCTAGTGGTTGGAACCGCCGGCACTGTCGACACCGGAGCCATCGACGATCTCGACGCGTTGGCTACCCTGTGCCGTCGCGAGCGGCTCTGGTTTCACGTCGACGGTGCGTGCGGCGCGCTCGCTATGCTGGCTCCCGATCTGGCGCCGCGGTTCAAAGGAATCGAGTGCGCGGACTCGCTGGCTTTCGATTTTCACAAGTGGGGCCAAGTGCCTTATGACGCCGGATTCATTCTGGTACGCGACGGCGTCCTGCATCGCAAAACCTTCGCCTCCTCGGCGCCTTATTTGAGGAAGGAACTGCGCGGCTTGGCCGGGGGCGCGCCATGGCCCTGTGATTACGGACCGGATCTTTCGCGCGGTTTTCGAGCGTTGAAGACCTGGTTCACGCTCAAAGTGTATGGCACCGAAGTGCTGGGAGCCGTCATTTCCGAGACCTGTGCGCTGGCCCGCTATTTGGAAAGCCGGATCGCTGCAATGCCGGAACTGGAGCTGCTGGCGCCGGTGGAGCTCAATGTAGTTTGTTTCCGCTATCGTGCCGAGGATGCCCAGCGCATCAATCCCAGGATAGTAATCCAGCTTCAGGAGTCGGGAGCCGTGGCGCCGTCGACAACCATCCTGGACGGGCGCCTGGCAATTCGCGCGGCTATTGTGAATCACCGGACCGGCAAGCCAGAGATCGACACATTGGTGGAGAAGACGGTGGCCCTGGGACGCGCCCTGGAGTCGAGCGCCACCCGGAGCCGCGCGCCTCTTCAGCAACCGGGCGCCGATTGGCCGCCGCAACGGGCGCGGGAAGCTGCCTTGCGCGATTTGAGCGAACGCATCGGATCCAATCCTGACGCGGTGAGCCTGCTATTCGAGCGCGCCTGCTTGCTCACCGAGATGGGCCGCACTCTGGAAGCTAGAAACGCCTATCTCGCTCTTCTGGCACGCGAGCCTTCCCATCGGCTGGCGTTGAATAATCTGGGGACGCTGCTCTATGCCACTGGATATCGAACCGCTGCCCGTACGGCATACGCGGAAGCGGCGGCACGCCATCCCGACGATCCCATGAGCCACGTCAACCTGGGCAACGTCCTCTATGAGAGCGGTGAATTTGCGGCCGCTCGCGAACATTTTGAAACGGCTCTGCGCTTCGACCCCGGCCACGTGGAGGCGCATCAAGGCCTGGGGCATGTACTGGCCGAACTCGGCGACGAAGAGGGCGCTCAATGGCATCGGGGCAAAGGATTTGAGGATCGTCCAGTTGTGGCGTTGCCTTATCGCGGAGAAGGTCCCCCAGTATCGTTGCTATTGCTGGTGTCGTCGCTGGGCGGCAATATACCGACTCGCCATTTGCTGGACGATCGCGTCTTCCAGACATTCGTGGTGGCGCCCGAGTTCTACGATCCTAAAGTGCCGCTGCCGAAGCATCAAGTGGTGTTCAATGCCATCGGCGATGCCGACTTGGCCGGTCGCGAGTTGGCCGCGGCGCAGTCGATAGTGGCTCTCAGCGGGGCGCCAGTGATCAATCTACCGTCGGCGGTGCTGGCGACGGGGCGCGCCGATCACGCCCGGCTATCGCAATTGCCCGGAGTGGTGCTGCCGTCAACCGCCACGCTGCCCCGAGAACTGCTCTCCTCGCCAGACGCTGCCGGCAGCCTGGCGCGCCACGGCTTCCGTTTCCCGCTGCTGATGCGGACGCCCGGCTTTCACACGGGTCGCCATTTTCTGCGTGTAGAAAACCCGGAAGGGCTGCCCGGCGCGGTGGCCCAGCTTCCCGGCAAGGAACTGACCGTCATCGAATTCCTGGACGCCCGTGGCGCCGACGGCAAGGTACGCAAGTACCGGGTGATGATGATCGATGGCGAGCTCTATCCGCTGCATGTGGCGATTTCCAGTCATTGGAAAATCCACTATTTCACCTCCGACATGGCGGACCAAGCCGATAATCGCGCCGAGGACGCCGAGTTTTTGGAGAACATGTCAGGTGTGCTCGGGCCCCGTGCCATGCAAGCGCTCGCACACATCCAAGCCACACTCGGGCTGGACTACGGCGGCATCGATTTCGGCTTGAGCGCCACCGGCGAGCTGTTGCTGTTCGAGGCAAATGCCACGATGGTGGTGAATCCGCCCGAGCCCGACCAGCGGTGGGCCTATCGACGCCCGGCTGTCGAGCGAATTTTATCCGCCGTTCGGCGCATGCTGACGTCCGCTATCAGGGCCCGCTAATCCCGGCGGCGGAGAGGGTATTGAGAATAATTGCCATAGGATTGAGCGCTTCGTTCTGGGTCGCACTGGGCTGCGCGGCGGACAAGAATTGGCTCAGGGTCTGGTTTGTGTTGCTGCTGTTATCGCTCGATGAATCAGACGAGCTGGCGTGGAAGCGATGATGGTGATGGCCGCCGCCGATGGCCTGCGCCAGATCCTGGACGCTCGGTAGTTGGCCGCTCTTGGAGGCGCCCGAGAAGTCGGTTGAAAACTGGTTGAGCTGGGTGGCCGCTGTCGTATTACCATCCGTTTGAGCCGTTTGAGCGGCGGTCAGCAGGTTCGCACTGATCTGCTGTGTGATCTGCTGATACTCGCTCGGATTGGTTTGTTGAAGCTGCTGGAGCGTGCTCATGATGTCGGCGAACGGTGAAAGCTGGCTGTTATCCGGCTGTAGCACGGTCGAACCCAGGCTGGCGGGGCGTTGCGCGTTCCCCGTGGTATTAGTCAAGCCGGTAGCCTGGAGAGCGGTGCCGAGAATTGACTGTAAATAGGTGCTGGAGAGACTGCTTATGGAACCCATGCTGGCCGTATTGGCATTTTGGCCGCCGTTTTTTTGAGGCCTTAAGACGTTGAAAAGGCTTGTCGAAGACCTTTTGCGCTCCGCCAAATTCCTGTCCGGGCGACAAACGCTTGCCGCCGTTAACGTCGCGCCCGCGCTAAGACTCGCGGAGCACTGGTCGATATCGCTATTGGAGGTGCCCATCCATGGGTTCCGTCAGCTCAACCAGTTCTAATCTTTCAAACCTGCTGCAGACTCTCGATAATTCGTCGCCGGAGCTTTCCTCGCTCCTGTCGACACCGCAAATGCAGACGGCGCTCGGGAAAGCGTCTCCCGGGGATCTGGTCCAACTCAGCGACCAGGCCATGGAATTGCAGCAGGTTAGTTTGATGTTCGGAAGCTCGGACGGTAGCCAGTCGACGGCGTTCAATTCGGCCCCGGATTCAATTTTCTCGGCTCTCTCGCCCAATAACTCGACCACTCAACCGGATCTGCTCCTTCAGGCCTTGGATTCTTCGCTGGGCGTTACCGGAGCCAATGGCGCGACGTCCACAAGTTCCACCGGTTCCACTTCGACGTCATCGTCACTGGTCGCTCAAATAGCCAGCAGCGCAAGCAGCTTCCAGGCGCAAGCGTTGGACGCACTTTTCAACTCCACGCAGCCGGCTGATCCGTCACTAAATACGCTGGGCTGAGGCCGCTCGTGCCGTTAACTGCGATGACTTTCACCCGTAACTTTCTCCACCGGGTACACGACATCCGCCCGAAGTAGGTCGGGCGCAAAGGCAATTGCTGCGCGAATTCCTTCTGCCGTGAGTCGAGGATGCCCGGACATTACCGTTGAGCTGATTCTGGACAAGCTCGCGGCTCGAGAGACTGTGGACCAGATCCTCTGTAGACTGATGGTTTGTTCTCCCTTCTCCTCCTTTCGCCTCCCGGCCGCGAAGATTACCTGATCGCGGAACTCGCAGAGGAAAATACGACGGGCATTGTCGAGGAGGACGCCGGCATTCGCGCTTTCTTCGACGATGACCGCGATCCAGCTCGCCTCCTCGATCGTTTCACGGAATTCTCGCCCCAGCTGCGCCCGGAGCCATCCGTCGATTGGGTGCAAGCAACGCGCGATGCCTGGCCACCGCTGCTCATCGGCCGGCGGTTTTTTCTTATCGCCCCGTGGTTCAACGAACCGGCGCCTGACGGCCGGCTTCGGCTGGAAGTTTATCCCGGCATGGCCTGCGGCACGGGGCGGCATCCTGCCACGCAGCTTTGTCTCGAGGCGCTGGAAGAATACATTCGGCCGGGCGATTGTGTTTTGGATGTCGGCACGGGCTCGGGCATTCTCTCGGCTGCGGCGGCGCTGCTGGGAGCGGTACTCGTGGTCGGCTGCGACGCCGATCACGACGCGGTCAAGATTGCGCGCGAACGGGCGCGTGTACCACTATTCACTGGCTCGGCCGATGCGGTACGGTCCCAATGGGCGGATGTGGTGGTCGCCAATATCGACTCAGCGACCATCGAACGGCTCGCACCGGAATTGGCGCGAGTGCGCAAGCCGGATTCAAAACTGATTCTTTCCGGTTTCCCGGAAGGGGATCTGCCGGAAGGTTTTGCCGCCAGGAAAATCCTACAGCGCGAAGAATGGCGTTGCTTGATCTGCTGAGGAAAACTTTGCCCTACTCGGTCGAAGCCTCTTTTTCGAGCGTTTTGCGAGCGTTTTCAGGAACGATTCGCCAGTTGCCGACCGGCTTGGTTGGCAGCTCTTTGTGCTCGATGTAATAGCGAATTACCAGGTCCCGAATCTCATCCCCAGATCGCCACACGATCTTGGCGCCGCGAAAGGTCGTGTATCCGGCGCTGCCCCCGGAGCGATAGTTGTTGACCGCGATCCGCAGCGGCTGCGTATCTTGCAGCGGCTGCCCGTGCCAGCGCAGATTTCGGATGCGATCGCCCACCGGCCGGGTCAGATCGATTTCGTAATCGACGCCCTCCGCCATGTCGTAGTTATAGCCGATCACACGGCGATTGATCAGCGGACCCTGGGAGCAGTCGCCGGAGCAGGTCTCAAAATAGCGTGCGGCATTCTCGAGCGCTTCCCGAACCATCTTGCCGCTGCCTTCGATGGCATACAACTCATTTTCGTAAACGTACAGGGCCGCGATTTCCCGTACCGTAACCGGCCCTTTCGGAATTGCAACCCGCGTATTGAACGCCGACACGAACGAGACATCGGCCTTCGAATAGAAAAGCTGCACCCGCTGCACCGCATCCAACATGGCCGTGTCCTGGACGCGAGCCAGCCGCGCATCGAGGGAAACCGGCGCGTCCGCTATTTGAGTATTGAGGTATCGCTCGGCGAGCTCGTGGTACGGCCGCCCAATCTCCATCACCTTGGCGTCCGCCGGCGTAGAGGCGGTAACGGGGATCAACCGGCTGGTCTTCGAAATAATTTTCCAGGCGCCCGAGGCGTCGCGATCGAGGACCAGATCCATGCGCCCGAGCGACATGCCCCAGTTCTTCGGTTGCATCAGGAGAACGTCGCCCAGCCGCAACTCGGCCAGTTGTTGGTGGGTGTGGCCAAAAACGATGGCGTCGATGCCCTTAACTTCGGTCGCGATCTGGTAGATAGAGTCTTCGCGCGAGTCGCCGGTGGGGACAGCCGGCGTTTGGGGGTCGCGGTCGAGCCCGGAATGCGCGGCCAGGATCACGACATCGGGATGTTCGCGCTCGCGCACTTCAGCCACTGCTCGACGCGCGGCGTCCACGCCATTTTCAAAATGATAACCGCGATAGTGCTCTTCCGACTCCCAATCCGGAATGGACGGCGTAGTGATGGCGACGATGGCGATTTTGACGCCCGCGACGGTTTTGATGAAATATGGCGCGAAGGGCTTCACCGCGGAGCCGGGATTGGCAACGATGTTGGCCGAGATCCACGGGAAGTCAGCCGCCGCGCGGGCCTGCGCCAGGTTTTTCAGGCCGAAGTTGAACTCGTGATTGCCCACCACCATGGCGTCGTAGCCGATGTCATTCATGGCCAGCATCATGGGGTCGCGCTGGAGCGGCTGTCCTGCGAAGGCCAGACTTAGAGGAAGATGCCCGGTCTCGATGTATTCCTGATAAACCGATTCGAGCGGCGTGCCCTGGATGGTATCGCCGCAGTCGATCAGCAGGTTGTTGGGATTTTCGGAGCGCGCGTCTTGAATGAGTGACGCGATCTTAGCCAGCCCTCGGTCGACCGGGCGGGCGGTGAAATAGTCGTAAGGCAGCAGGTTGCCGTGGAGATCGGTAGTGGCCAGCACTGAAATCCGGGCCTCTTCGGCCGTAGCGCCGAAGACAACAAACAGGATGACCAGGTACGCTCGCGGGGTGCGCATCGAAAGGCACTTTCAGTATAATCGAGGTGAATGAAATCATTATTCGCATCCATCGTTTTGTGCTCGAGCCTGTTTGCGCAAGCGCCTCCGGCGAAAAAGGCCCCTTCAGGCGGCGGAGCGCCGTCACTGATGAATCCGGGATCGCTGCGGGCTAAAGCGCCGGATACCTACAGAGTCCAGTTCACAACCACCAAAGGCAACATCGTGATTGAGATCCATCGCGATTGGGCGCCCCTGGGTGCGGACCGCTTCTACAACTTGGTGCGAAACGGTTTCTTTACCGACGCGGCCTTCTTCCGAGTCGTGCCGAACTTTATCGTACAGTTTGGACTGGGTGCGAATCCGGCCGTGAACAAAGTTTGGCAGAATGCTAACTTCCGGGACGACCCGGTGAAGGAGAGCAACAAGCGGGGCACCTTAACGTTCGCCACCGCTGGGCCGAATACGCGGACCACGCAGCTTTTCATTAATCTGAAAGATAACGCGCCGCTGGACGCACAAGGCTTCGCGCCATTCGGCACCGTAGTCGAAGGGATGGAATTGGTCGACAAGATTTATCCCGGCTACGGCGAGCGCCCCGCTCAAGACAGAATCACCTCCGAGGGCAAGGCATACGTGGACAAAAATTTTCCCATGCTGGACCGCATCACGGCAGCGAAGGTCCTGCCTGCCGAAGGCGCCGGCGATAAGAAGTAGATGATCACTAGTGGTGATAGTCGATTGGAATTTCGAAGAACGTAATCTCCTGGCCGGTCGCCGCTTGCTTGATCCCGGTCAGGAAAAACTTCGCGCCCGGGCGATGTTCGAGCTGAAAATAGAAAAACCCGTTGGCTGAATCGTGCGCCGGTAGTATCTTGACCGAAAAGGCGCGGCCCTCGATCTCTACCGTGTTCAGAGGATTCTTGTACTTCTTGCGCGGCAGCGGGATCGGACTTCCGCCAGGCAGCTTGGGGCGCGGAGATCCACCCAGTACTTGGATGTCTTCGGCGGGCGTGGCCTCGATATGCCGGCCATCAAAACCGGTGTAATCCACTTCGAGATGGTCGAGCTTGAGGGCCTGGTCCGTGTCATTCTGAATGATGACCAGAACGGGCAGCACGCCATAATCATTGGGGTTCAATTTCCCAAAAGCCGTGTGAGCCAGTTCCTCGGTGTCGTAGGCGGTCACCGCGATGGTCACCTTGTCGTTGGTTTGTTTGTTCGAGTAGGATGAAGCCGGGCCGGGCAAGAACTTGCTGTCGTTCTTCTTGTCCGCAAATGCTGCGGCCGCGGTAATGAAGACCATCAGGGAAATCCAAAGCGCTTTCATCTATTTCCTTTATTGGGGATGCCGCGTCTTTGCGTTCCCGCTGCTTGTATTCTATTTCGTTTATCGCTGTACGCGTAGTCCGGGATATCGATGGCGCTTCTGGGAACGATGGGGCGCGCTCCCAGCCTCGTTCCAGGCGACGGCGCCGGGCGCGATTTGGTTGCACGCCATTTCGGTTGGCGAGGTAATCTCCGCGGCGGGATTGCTGCGCGAACTGCGCGAGCGCGATTCCACCATTCAGTTGTACGTGTCGGTGGGCACGGTGGCGGGACGCGCGGTCGCCGACGAGCGGCTGGCCGGAGTTGCCACCGGAGTCTTTTACGCGCCCATCGATTATCCGTTCGCGGTGCGGCGGGTGCTGCGCCGGATCCGGCCGGCCGCGGTAGTGATCCTTGAAACCGAGATCTGGCCAGTGCTTTATCGCGAGGTGAAGCGCGCCGGCTCCAGTCTGGTGATCATGAACGGCCGCATTTCCGACCGCACGCTGCCGCGTTATCGGCGCCTCCACTTCCTCTTCCGCCAGGTTCTTCGACTCCCGGATGCCATATTCGTTCAGAGCCTACAGGATCGAGCCCGATACATTGCAGCCGGCGCCCCGGTGGAGAAAATCGAGGTGCTCGGAAACTTGAAGTACGATGTAGCGCCGACCCGGAGCGATCCCCCAAAGTTGGTGATGGATCTTCTCGCCAAGTTGCGGCCCTCGACGGTCTGGATCGCCGCCAGCACCATGCCGCCGGCCGATAATTCGGACGTTGATGAAGACCAGGTGGTAATTGAGGCCTTTCAAGAACTGGCGCCCAAATATCGGGGTCTGCTGCTAATCCTGGTCCCGCGCAAGCCGGACCGCTTTGACGACACCGCGGACCTGCTGCGCAAAGCGGGCGTGCGGTACCTGCGCCGCTCGGAAAATAGAATCGATCCGGCGCTCCAGCTTCCATGCGTCCTGTTGCTCGACTCAATGGGCGAATTGGCCGCGCTTTTTCCGCTGGCCGGCATCGTGTTCATGGGAGGATCGCTCGCGCGGCGCGGCGGCCACAACCTGCTGGAGCCCGCGGCCTGCGGGCGCCCTATCATCGTGGGACCGCACTTGGAGAATTTCGCCGAGATCGCGGGGGCATTTCGCGAACACTACGCCATGCTCGAAATTGAGCATGCGGATGAACTGGCTCCGGCGGTCGAAAAGCTAATCGACGATCCGCGGCTCGCTGAAGACCTGGGGACAGGCGCGGCGGAAATGGCCGCAAAGCGGAGAGGCGTGACGCGCCAAGCGGTCGCCGAAATCTTGAGATGGCTCGACCGCGCGGTTCCCTGCGCAATCCCGGCCGGACCCGCCAAACCGTTGCTGTGGATGCTCGCGCAACTTTGGACCACGGCCAGCACCTGGAGCCAACGCAGAACGGTGTCGCGAGCGAAGCATCTCGACACGCCGGTGGTGAGCGTCGGCGGCATCAGCATGGGCGGCGCGGGGAAGACGCCCATGGTGGATTACTTAGCGGAACGCATGCGGCAGCGCGGGCGCCGGCCGGCTATCCTGACGCGCGGTTACATGCGCCGTTCCATCGAGCCCAGTATATTGATCGAAGCCGGCGGGGATGTTCCGGCCAGCGTCACCGGCGATGAAGCGCAGATCTTTGTTCATTCCGGCTACGCCGACGCTGGGATCGGCGCGGACCGCTGGTCCACCGGCCGGCTGCTCGAAGAGAAGTACCATCCTCATTTGTTTCTGCTTGACGACGGTTTCCAGCACCGGCGGCTGGCCCGCGACTTGGACATCGTGCTGATTGACGCTTTACATCCGTTCGCCGGAGGTGCGGTTTTTCCACTGGGCAGGCTGCGGGAGCCGCTCCGCGCCTTAACGCGCGCCGATGCTTTCGTCCTGATGCGCGCCGCACCGGAAAGAGAATATCGAGGCATTCGCGATCGTCTGGCAGCGCTGAATCCCAAAGCACCGATCTTCCGCAGCCGCATTGAGCCGCGTTACTGGGTGCACATCCGAACCGGGCAGCCCGCCCATCCACCGGAAGCGCCAGCGGCCGCTTTCTGTGGCTTGGCGAACCCGGCCAGCTTTTGGCGAACATTGGGCAACCTTGGCATCACCCCCGTGTTCACCTGGACATTCGATGATCATCACCGCTATAAGTGCACCGAGGTCCAACGTCTGGCGGCGCAGGCCCGCATGCATGGCGCACCCTTCTTGCTGACCACGCAAAAAGACGCCATGAACCTGCCCGAGCGGGCAGCCGAGATCCTGTTGGACGCTTCCGTGGAACTTTATTGGCTCAAAATAGGAATTCAGGTGGAACGGGAAGAGGCGCTGTTGGAATTAATCGATTCCAAGCTCGCTAACGCGCGCGGCTCCGTATCGCTGGCCGAGCCCCAACCCTGACTGCCTTCCTGGTCCCACGAAATACCTCGTGTCCTTCGCACAGGTTGATTAGTTCCGCAAACGCCAATATTTGCGGACGCCTTCCACTGGATTCGCGAGTCACGGTAAGTATCCCCGCATCTTTGAGCCGCCCCAGCAGGCTCATGATCATCTGCTTGGTAGGCATGCCGGCCCGGCGTTGGAGTTGCGCGGGGCTGAAAACCGGCTGCTCAAACAAGACATCCAGGAGCGGCACCGCATATTGAGAATGCGTAATCCTGATGATTTCCACTTTCGATCTTTCGTAGAGATCGATAATACTTCGCGCCGCGTCCAGATTCTTCTTGGCCTGCTCGGCGACCGCTTGCAGAAAGAACTTGACCCATCTATTCCAGGCCTCCGCGTCCTGCTTAGAACTCAAAGCGCCCAATCCGGCGGTGTATTCGTCCTGGTGCTCTTCTATGTAAGCGGATAAGTAGAAAACCGGACGCGATAGCAGCCTCCTCTCGAACAGAAATAGCGGTATCACGATCCGGCCCAACCGGCCATTGCCGTCCACGAACGGATGAATAAGCTCGAACTGTCCATGCAGCATGGCAAGTTGTACGAGTTGATCTGGACGCTCGGCATGATAATACTTCTCCCAGTTATCCATCAAAGGCCGTATGCTGAGCGGCTCGGGAGGAATATAAACCGCCTGTTCGATCGGGGAACCGGGACGGCCAATCCAGTTTTGGATAGTTCTAAACCGGCCGCGGCCTTTGTCCCGCCCTCTCACGCTATCGAGCAGGACGTTGTGCAGCTTCCGCAAGAGGTTTAAGTTAAACGGGCGCGACCGAAGTTCCTGCTCGGCGACTCGCAGGGCCGTCCGGTAATTTAAGATTTCCTGAATATCCAGACGACGCGATTCCTGTTCCGGCTCTTCGCCGGCCTCAAATTTCAATACCTCGCCGAAAGTCGCCTGCGTGCCTTCGATTCTTGAAGAAAGCACCGCTTCCTGTGTGGTCAAAGGAGACAACAGGAGTTCGGCATTGGGCATTCCATATAAAGCGCCATCGAAGTTCGCGAGTGCGCGATTAGCGGCCACGATCGAAGGAATCAACGATTCCCAATTCAGCTGCAAAGGTAAAGTCCGGGGCATGAAAGGCCTGATTTTCGCGGTCCGCATTTGTGTCAACCCGGAACAACCTCAAAACCATTTGTGTAAAGCATCTCTGCATACAGTTTACACAAATACGTTTGTGAATGCTAGGCTTGACGCAACCGCCTCAGGGGATTTTGATCTGGTATCAGGGGATCTGTATCTTATAAATGCTCATCCCGTTCTGGTTGGGCACTAGCAAAAAGTTGTTCACCGCCGTCAGGCCGCTCAATCCGAACTGGGTCATGAAAGGATACAACACTGGAGCACTGGTATTTCGGGCATCCACGATCATCAAACTGCCGGGGCCGCTAAGGTCGCTGGCCGGCGGATTGTTGACGATGGCGAATACGCTCGAACCGAAGGGCGCCATATGATAGGTCCCGGTGGTCTGAATGCCGGTGACCACGGTTGTGATGGGTACCGGGTTCCGCACGTTGCTGATATTCATCATGGTCAGCGTCAAGTCTCCCGTAATGCTGAAGTCTGGAACGCCCGGGTTGCGGAAGCCGGTAGTGTTTCCGGTCAAGAACAACAGGTTGTTGTCATAGGCGAAACCGAGAAATATAGCCGCGCCCGATACGGTGACCCGAACCACTCCCTGCATGTTTTGGAGATTGCTGACATCGATTACGTCCAGCGCCGCGTTGCCATTGGTGCTGTTGCCGGTGGCCGTGGTGCTGGCCGAGTACACGGTATTGGGATAGTTGCTGCTAGCCGGCAGTGCCAGCGCGTTCGGTCTCACGTTCAGATTGTTGGAAGAAGGAACTGCCGTATTCGGGACCATCGCGGATACCAATTGCGGCAGTTCAGAGGAAAGGTCAAAAGCCAGAAGATCCCCGTGTTGCCCAGTGATATTGGACGCCGAATCCACCTGGAACCAACTGGTGCTGGCGAATCCGGCCGTGCCAATAAAGCTCAGATCGTTGAGATAAGTGTAGGATTGCGGGGTGATCTGCCCCACTTTGATGGGTTGCGTGGGAGTAGCAACATTGTAAACCACGAAAGTTGGCGAGCCACCCGGACCGACGATGTCCACCAGGACCGGCCCCACGGAGAAGTTGATCGCGCAAAAGCCCCCGTTACCGGCCAGATCTGCGTCTCCAAATTCGCCCAACACTGCAGGCGTGCTGACATTGCTGGTGTTAATAATGTAGATCCGGTTGGACCCACACACATAGGTGGTGTTGCCGTTGATCGCGACGTAGCTCACGCTGCTGTTCACAAAGGGCACCTGCCCCAGAAGGCTCAGAAAGCTGGGCGGCGCGGTTCCGGAACCAGACACCGAAAGCGTTGCCGACGAGCTGACATATCCTCCCACCGTGATCACCAGCGGGTAGTCGCCGTTCGCAAGACTGGGCACCTGGATATTGGCTTGGGCCAGCCCTGCATATCCGGGCGTGAGCCCCAGGAACTGAACCGTCGCGTTCTTTCCGCCAATGGTCGCCGACGGCGTGCCGGTGGCGTTCGACAACGGCGAGCCGGGTGTGACGGCGCCGTCGGGAACCGGATGATCCACTGCTCCCAACCCGGTGAGATACACCACCACCACTGAGCCTGCGGCGGCCGGATGGGTGTCGCTATTCGTCGCGTAGCCCGCACCGGCGTCCTGCGCTACAGCGTGGTTGCTGGTGTCTTGAAATATCGACGGCCCGGCGCTCACAACATTAACTGTAAAGGACAAGCTATTGCCTCCCCCGACCGTGACATAGAAATTCGCTGTCCCGGCTGTGAGTCCGCTGGGAACCTGAAAGTTGATTTGCGTCGCGCTGGCATAAACCAGCGGCGCTTGGATCGGATTTTGCGATGACTGGACCGCGTAAACGGATGCGCCCCCCAGGCTCAGCGGAAGGGGAAAGCCGCTGGCCTCGGCTGTGTTGTTCGCCAGGTGAGTGCCGAAAATCGTGGCAAGCGCGCCCGGCGAGACCCGTGGTGAGAAACTGGCCGCATCTGTAACGGCGTTAATCACCGTCTGTGCATTGAGAAGGGACGCGGTCAGGAAGATGGCTGCAAATACAGCTCTCATAGATCCCAAGAGAGTTTTGACGCCTGCAACACTGATTCCGTTCAGGGCGCCCCTTCATACGAGACCGCTTGTAGCAACTCGATGGCCGTCTTGCGTACCGGGCGCAAGAAAGGTGACCTTGACAACTTCAATAAGCCAGTCACAATTGCGAGACTTTTTTCCACCAGCTTCTCCGTGCGTGCCTCCCCCGGCGATCGGTCATAGACCCAAAACAGAATCAGCCCCATCTGATAAAGCCACAAGAGCTTAGGTAGATAGGGCCACAAATCATCCGGCAGGCGGAGATTACTCCCCTCCAGAGCGACGGCAAAATGCTGCATATCGCGCTCGCGAATGTCGCCGGTCTCCTGGCTGAAAGGCGAAAGCGGATGGCCGGGATCGGCCGCATGCCGTAAAAGCGCTCCCAGAAACCTGCGATTCGGTCGAAAAAAGTCGAATTTGACGTCGATTACGGCGCGCAAACGCGACTTCAGGTCGGTTTTTCTCGCCAGCGAGGCTTCGATCGTTTCCCGCATCGCGTCATTGGCCTGATGGTAAAAAGCCATTACGAGCGCTTCTTTGGAATCAAAATAGTAGTAAGCCGCGCCGATCGCCACTCCGGCCGCCACCGCTATCTCGCGCATGCTGGTTTCGTCGAATCCGCGATCGCGAAAAAGATTCAGGGCCGCCGACAGAATACGATTCCGCGTTTCCCCGGCCTTGGGCGTGCCGCGGGAAGGCTTAGTTGGTAATTTGAGGGTTGGTTCCATGAGGCGGTTGATTACTCGATGTCCGTTACATGAATGTGAAACGCGCCTATGAGGCTCGTTTTGAACTTGTTCAAGAACAGTCTAAGGCGTCGGGCGGGGGTAGTCAAGACTGTTCTGAATTCGTTCAAAAGACCGGGCGGGTCACTACGTTTCTAGGAGCAGGTCCCTATGTTTCTAGGACATGGATATGGCTGCTATAATAAGTAACTGATGTTTCCCGACCGCAAGGACGAAGGCTTGACATCTGTAAAAAAGATCATTTTGCTTCGACCCCGTGGTTTCTGCGCGGGCGTAGTACGGGCGATCGACGTAGTCAAGATCGTCCTAAATCTCTATGGCGCTCCGGTTTACGTGCGCAAGGAGATCGTGCACAACCGGCATGTTGTGGACGAACTGCGGCAGGCAGGAGCGATCTTTGTCGACGAATTGAGCGAGGTTCCCGAGGGCGCCCGCGTTATCTTCAGCGCGCACGGGGTTTCGCCGGCTATTCGCGAAGAGGCCAAGTCACGCAATTTGCAGGTAATAGATGCAACTTGCCCACTTGTTACAAAAGTTCACCTGGAAGCAGTACGATTCGCCCGGCAGGACTATACGATCATCCTAATCGGTCACGCCGGCCATGACGAGGTGATCGGGACGCTGGGCGAGGCACCCGAGTCCACCATGCTGGTCTCTTCGGTGGAGGACGTTGACCGCTTGAAGGTCAAGGATCCGGCGAAAATCTCATATCTCACCCAAACTACCCTTAGTCTGGATGAAACCAAGGATATAGTGCAGAGACTCCAGGAGCGTTTTCCGGCCATCAAAGGTCCCAAAACACAGGATATTTGCTACGCGACCGAGAACCGCCAACTGGGTGTCAAGGCCGTGGTGCCACTCACCGAAGTTCTGCTGGTGGTCGGATCGCAAAACAGCTCGAATTCCAGGCGGCTGGTGGAAGTCTGCGAAAACGAGGGTGTACCGGCATATTTAGTGGACGATAGCCGCGAAGTCAATCCGGCCTGGTTGGCGAATGTTCACACGGTCGCCGTTACCGCCGGCGCGTCGGCGCCCGAGAACCTGGTGCAGGAATTAATTCAGGCGCTGGAGACCAAATTCGGATTCGATTACGTCGAAGAGATGGAGCTTAAAGAAGAGGACGTGCGATTCCATCTACCGGCCGATCTGGAGCGCTCGGCGCTCAAGCTAACCACCATCGCCCGCGTATGATGCCGCAACTGCAAGTTGCAGATTCGCTGTTAGCCGCCAGCGCGAAGGCTGCCGAACGGACCATCGATTACTTCTTGCGCTCGCAGTACGAGCCCGGCTATTGGTGGGGCGAGCTGTCCGCCGATACGACTCTCGAATCCGACTATATTCTCCTGCAGCTCTGGCTGCATCCGCCGGTAAATGGCGTCTGGAACCCGCCTACGCGCGCTCTCGTCGACAAGGCGGTGCGCTCGATCCTGGAGCGCCAGCTGCCAGACGGCGGCTTCAACATCTATCCACAGGGTCCGTCGGACGTAAGTGCCACCGTCAAAGCTTATTTCTCGCTGAAAGTGGCCGGCGTTCCCTTCGACGATCCGCGGCTGGTCCGAGCCCGCGAAAGAATTCTGGCGCTGGGCGGAATTCAAGCGGCCAACAGCTATGTCAAGGTGAATCTGAGCCTCTTCGATCTCTATCCGCGCGAGGACTGCCCGTCTATCCCCCCCGAGATCATGCTGCTCGGCAAGTTCATCTACCAAATGTCCTCGTGGACCCGGGCGATTGTAATACCGCTGTCGATCGTACACGTGATGAACCCTCGCCGGCCGGTTCCCGCCGGTTTCAAGCTCGAAGAGCTATTCCTGCCGGGAGCAAGCCGGGAATTTCCTCCCGATCGCAAAGGCTACACCTGGCGGAATGTCTTTCTGCGATTGGATGGAGCATTGAAGCTGTGGGAGAAATACGGTTCGAAGGCCCTCCGACGGCGCGCCATTCAAAAGGCGGAAGAGTGGATACTGGCCCGCACGCGTTATACCGACGGCCTGGGGGGCATTTATCCGCCCATGATGTACGTAATCATGGCACTGGATCTGCTTGGTTACGGGCCCGATCATCCGGATCGCGTGGAAGCGCAGAAGCAGTTCGACGGGCTGCTGGTGGACGATGGAAAACGCTTCTTCTTCCAGCCCTGCTTTTCAGTAGTTTGGGATGCCGCGATTGCCGCTTTTGCCCTGGGCGAATCCGCCGAGCCGCCCGATGACGCGCTACGCAAATGCGCCGATTGGCTGCTGACCAAGGAAGTGCGGCACAAAGGCGACTGGTCGGTAAAGCGGCCAAACACGCCGCCGGCCGGCTGGTATTTCGAATTTGCAAACGAGTTTTATCCGGATATCGACGATACAGCCATGGTCTTGCTGGCGCTCAGCCGATCGCGCGCCTCACGCTCAACCGAGCAGCAAGCCGCCGAACAGCGCGCCATTCGATGGCTGCTGGATATGCAGTCCAAAGACGGTGGCTGGGGAGCGTTTGATGTTGACAACAATTGGCGGCCGCTCAGCTTCGTTCCCTTCGCCGACCACAATGCGATGCTCGATCCCACCTGTCCGGATATCACCGGCCGCGTGCTGGAAGCGCTGTGCGCGCATGGCTATACTCAGTCCCATCCTGCTATTCGAAAAGCAGTCGAATATCTGATTCGCACCCAGGAACAGGATGGCAGCTGGTACGGGCGCTGGGGCGTCGATTATATCTACGGCACGTTTCTGGCCCTGCGCGGGTTGCGGGCGGCCGGCGTGAGCGACCGTGAAGCTTACGTGCAGCGCGCCTTGGAGTGGGTGCGCTCCATCCAGAATTTCGACGGCGGATGGGGCGAGAGCTGCGAGAGCTACAAGCTAGGAAGCTACGTTCAGGCGCCCAGCACCCCCTCGCAGACCGCCTGGGCGATCGTCGCGCTGCTGGCGGGCGGCGACACCACCAGCACCAGCCTGCATGACGGCGTAGATTACTTGCTTCGCACTCAGAAAAATGACGGAACCTGGGATGAAGAGCTGGCCACCGGAACTGGATTTCCGCAGGTCTTCTACTTGTGCTATCACCTGTACCGTAATTCGTTCCCGTTGCTCGCCCTGAACAGTTTTCTAAAAATGAAGTCAGGCTCCAGAGGATCAAACTAAATGAGATTTCCCCTTTCGATGACCGCGGGTATGGCGACATACATCGCCCGCAACAAGTTCCGCCCCAAGCCGGAATGGCAGAAAACGCAGGTTTCCGGAGCCGACTCAGCCAACCCGTTCCACATCGTCTACACGCACGCCGATGCCCCGCGCAAGCCGCATCCGATGATTAACAAGCGCTTCCCGCTGGTGCTGATGCTGGAGCCGCTGCATACCTGCAATCTGACCTGCACCGGCTGCGGACGGATCCGCGAATACGAGTCGACTATCACCCAGAAGCTGTCGCTGCAGCAATGTCTCAACGCCGCCGACGAGTGCGGAGCGCCGATCGTCTCAATCTGCGGAGGCGAGCCCATGTTGTACCCGGAAATCGGCGCCCTGGCCGCCAAACTGACGGAGCGCAATAAGACCATTTACCTGTGCACCAACGGCATGTTCATCCAGAAGCGGTTAAAGGAATTCAAGCCGTCGGAAAAATTCTTCTTCAACGTCCACCTGGATGGAATGGAGAAGAATCACGACATAGCCGTGGAGCGCGAAGGCGTTTTTCGCGAAGCCATTCAAGGCGTTAAGGCCGCTAAACTGGCAGGCTTCAAGGTTTGTACCAACACCACGGTCTATAAAGAGACCGACATGAACGAGATCGAAGAGATGTTCGAGTACCTGGCACAGTTCAACGTGGATGGGCACACGATTTCGCCGGCCTATGGGTATTCGTCGGTCAACGATCGCGAGATTTTCATGACTCGCGACGACATCCACGAGAAGTTCAAGGAGATCGAAAAGCTGGCAGCGCGATTTCCATTGTTCAGCACACCCACCTATCTCGAGTTCTTGCAAGGCAAGCGCGATTATCCTTGCACGGCTTGGGGCAACCCGACCTACAACGTGAAAGGCTGGAAAGGCCCCTGTTATCTCATCACCGACGGCCATTATCAGACCTTCGAAGAGTTGATGACCAAAACCCAGTGGGAGAACTACGGAGCCGGCAACGATCCGCGCTGCGACCATTGCATGGTCCATTGCGGATTCGAGCCCTCGGCAGCGCTGGGAATCAATTCAAAACTTGGCGATACGTTCAAGCTGATGACTTGGGCGTTTCGATAGAAACACAATTGAGTGAAGCCAACGCTGGTAACCGGGGCAACCGGTTTCATAGGATGGCATGTAGCCCGGAGGCTGCTGGCGCGTGGGCATCGAGTGCGAGCGTTGGCCCGGCCATCCAGCCGGGTTCGGGAGTTGGAAGTAGAGGTGGTCACCGGGGATTTACGGGACCGGGAGTCACTCGATCGGGCGGTGGCTGGTTGCGGTGCTGTTTTTCACGTCGCGGCCGACTACAGGCTGTGGGCGAAAGATCAGAGCGAACTGTACCGCTCCAACGTGGAAGGCACCCGGAACTTGTTGGCCGCGGCGCGCGAGGCAGGCGTCGAGAAAGTAGTTTATACCAGTACCGTCGGTTGCATAGGCATTCCGCGGGATCGTCCGGGGAGCGAGGACGTGGAGGTACATCTGGAGGAGATGGCCGGCGCCTACAAGCGGTCGAAGTTCCAGGCCGAGCAGGTGGCGCTGGAGTTTGCTGGAGCGGGGTTTCCAGTAGTAATCGTGAATCCCACGGCGCCCATCGGAGACCATGACTTTAAGCCCACTCCGACCGGGAAAATCGTGGTGGATTATTTGAAAGGGGCGATGCCGGCGTTCGTGGACACGGGTTTGAATGTAGTGGACGTCGAAGACACGTCCGAAGGTCATGTGCTGGCGTTGGAGCGTGGCCGGCCTGGGGAGCGTTATATCCTGGGCTGCGAGAATCTGACGCTGGAGCAGATTTTGACGCGATTGGCGGGGATCAGTGGGGGAAAAGCGCCGAGTTGGCGTATTCCTTATGCGATCGCGTACATGGCGGGACTGGCGAGTACGGGCTGGGCCAACCTCACCGGTGTAGAACCGAGGGCGCCGCTCGATGCTGTAAAGATGGCCCGCAAGAAAATGTTTGTTTCGCCCGACAAGGCGAAGCGCGAGTTGGGATTCAACCCCGGGCCGGTGGATGGCGCCTTGAAACGCGCCGTGGATTGGTTCCGGGCCAACGGTTACGTTTGATTGTTAGCATTTGTAGCCGCCGAGCGCCGGGAATTCGACGGGGTGGTTCGGAAGGCCGAGCGGATCATGAAACTCAACTGGCCGTTGGACTTCGCCCGCATGGCTTGGTTGAAAGGCGAGCCGATTGTGCTGGTGGCAAATGGCCCGGGCCCCAAATTGGCCGGCCGGGCAACTGAAATCGCGAGGAAGCATCAGGAATTGAAAGGACTAGTCAGCACCGGTTTTTGTGGAGCGCTGAATCCTGCGCTGCAGCCGTGCGATATTTTTGTCGCCACCGAAATTATGGGCGTGGCGTACGCTCTTAGCGTTCCGCGTTCGTCTGAACGGGTTAAGAGCGGAAAATTGCTTTCCATCGACCGCGTGGTTTCCAATGCGGCCGAAAAAACCGACCTTCACCAAACCGGCCCTGATGCCGTGGAAATGGAGGCCGCCGGGGTGGCTTTGAAAGCGGCTCAGTGGAACCTTCCGTTTTACTGCGTCCGGGTTGTAACCGACACGTCTACGGAGAACTTTCCGCTGGATTTTAACCGGATGCGTGATGCCGATGGCCGCTTCAGCCGAATCAGGATTATGGCAGCCGCGCTCCGCCGTCCCGGTTCGGTATTGCCAGAACTGCTAAAACTAAATAAACGCTTTAGGGACGCTTCCCGGGCGTTAGGTGACTTTCTTGTCGACGCTAGTTTCTGAATTAACGGCCGCTCCGGCCACCATGCGAGCCGCGGTATACACCGGCAGCAGCACGGTGTCGGTGGAGCACGTCCCGACCCCGGAGATCGGGCCGGGAGAGCTCCTGATTCAGGTGGAAAGCTGTGGAATTTGTCATACCGACCTGAAGAAAATCGAATATAACCTGCTAGCACCGCCGAGAATTTATGGACATGAGACGGCCGGCGTGGTGGCTGCAACTGGGCCAGGGGTGCGAGGCTTCGCAATTGGCGACCGCGTCATCGTCTTTCACCATATCCCCTGCCTGGAATGCTTCTATTGCCGCCACAAGCTATACGCGCAGTGTCCCGTTTACAAAAAGGTCGGCGTAACCGCGGGTTACGAGCCGGCCGGGGGCGGATTTTCCCAGTACGTTCGCGTCATGGATTGGATTGTGCGGCGCGGAGTAGAGAAAATACCGGACGGCGTCTCGTTCGACCGGGCCTGCTTTGTGGAGCCGGTGAATACCTGCCTCAAAGGCGTCGTCCAATTGGCGCCGCGACCCGAGGATGTGGTCCTGATTCTCGGACAAGGCCCGATCGGGCTGCTATTCACCATGCTTGTGAAGCGTACCGGAGCTACCATGGTGGCCACCGACGCGATGCCCCACCGGCGCGAACTGGCGCTTCGCTTTGGAGCGGCCGCCGCGTGCGATCCACGGGACGGGCAACTGCTCGAGCGGGTGATGGAAATGACCGCGGGCCGGGGCGCCGATGCTGTGATTGTGGCGGCGTCGGCTCCGGGAATCGTCGAACAGGCCGTTCGCTATTCTCGCCCCGGCAGCCGCATCCTTTTGTTCGCGCAGACGTCGCATCAGGAGCGAATTGAGGTTTCCGGCGCCGATATTTGTGTGGGCGAGCGCCTGATTTTCGGGTCTTATAGCGCTTCGGTTGACTTGCAAAAGGAATCGGCAGAGCTTGTTTTTGGCTCGGCCCTGCCGGTGGAAGACCTGGTTTCGCACCGGTTCCCTTTAGGTGAAATTCGGCTGGGAATTGCCCTAGCGTTGCATCCAGAACCTAAATCGTTGAAAATAATAGTTCAGCCTCAGAGGTGGTCCTAGTGAACACGCAGATGATAGCCGCTGTGCTCTACGGCAAGGAAAACTTGCAGATAGAGTCGGTCGCAGTACCAAAAATAGAAAGCGGCGACGTTCTAGTACGGGTACAAGCTGCCCTTACGTGTGGTACCGACGTGAAAGTGTTTCGACGCGGTTACCATGCCCGTATGATCGTCCCGCCCGCGCTGTTTGGACATGAGCTCGCCGGCGATGTGGTCGCCGTCGGTGAAAACGTCTCCCGGTTTCGCGTCGGCCAGAGAATTGTCGCTGCCAATTCGGCCCCTTGCCTGGAATGCTTTTACTGCCGACGGGGGAACGAAAATCTTTGCGACGATCTCCTGTTCAACAATGGCGCTTATGCGGAGTTCATCCGAATCCCGGCCCGAATTGTCGAAAGGAATATGTACGAGATTCCCGCCCATGTGAGTTATCAGGACGCGGCGTTGATAGAACCGTTGGCCTGCGTGCTACGCGGGCTGGACGAAACCGCGATTCGCGCCGGCGATAACGTGGCGGTGATCGGCCTGGGCCCCATCGGGTTGATGTTTGTCCGCCTGGCGAAGGCGTACGGGGCGCGGGTTATCGCCATCGGACGCCGCAAAACGCAACTGAATCGGGCCGAGCAGATGGGCGCGGACGAATTACTGATTTCGGGCGATCCGGACGAGACCGTAAGTGGCGTTCGGGATTTGACCGGCGGGCGCGGAGCGGACATCGCCATCGAGGCGGTGGGGAATCCGGACGTTTGGGAGACCGCCGTCAGGCTGCTTCGGCGCGGTGGGACAGTGAACTTTTTCGGTGGCTGTCCCAACGACAGCCGCATCAGCCTGGATACCTCGCTGATGCATTATTCCGAGATCACCTGCAAGGCCAGCTTCCATCACACGCCGGCGCATATCCGCAAGGCGCTCGATTTCGTCAGCCGGAGCGTGATCACCGCACACGACTTCGTCAATCGCGTGGAGCCGCTCGCGAATCTGCTGGAGGTTATGCGGCACCTGATGAGCCACAACGGTCACATGAAGACCGCTATCATACCCTAGTGCCCCTGCTCGCCCCCAAAGAGTACGTCTACTCGGCGGAGGCGCTGGGCGATACCTACAGCAAACCTGCCGCCGAGCAGTACACGCGGTGGCTGGCCACGCATCATTACGAGAACTTCCACGTAGTCAGTTTTCTACTTCCGAAGCGGCTGCACCAGGACTTCTATAACGTCTACGCCTTCTGCCGGTGGGCCGACGATCTGGGCGATGAAATTGGAGACCGCCAGGAAAGCCTGCGTCTGCTGGCCTGGTGGCGCGCGGAACTCGAAGCCATGTATGCGGGCCGGGTAAAGCATCCGGTCTTCGTGGCCCTGGAAGATACTGTTCACAAATACGCGCTGCCGATCGAGCTCTTCAACGATCTGATCAGCGCCTTCGAGCAGGATCAGAGGGTCGCACGTTACGCCAACTGGGAGGAGCTGTTTGGCTACTGCCGGTGCTCGGCCAATCCGGTGGGCCGGCTGGTGCTGAGGCTATGCGGCTACGCCGACCAGGAGCGCGATCGAATGTCGGACGCCACTTGCACCGCGCTGCAACTGGCGAACTTCTGGCAGGACGTGACGGTGGACTTCGAAAAAGATCGCGTCTATCTGCCGCTCGATTTGCTGGCGCGCCACGGCTACGCGGTGGAGGATCTGGCCGCTCGCAAATTCAATCCGGCTTTTCAGGCGGTGATGCGCGATGCCGTGGAGGTGGCGCGTAAGCTCTTCGTCCAAGGTTTGCCGCTCGTCAAAACAGTCGACCGGCGCCTGGGGTTTGACTTGGACCTGTTCAGCCGTGGGGGCATGCGCGTGCTCGAAAAAATCGAGCAGCAGAACTACAACGTTCTGGAGCGCCGGCCGGCCATTTCAAAATTTGAGCGGCTTCAACTACTGTTGACAAGTTTGTGGGACGCACTGTAGACCTGGAGGCGTCCTACGCCTTTTGCCGCCGCATCGCCCGCACTCGCGCCCGCAACTTCTATTACTCATTCCTTCTGCTTTCCCGCGAGCAGCGCGACGCCATGTGCGCCATTTATGCCTTCATGCGCTACTGCGACGACATCAGCGAGGGTGATGGCGCATCGCGCGAGGCTATCGAACGCTGGCGCCAGGATCTGGATCGAGCGCTGGCCAGCCAATACGGTGAGAATCCACTATGGCCGGCGTTTCACGACACGGTGCGGCGCTACCAGATTCCCTGCCAATATTTTCACGAGATGATCTCGGGCGTTAGCTCCGATCTCGAGCCGCGCCAGGTGCAGACTTTCGATGAGTTGTACCATTACTGCTATCAGGTGGCCAGCGTGGTTGGTCTCACCATCATTCATATCTTCGGCTTCGAATCGAAGGAGGCCCTGGCTCTGGCGGAGAAATGCGGGATCGCTTTTCAATTGACGAACATTCTACGGGATGTCCGCGAAGATGCCGGAAACCAGCGCATCTATATTCCGGCCGAAGACATCCGCCGCTTCGGAGCGGATCTTCAGAAAAGAGACGAAAATTTCATTCGTCTGCTCAGTTTCGAGGCGGAACGCGCGCGAGCCTACTACGACGAATCCCGGCCGTTAGTCGAATTGGTGCACAAGCGCAGCCGCGCCTCGCTGTGGGCGCTGATCGAGATTTACCGGAGACTGCTCGGCCGGATCGAACGCTCCAACTTTGATGTCTTAAGCCGGCGCATTCGGGTGCCGACCTGGGAAAAAATCGGTATCCTGGCCAGCGCCGCGCTCCGCTAAAACAATTCTGGAAAGTGGAACGTCAATACCGCGTTGAGCCGCTTATCGGAAACCAGCATGTTCTGATTCTTGACGTCCAGAGCAATGCCGCGCGGCATCTTCAACACGCCATTTGGACCGCCAATGGTCCATTTGGGCGGAACATCGCCCGAATCATTGATGCTCCAAATTCCTACGAACGCTTCATCGGATGATAGTTCCGCGTAGGGACCAGGACCCCGGACGCTGACAATGATCTCGCCTTTCGGCGGATAAACCGCAAAGGGTCCGCCAAAGGAATAAAGCCCGCTCTTCGGCCCGCCGATCACCGCCTTCGGTTTCACATTGCCGGAATCGGTGCGATTGAAAATCAGCAAGCGAGGCTGGCCTCGTCCGGCCGTGCCCCCGGCGATCAGCAAATTGTGAACCGGATCGACAACGAGCGGTTCATCGCCTCCCAGCATCGTGTCGGGACCCTTTAGCACCCGGAGCGGCGCAACGTCGCCCTGCCCATCGCGCGGGAAGACCAGAATGCTGCCCTGGCGCGTCGGAACAAAAATTTCGTTGTGCACGACATCCACATCCAGATGTTCGGGAGCATCCAATTGCGTATGAGGACCTTGGATGATCCGGATGGGATGCTCTTCGCCATTCGCGCCGCCGCGATAGGTGAGAATCGCCTGTCCAAACTGCTGCGGAACCGTGAACTCATCATGGACCGGATCGTAAGTGATCCCGTGCATGGTCCGGCCTAACAGACTTCCCTGCCCTTCAACCTTTCGCAGGGGCTGTGCACCACCTTCCGCCAACCTGGCGAATACCGCAATCTGCGGATGGGCCACTCAATTCGGGACCAGGATTTCTTCGCGCTTAGTGTCGTACGCGATCGGATGCGGATTGCCCATACCCGGGACGGGCTGGCTGGGCGGAGCGCTGCGGATTACACGTAGAGGCGCTGCGTCGCCTTGGGCTGTAGGACTGTAAACCGCTGCCGTATGGTTGCCGAAGTTGGACACCCACAGCTCGTTGTCCTTCTTATCCAGATACACGCCGGTCGGATTGCTAATCAGGCTGCTGGGGCCTTTCAGCACGCGGAGAGGAGCTATGTCGCCGCTAGCGGAAGCATCGAACACCAGCATGGAATTCCCGCCATCATTGGCTACAAAAATCTCGTTGCGCTCGTAATCCACAGCGATCCCGGTCGGCCAATCCATTTGGGTCTTCGGACCCTGAATAGTGCGGACAGGCGACGCGTTTCCTTTGGCGTCCTTGGCATAAACCGTGATGGACGGCGGCAGCATTTTGCCCGAGCCTGGGACGGCGTCGTCGCGAGTCAGGGGCCAGCCAGGCAGGTTCACCCGGCGTTTCTTTTCACCGGCGGCCGGCGGCCGGACTTCGTGCACGGAACCGTGGTTGGTGACGTACAGCAGCTTGTTCTTGGGGTCGAGCGCCATCCCATGCGGGTCGGCGAGCCCGGTATCGTCGCCCTGGATCACGCGGATGGGCGCCTCGGTACCCTTGGCCGCCTTGTTGAACACCACGATCGCGTTGTCATGCTGGACCGTCAAAAATAATTCCTGGGCTTCTTCATCCACCGCAATACCGAAAGTGCCGTGGGGAGTGTGCAGCTCGCGGTCGGGCGCAACGTTGCCTATGGCTCGGCGGGAAAAAATCACTAAGGTATCGATGGTGTCGTTGTTGACTGCGTAGATATCGCCATTGGCCGGATCGATGTACAGGCCGCACTGGAACTCGATCTTGGTATTCAGGCCGCCGATGATCCGCTTGGGGTCGGTGACTGATGTCGGGCGAGTACTCGCCTGGCGGTCGTACGCCAGAATGTTGAACAGGTTTTCGTCGGTGAGTACGACCTCGTTGTGCGTGTTGTCTACCGCGACGGCGCTGTACGCGGCGTAAGGGTCGCGGATCATTCGCTCCGGCTTTCTCTGCGCGAGTCCAGACGCAGCTGCTACACGCTCCTGAAGCAAGGCAGCTCGCAGCGGAATCTTGCCGGCCAGCGGTGGCAATTGAGCCGCGACCGGCTGGTAGTCACATTCCGCCATAGCTTCGAGTGGTAGACGATCGAAGGACACGAGGCGGGGATCGTGCATCCGGGTCTCTTTGAGCGCAACCCAACCGATCAAGCAGAAGCCGCCGATCAGGGTGATACCGGCCAGCGATTTTCCGGCAGACAAGGATTTCATCGGATAGCTCACGCTCGTGAGGTTATCATGGTTTTCGAGCGGAGGACAAAAGTGCGAGAGTACTCATGGGGGCTGGCAGCAATGGTCACGATTTTATGTGCGTCGCCGGCGCCGGACCAACAACTGGATCGGATGATCGCGGCCGGCAAGAGTCAACGGGAGGTGGCCAAATATGTGTTCAATACTCACGGGTGCAAAAACTGCCACACCATGGGTGCGAGCGGCAAGCTCGGCTTCACCGAAAAGGGCAAGGAGCGGGCGAAAGGATTCGAGGGCTGCATTTCGATGTTGACCGCGATGAATCTAATTGCGCAAGTGGACGAAAAGCAGCGGTCACCCGAGCAGCGTCAGAAGTCCGCGCGTTTTGAGGATTTCGGATGCACCGCCTGCCACAAAATCGTTCCGGGCAAGATGGGTCTGACCGATTTAGGAGCGAAATTAAAGCAATTGCACGTCGGATGCGTGGATGTAGAAAAACTGGTAGCTACCCAGCACTAACCTGGTCTCTCATATAAACGCGTCAGGTCCGCGAGCCGTCCGGCGATCTCCGGGGTCAGCGACCCGGCCCGGTATCGCCAACGCCAGTTCCCTCCCAGCGTGGCCGGCTGATTCATGCGCGACTCGGAACCGAGCCCCAACACATCCTGCAGCGGGATCAAGACAGTGTCGGCAACGGACGCCTCCAGCGCGCGGATAAATGCCCAATTTATCTCCTTGCCATCGGTGTTGAGATATTTCTGCGCGATCTCATGCTCGCGTCGAATGTCCTCGGGCGAACGGGTGCTTTCCCCCTTTCCTACGCTGGTCCACCAGCCGACCGTGGTGTCGCAGTCGTGCGTGCCCGTGTACGCCACCACTTCGCGAGGATAGTTATGCGGCCGGAAGCTGGCCGCCTGTGCATCATTGCCGAAGGCGAACTGCAAGATACTCATGCCTGGAAAGCCGAACTCGGCACGAATCGCTTCCACCTCGGGCGTGATCACGCCCAGATTCTCGGCCACCAGCGGCAGTTCTCCCAGGGCCAGCCGCGCGGCGCGAAACAACGCCGGTCCCGGCCCTTTTACCCAGCGGCCGTGGACGGCAGTCGGCTCCGATGCCGGAACTTCCCAATAAGCCTCAAACCCGCGAAAGTGATCCAGCCGGATCATATCGACCATCTCCAGGACCGCGCGAAATCTTTCCAGCCACCACCGGTAGCCGTCGCGAGCCAAAACATCCCAGCGATAAATCGGGTTCCCCCAAAGCTGGCCCGTGGCGCTGAAATAGTCCGGTGGAACACCGGCCACGACAGTCGGGTTGCCATTGGAGTCGAGGTGAAAATACTGCGGATGGACCCACACGTCGGCGCTGTCGTGCGAGACATAAATCGGCAGGTCGCCCATCAAGCGAATCCCGCGGCTGCGGCAATATTCACGCAGCTGTCGCCATTGTGAAAAGAAAGCGAACTGCTGAAACTTCTGTATCGCGATCGGCTCGGCCTGCTTCTCACGCCAGGCCGCAAGCGCCGCGGGCTCGCGCCAGCGGATGCCCGGATCCCAGTGGCTCCAGACTGAGCCGTTGTGGTATTGCTTGAGCGCCATGAACAGCGCATAGTCATCCAGCCAGCCGGCGTTGGCCTGGCAGAAGGAATCGAACCGTTGACGGTCGCCGGACGAAGCATTCGCAAGAAATCGACGCGCGGCGGATTGGAGCAGGCCCGACTTCCAGGGCAGGACGCGCTCGAAGTCCGCTTGATCTTTCGGGAATTCGGGGACATCCTCAAGAGCCGCCGTCTCCAGCCAGCCCTGTTCCACCAGCCACCGCGGGCTGATCAGCAGTGGATTTCCGGCCAGCGCGGAAAAGCATTGGTAGGGTGAATCACCGAAGCCGGTTGGACCGAGCGGCAGCACTTGCCACAATGTTTGTCCGGCCTCGGCGAGGAAATCGGCGAAGCACAACGCTTCCGGCCCTAAGTCGCCGATGCCGTAAGGACCTGGAAGAGAAGTCGGGTGCAGGAGTATACCGCTGGATCTTGGGAAACGCATATCTCATTAAGATGGACACCGATTCAGCCGATCCGTGTCGCAGCAATGAGTCCGGCTTAGATTTTCACTTTCGGGAATTTCTTACGCATCCAATCCACAAACTTCTGGGGCGCCGGCATGGTGGACAAGCGGCCCTGCCGCACCAACGCCCAGTCGTCGAACTGCTTCGATTGTTTTATTTCCGACAGCGTAACCGATGGACCGAGCCGGGTCAGAAACTCGAAGTCTGCCACCGCCGATTTCGGATTCTTGGGGTCTGGTCTGGATTCAGAGGTCACCCGCGCCAGTCCCACCACGCCGGATTGGCCGCCGCCTGATTTGCTGCCACTGTGGTAAATGAATACTTTGTCTCCGGGCCGCATGTCGCGGATGGCGCGAACGGCTTGTGGATTTGTGACTCCGTCCCAGGTAGTCGTCTTTTGCTTCTCCAAGTCGTCAATCGAATAGGTCTCCGGGTCAGTTTTTGCGAGAAAGTATGTCATAAGAATACAACCTTAATTAATGTATCCCAAGGAGTATGTATCAAGTATGCGCTCTGGCGGATCTAAGATGTTTGGTGGTCCTCCAAGTGCTCAAGTTGCTAGTACGAATCAGTACAGTGTTTGGTCGAAACTAGGTATATTTGACACCGCAGGAATCGGCGTTCGCGATGTACAATGAAGTATCTACTGGATTTATGTCTAGTGGGAACCCTCGATCCGCGCTGGGGGCCTTTGCCAATCAAGACCATAGGAGCCATCGTCAGGTGAAGTGCAACTCATTCCGCTTAGCTGTCACCACGGCAATCGTGCTGGCTGGGTGTGTGACTGGAGCAGGTCAAACCCAACCCGCGGCGCCGAAGCCGAATGAATCGAAGACACCCAGCGCGGCTGCGCCGGCTCCCGCCGCATCTGAAAAGACTCCCGAGGGCTCCGCCGCAGCCGTGGATCCGAATAAATATCTCCTCGGGCCTGAAGATGTCATTTTTATCCGAGTCTGGCGCGAACCCGATTTCACGTTGCAGGCGGCCGTCCGCCCCGACGGCAAGATCACCATGCCGTTGATCGGGGACGTGCAGGCTGCAGATCAAACGCCAGCGCAGCTAACCAAGAGCATCGCCGAGCTGTTGGGCAAGTACCTTAACAACCCAGACGTCAATGTGATGGTGATCGACGTTCGAAGTAAGAAGTACTTTATCGATGGAGAAGTGACCAAGCCGGGCAGCTACCTGCTGGTGACCCCCACTACAATTCTGGAGGCGCTCAGCATTTGCGGCGGCTTTCGGGACTTCGCCAATACTAAGAAAATCCGGATACTGCGAAAGGGCAACGTTCTCCATTTTAATTACAAAGAAGTAAGCAGCGGCAAGAAGTTAGAACAGAATATCCTGGTCGAATCAGGAGATCACATCATTGTTCCGTAGTCGGAGGAGGAAATTAGGATGCAGCCTCAGGATACTCTAGCGTCCTCACGGCGTGCCCTGGACGTCGAGGATTATATTGACATTTTGCGCCGGCACAAGGCCTGGATTCTCGGCCCGGTGTTCGCGGCGCTGGTGGTATCGGTGGTAGTGGCCTTTCTGTGGCCCGACACCTATGTCTCCACCGCCGTCATCCGCGTCGTGCCGCCGCAAGTGCCCGAAAATCTGGTGGCCACGAATACGAGCAGCGATCTTCAAGGGCGCATCACCTCCCTGGCTCAGCTTATTCTCAACCGCGCCACCTTACTCAACATCATCAATACACAGGGACTGTATAAAAAGGAATTGTCCCGAAGACCCTCCGATGATGTCATTGAGGACATGCGCGCGCGTGACATCAAAGTTGTTCCGCTGGCGCTCAGCCTGCAACAATCGGAACGCGGACAGCGCTATCCCGCGTTTGAGATCCAGTTCTCCTACAACAATCGCTTCACTGCGCAAAAGGTAGTGGAGAACCTGGTGGCGAGATTTCTGGAAGAGAACACGCGCGAAGTCTCTCAGGAGACCGTTTCCACCACCCAGTTCCTGCGCGATCAGTGGGACCTGGCCAAAAAGAAGCTCGACGCTGTCGAGCAGCAGCTCAGCGTCTTCCGTTCCAGAAACCTGGGCCATCTGCCGGAGGAGCAGCAGTCCAATTTCTCGCAGTTGAACGCCATGCAGTCGCAGATGCTGAATCTCAACACGGCTATGAATCGGGTGAATCAGGAGAAGCTGCTGTTTGAGAATCAACTGCGCATTTACCGCGATCAGCTGTCATCCCTGAAGGATCCGGTTGTACAGGAGCAGGTGCTCCAGCAGAAAAACGACAAGCTCTCTGAGAAGGATCGCGAGATCACGCAACTGGAGAACACTCTGGTCGCCGAGCGCGAACGCTATAAGGACACACACCCGGATGTCCAGCGCTTGATCGCGCTGATCGCCAGCGCTAAGAAACAGCGCGAGACTCTGGCCAAGGAGGAAGAGACCAAGAAGCCCGACGCCACGGCGGGCGCCGCCGCCCCGGTCCGGCCGCCGAATCCGCAGTTCGTTCGAGAGCAGCGGGACCTGGACGCGCAAATTCAAAGGATTCAGGGCTTGATCCAGGCCAAGGACCTCGAAATGGAGGACTACAAAAAGCAAGCCAAGGACGCCGAGGCCACCATTCGCTCCTATCAGTCACGCATCGAAGGCATCCCGGTGGGGATCAAGGAGTACGACGAGCTGATCCGCGAGCGCGAGCTGGCCAAGCGTGAATACGAGGATCTGGACCGGCGGCTGAACACATCCACCATGTCCACCGCGCTGGTGAACCATCAGCAGGGTGAGCGGCTGGAGCAACTCGATCCCCCGTCTCTGCCGCAAACCCCGAGCGAGCCCAAGCGTCCTTTGATCATCGCCATCGGAACCGGCCTGGGCTTGGTCCTTGGTTTGTGCCTGGCGGGCGCGCGGGAAGTGAAGGATACCGCGCTCAAGAATCTGAAAGACGTTCGAGCCTATACCCAGCTTCCTGTACTCGGCAGTATTCCGCTGCTGGAGAACGATCTGGTAGTGCGGCGTCGCAGGCGGCTGGCTTGGCTGGCCTGGTCGACTGCGTGTTTGGTTGGCGTGGTTATAATGTCCAGCTCCGTGGTGTACTACTACGCCACGAAGCTCTAGGGGGAGACAACACACATGAGCCGAGTTCACGACGCATTAAGACGGGCCGCCGAGGCTGGAACATTCGTCCCGGCCGGAGGCACGCCACCACCTGTTGTCGCCGATCGATCCGCAACCGCCACCATCGAAGCTCAACCTCAACACACGCCCGCCAAGGGCCTGCTCGAATTGGTACAGACCATTCCGTTCGAGCCCTCACCGGATGGGCTCCTGATCAATCCAAGGCATCCTCACAACGCCCCCAGCGAAGAATTCCGCACGCTTCGGACGCGCCTGAATCACATGCAGAGCCTGCAACCGATCCACACCGCGGTGGTCACCAGCCCGTCTCCGGCCGAAGGTAAATCGTTCGCCGCTGTGAATCTTGCGCTGGCCGAAGCTCAACTGGCGGGAAACTTCACGATTCTCTGCGATTTCGATTTTCGCCGGCCCATCGTGCACCACCTCTTCCAAGCCGAACGCGGCCCCGGCATCACCGACTATTTACAAGGAAAATGCCAGTTGCACGAGGCCATGCGCCGCATCGCCGGCACGAACCTGTTCATCATGCCGGCCGGTGAGCCGGTCATCAACCCGCTCGAGCTGCTCAATCTGAAAGAAGTGAAGGAACTGCTCGACCGGTTGCCCAGCCTCTTCAATTGGATCATTCTGGACAGCCCGCCTCTGTTGTTCGCCGCCGATGCCAACCTGCTTTCCACGCTTTGCCACGGCACCATCCTGGTGGTGCGCATCGGAGCCACCACGATCGATTCCATTACGCGCGCCATGCAGTCGCTCTGCCAGAACAATGTTCTGGGCATTGTCGTCAACGGCGCGCGCCGGGGCGAACTCTACAGCAAGTACACTTATTATCACTCCTACTATCAGCCTGACGGCGAAAACGAAGTATTAGAAGAGGCAGAATCGCAGAGGCCGTAATGCAGCTCTAGTGAATTTCCGCCAAGCTGTGCTCGGGCGGCCCGCTGTGGCCAACCAGATACAGTTTCGAAGCCGTCCATCTTCAGCTAAAATAAAAACTTCGAACCTCCGGCCCACGGTCACCTGGTGAAACCCGATCTTGGGAGGGGACGTCTCGGGATGTTAGTCGCAGAGTGGAAAGGATCCCTTCTTAGATGATGTTTCACAGGCCTGGCCGCCTGCGAGCTGTTCTGTTTTGTTCGGCCATCATTTCCAGCGTTGCTTTTCTTAAGGGCGCACCACAGGCTTCTCCACAACAGCCGCCCACGCCGGAGACCAGGCCGCAAACACAGCAGACCGCGCCGCAACCGCAGACCCCGGGGGCCCAGCAGCCACCGCCGGCCCAGCAGCCGCCGCCCAGCCGGCCGAATCCCTTCGAGACGCTTCCTACCGCGCCGGAGCAACCGCCACCACAGACTCCCCGGCCCGCCCAACAGCCTCCGCTCCAACCAGTGCCGCCGCCCACGGAAAGGCCGGTCACCACGCTGCCCGGACAGCCGCCCCAGGACATTATCGAGTCTTTCGAATTCCGCGGCGCCCGGCGCGTTCGCCAGGACACTCTGCAAGCGCTCATCTTCAGCAAAAAGGGCGACAAATACGACGAAGAGACCTTGCATCGCGACTTCATGGCGCTCTGGAACACCGGCCGCTTCGACGATATCCGTATTGAGCGCGAAGCTGGCAAAGAAGGCTGGATCGTCCGCTTCATCGTGGTGGAACGGCCGGTAGTCCGCTCCATTAATTACGAAGGCAACAAGTCCGTCACCGTTTCCGATATTCTCGACCGCTACAAAGAACGCAAGGTGGGCCTGGTAGTCGAATCGCAGTACGATCCCAACAAAGTGCAGCGCGCCACGAATGTTCTGCTGGAGTTGCTGGCCGAACGCGGTCATCAATACGCCAAAGTCACGCCCGAGATCAAGCGCGTTCCGCCTTCCTCGCTCGAGATCACTTTCAAAGTCGACGAAGGCCCCAAAGTCAAAGTCGGCAACATCGAAGTCAAGGGCAACACGGTGTTCCCCGCTCGCGAAGTTATCCGCGCGATGAAGAACTCGCATCCTATCGGCATCCCGTATTCCATCTTTTTTGAAAATCTGTTTGCCCGAACCTACGATTCCACCAAGCTGGATGAGGACAAAAGCCGCGTTCAGGTGTTCTACCAGGAACATGGGTATTTCACCGCGCACGTTACGGATTCGGATGTGAAGATGCGCATGACCGGTGGAGAGGGCTTCCACCTTCCCCTCATCCATCCCAACCGGATCGGAACCGTCGCCGATATCAGCATTACGGTGGAACAGGGCCGCAAATATCATCTCAATAACATTACTTTCACGGGCGTAAAGTTTTTCCGCACTCCTGAAGCTCTCATGACGCCGCTCTTCCAGATGTCCAAGGGCGACATCTTCTCCACCGCTAAACTGCGGAAGGGCCTGGAAAACATGCGCAAGCTGTACGGCGATTTCGGCTTCATCGACTTCGTGGCCGAGCCCTCTTTCGATCCGGAGCCCAATTCCGATCTGATCGATCTTTCCCTGGCGGTCGACGAAGGCAAGCAGTTTTTCGTGCGGCGCATCGATTTCTCGGGCAACACCAACACCCGCGATAAAGTGATTCGCCGTCAACTGCTGATCGACGAAGGCCAGATTTTCAACAATCGTATGTGGGAGCTCAGTATCCTGCGCCTGAATCAGCTCGGCTATTTCGATCCGTTGAAGGCCGAAGATGCCGCCGACATCAAGCGCGACACTAAGACCAACACCGTGGATATCACGCTCAAGGTCAAGGAACGCGGCAAGAACTCGATCCAGTTGAATGGCGGCGTCTCAGGAATCGCAGGCAGCTTCATCGGCTTCTCGTACGCCACCAAGAATTTCCTGGGCCTGGGCGAGACCTTGAGCCTCAGCTCACAATTGGGCACGCGCCAGGATCAGGTGCAGCTAGGCTTTACCGAGCCTTACCTGTTTGACACGCCCATCCAGACCGGTTTCACGCTCTACGTTCAACGTTTCAACTACGACCAGGCGCGTGAGGCGTCGATTCTTTCCGGCAGCAACCTCATTCCGCTGTACAATTCCCTGGGCCAGCAGAATCTGCTCAATTACGTATCTAACGGATACGGCGGCACGATCTTTGCCTCCTACCCTCTCAAACGCACCTTTGCTCGCATCGGGCTCACTTACGGCTACGACATTTCCCACATCAAGACTTTGACTACGGCGGCCAGCACCTACTTCGACTACATCGATTTTCAAGGCATCGGCGGCCCGAACTCACTTAGCGGAATCCGAACGGCCAAGATCATCCCTTCCTATACCTACAACAGCGTCAACCATCCCATCACGCCTACTGGCGGAAAGTCGTTTTTCTTCTCGATGGGATATGCCAGCGGCGCCCTGGGCGGAAACGTGAATACCATCGAGCCGACCTTCGATGCCAAGTACTTCCGCAGCGGCTTAAAGAAGGGACACGTCATCGGGATGCACTTGTTGGCCCGCATGATTACCGGTTACGGCGGTAAAGTTGCGCCACCCTTCTCCCGCTACTACACCGGCGGCGAAAACGACATTCGTGGGTTCGACATCTGGGGTATCAGCCCGATTGTGTTCCTGCCCACCATGGCGACGGTGAACGTGTACAACGCGGACGGAACGCAGCGGATGCAAAAACAGATCGTAAACGGCCTTCCGAGCTTCCAGCCCGTGACCATGACCATCCCGAGCTATCAGCTCGCCTTCCCTGGCGGCGACACCAACGTGGTCGGCAACATCGAATATCGTATTCCCATCGTTGGCCCGGTTACGCTGGCGATTTTCGGCGATGCCGGCATCGACAAGCTGTCCTTTCCTGGACAGCTCAAATTGAATCCCGGTTATGCCGCACAGTTAAATTCGGAATTCCCCCAGGCGGATTTTAGCGGACGGGCCTACATCGCCCCCGGCACTCAAAAATTGCGAGCTTCGACAGGGCTCGAGTTACAGGTGTTGATGCCCGTGGTGAACGCGCCTTTCCGTGTTTATTTTGCTTACAATCCCAGCACCTTTCGCGGCTATCTCGAACCACCCATCGTGGCCGACCGGTCGTACTTCCCCAATAACATCACCTATCAGAACGCTATAGCCTCGGTGGGCCAACCCATTCCATTCTTTGAGAAGCGCGACATGTTCCGCTTTTCGATTGGTCGAACTTTCTAGCGCCGTCGTGGCGAACTGTTTTGGATAGAATATAATGATTCAAAGGTTAGGAGTTTCACTGTGAAAAGTATGTCATTCGTGGTGCCATCCCTGGTTTTGGCGGCAACGCTGGCAGCCCAGACCCAAAGCCCGCCCGCTAGTAAGATCGCGGTCATTGCCATTCAGCAAGCCATCATCGCCACCAAAGACGGCCAGAAGGCCGCTTCCGAATTGAGTTCCAAAGCTGAGCCCAAGAAAAAGGAGCTCGAGCAGAAGCAGAGCGACATCAATTCGCTTCAGGACCAGCTCAGCAAGGGTCAAAATACGCTGAGTGAATCCACCAAGAACGATATCTATAAGAACATCGAGGGCAAGAAGAAGAGTCTCCAGCGCGATTTTGAGGACGCCCAGGCCGAGATGGATCAGGAGCAACAGAAGATCCTCCAGGGGCTTGGTCAAAAGATGATGGCAGTGATCGAACGATACGCGCGGGATAACGGCTATACCATGGTGGTGGATGTCAGCAATCCCCAGACTCCTGTGCTGTATGCCGCGCCCAGCATCGACATCACCAAAGAGATTATCGAGTTGTACGATAAGAGCACCGCGCAGATGAGCGCCCCTAAGCCGGCCGCGCCGACTGGCAGCACGACCCCACCTGCCGCGAAGCCGCCCGTTACGGCTCCTCCGAACCCGACCAAGAAACAGTAGCGCGTCTAACCCGTGGCATCCGCCGCCCGAGTTGAGTTCGCCAGTGCCCGCAGGCTGCGGGACCACAACAAGCTCACTTACCGGCTGGCTCACTGGCCTATCTGGATCTTCGTCTTCTTCATCGCGGCAGGCCCGTCCACTTTCGACCTGTTCGAAAAGGGCTTCGATCAGCGCAAACTGGTATGGCTCGGCCTGGTTCTTTTGGGAACCGGCATCGCCGCCTTGCGCGGCCGTCTGCCAGGAGTCGAGCCTCGTCCTTATATCATTCGCTTCGTCGAGGATAAACCGAATCCCCTTTACCGGCGCATCTGTTACACCTTCGCCTGGAGCATCGTCATCAGCTTCGCGATCCTGAATTTCACCGGCCTGGCCGTCGCCGTAGCCACCGGCGCCTGGCGATTGAAGCAGATTTATGAATTTGGCTACTTCCCGCTCGCGATCACCGTCTGGACCCTCGGCGCCTTCGGCCTGCTGCCGCGCGTGAAAGCATCCACCAAAGGCGAGGGGCACGAGCGCCGGTATTTCTATGGCGCCGTGTGGGCCTGCTGCATCGCACAACCGGTTCTGGGTATGCTCTGGAAGGTGCTACCCCATACTCGCGTTGCCGACGCCGCCAAGCTGATCGTTTTCACGGGTTTGCTGGCTGTAATCGCGCTCCTGGGCCGCGCCGGCATCCTCCCCCGCACCCGCCCCATCGTCCCCGGCGAATTGGCTGTCTCCGATTAACACTTCCACACCGGGACTCGGAAATGCGTCATCCTGTATTTGAGAGTGTTTACGAAACTAGTACTGTGCCTGCTCTCGGTTACTCTGGCCGCCTCGGCCGGGGAGTACGTCCTGTTGTCGAATGGCTTCCGCATCCATGCCGATAGCCACATCGCCGAAGGCGCGCTCGTCCGGCTGCAGACCAGCCAAGGTGTAATCGAGATCCAAGCGTCCACGGTCGCCGCATTCGAGAAAGAAGATTACACTCCGCCTCCACCGGCGCCGCCGAAGCCACCCGATCCGATTCCCGATGTTCAATCTAGGCTTACGCCGCAGGAGATGATCACCCGCGCCGCCATCCAAGCCGGGCTTCCGCCGGCAATCGTACATAGCGTCGCCAAGGCCGAATCCGGCTACCAGACCGATGCCCTTTCGCCGAAAGGCGCCATCGGGCTTATGCAGTTGATGCCTGCCACGGCAGCCGAGCTGAACGTCGATCCCCATGATCCAGCTCAAAACGCGGAAGCAGGCGCGAGATATCTACGCGATCTATTGCTGAAGTACGAGAACGATCCGCATCAGGTTTCCAAAGCAGTGGCCGCCTACAACGCCGGACCCGGCGCGGTGGATAAATACAACGGCATCCCGCCTTACCGCGAGACCGTCGATTACGTCAACCGCGTTCTGAAGGAGTACGAGAAGGAACAGCTAAAGAAGAAGACCGGCGCCACGGACTGACCGGCCTGATTGCAAGCTATTTGCGCGGGGCCTTCAGATCGATGACGCCCTGGTGCAAGGTCAGCTCGGTCACCGAGCCGTTTTCGTTCTTGACGAATTCGATCTGAGCATCCACGATCTTCAAGAAGAACCTGGTCTCAGACTCCGCGAACAACTCCGATTTAGCCTGTCCGGAAGGCTGTATCATCAGCCGGCCGCCTTCCAACGATATCGTCAGCACTAACTGGCCGGCCTGGTATTGGCCTGGATAAGCCGCCAATATCTCCGGTTTGAGGGTGATCTCTTTCCTCTCCACCACAGTATCGCTGGTCCGGCGAGCCTTCGTATCGCGGCCGCCCTGGTGCAGGATCGCGTCGGTTACCTTTCCATCCGCGTCTTGCACGAATTCTAGCTGCGCATCTACGACTTTCAGAAAGAACTTTCCTTCAGCCTCCGCGAACAAAGGGAACTTGCGTTGGCCGGAAAGCTGGCTGTTGAGCTGTTCGCCATCGAGCGTGACTATCATGTTGATGCGCGTCTCCAGTTCATAAGTGCCCACATAGCGGGCTAGCGTCTCCTTGGGGAGCTTGATTTCCGGGCGTTCGGAGGTTAAGTGCACCGCCTGACCATGAGCCACGGCGGCCAACTTCGGAAGCATCTCATCCGGGGCGCGGCCATTCAGATTAGCCAACACGGCCACCGTAATTTTCGATTCCGGATAGTAGGCCAGCGACGAGTTGAAACCCTGGATGCCTCCGTTATGCCATATGTTCTTCATGCCGTCGGTCGTTCGGATGACTAGCCCGAATCCGTAGTTGTCCTTAAATGGCGTGGTCATTTTTGCCAGCGACGCGGGCGTGAGCAGCTTCCCTCCGAACAGCCCCTGCTCCCACTTCAGGAGATCCAGCGTCGTGGAATAGAGCGCGCCGGCGCCGTGTGGAATACTCATATGGACGTAATCCGCGTTTAACGGTCCGGCCGGAGAGTTGGAGTAGCCGGAAGCCCGCCGCTCGATGATGGCAGTGTTGGAATCGTACCCGGAATCCTTCATGCCTAGCGGTGTGAAGATATTATCCTGGAGGAATTTCTCGTAGCTTTGGCCGCTGAGCTTCTCGATCAGATAGCCCAACAGCACATAATCCGAATTGCTGTAGCTGAACTTGGCGCCCGGTTCGAACTCGAGCGGCTTGTCCTTGAACAGGGCAACGATTTTTTCCACAGACATGGGGAGGACCGACTTCTCCGCAAACTCGGGAAAGCTGGTGAAGTTGGGGATCCCGGCGGTGTGCGTGAGCACGTTGAACAGCGTGACCTCGTCCCAGGCCGCGGGAGCATCGGGCATATATTTCTTGACCAGGTCATCCGTTTTCAACTTGCCGCGCTCTTCCAGCAGAAGGATTGAGGCGGCGGTGAACTGCTTGGTGATGGATCCAATGCGGAATTTGGTGGCGGGCGTATTGGGTACGTTCCACTCCAGGTTGGCGGAGCCATAAGACTTACTAAACAGGATTTCATCCCCGCGCGCCACCAGCACGCTACCCATGAACTGCTTGGCGCTCACATACGATTGCGCCACCTGGTCCAGGCGGGCCGTGTCCGGAGTGGCGCTGTTTTGTCCGAGGCTGCCGGCCGCCGCGAAACAGATCAGAGCCAATAATCTTGGCGAGAAACGCGCGACTCTCATGATGCCTTTTTAGCACTACTCACAGCGCAGCGAAACCATCGGGTCCACCCGCATTGCCAGGCGCGCCGGGATGTAACTGGCGAAAAGCGCTACAGCGGCCAGAACCAGCGATAAATCCGCGAATATCGCCGGATCGGTAGCGCTCACTCCAAACAGCAAGCTCGACATCCAGCGCGTCAGCGCAAATGCCGCTCCCAGCCCCACCACTACTCCAGACAGCGCTATCGCAGTACCCTGCCCCACTACCAGCCGCAGCACGTCGCCCCGCTTAGCGCCTAGCGCAATGCGGATCCCGATCTCGCGCGTACGCTGCGCCACGGCGTACGAAATCACTCCATAAGTCCCTACGGCTGCCAGCGCCAGGGCGACCGCCGCGAAAATAGCGAGCACGATCAAGGTGAAGCGCGGGGATGACTGCGAGTCTGCCACCACCTGCTCCATCGTCCGAATCTTATACATCGGCTGGTCCTTGTCCACCGCGTATACCTGATCCTTGACGGCGCGAACCATGGTCGCGGGATCGCCGGCGGTCCGCACCACCAGGCTCATCCGCATTTCCGGGGACTGGAGATAGGAAAGAAAAACCGCTGGCGTCGCTTGTTTATCGAGTCCGGAGTGCTTAACGTCGCCCACGACGCCCACGATCTCGCAGGCCCTGGTTCCGCCGAATCTCAGGCGCTGCCCGACCGGATTTTCGCCGGTCGGCCAGTAGCGGTGTGCCAGGCTTTCGTTGATGACCACCACTGCGGGCCGGTCGACCCTATCGGCATCGGTCAAGAAGCGTCCCTTGAGCAGCGGAACCCTCAACACACGAAAGTAATCGGCGCTGACTGACCGATAGTCGGCCGGCAAGTGCTGTCCTGAATTCAACGGCGCACGCCCATCGATCAAGAATGTCAACCGGGGCATTTCGGCATTATCGAGCGGCAGAATGTTCGCCACCGCGGCCGACCGCACCGTTGCGAGCGTGCTCACCTTCTCCAGCACGCGACGGAAGAACTCGGCCTGTTCCGGATCGGTCTTGTATTTGGAATCCGAGGGAAGCTCCATCTCCATGGCGTTACATGATCGGCCGTGAACCCCGGATTTACCTGCTGAATCCGCCAAAAGCTTTTCATCGTCAGTGCCGCCCCAATCAGGAGCACCAAGGCGAGTGCAACCTCTGATACCGCGAACAGGTTGCGCAGCTGACTCCCGTCCGCAGACGAGCCGCGCGAGCCCTCCTTGAGCGAATCGTGCACCTTGGCTCTCGACGCCGCCAATGCCGGCACCAGACCAAAGATGACACCAGTTGCCAGCGATACCAGCAGTGTGAACAAAAGCGCCGCTGCATCCGCATGGATGGCCGGCCGAACCACGTTGCCGGCCCCTCCGGAAAGTGGCAGCGTTTGCGGGACGACAGCCTGCAGCAGATCGACGCTCCATAGCGCCAGCAGGAGCCCTATGCCGCCGCCGATCACTCCCAGGAGCATGCTCTCGGTCAGAAATTGCCGGGCAAGTCTCCACCGGCCTGCCCCCAGGGCCATCCGGATGGCGGTCTCGCGGCCCCCGGCCCGCCGCCCGTGCCAGCATCAGATTGGCGATATTTCGCGCATGCAATCAGCAGCACCAGGCCCACGGCCACCAGCAATAGCAAGAGCCCGCTGCGGACGTTTTCCGATAGCGCCTGCTGAACCGGAACCACCGTTGTGGCCCACCCTTGCATGCGAACGACGCTTTCGGAAATCCGCCGCTCGATGACGTCCAGCTCCGCATTAGCCTGCTATACGGACACGCCGGGCTTCAGATGGCCGATCACGCCGAAGTCGTGGTCCATCCGATCGCGCGGGCGCAAGTCCGAATCTACCCATGGCACCACCAATTCGGCCGGATTCGCCCACCAAAAACTCGGTGGCAACACGCCGATCACGGTATATGGGATGACATCCATCATCACGCGCTCTCCGATCACGTTCGGATCTTTTCCGTAGAGCTGCTCCCAGAGGTTGTAGCTCAGAAGGACGACCCGCTGATTCCAGCCCTCCGTGGGAAGAAAATTGCGGCCCAGGATCGGCTTCACTCCGAGCACCGGGAGAAAATTCCCGCTCACGCGCAGCGCCGGCAGCTGCTTGGGTTCACCGAATCCCGTCAGCGTCCAAGTGCCTGGCTCTAGCAGCGCGAGATCTTCGAAGGATTTGCTCTGATCGCGCCAGTCCAGAAAGGTGGGTCCGGAGGGCCCTACGCGGTTCATGCCTTGCGCCTGGTTGCTCTCCCAAACCACCACCATCCGATTGGCGTCACGGAACGGCAGCGGCCGGAGCACCACCGAGTTCACGACGCTGAAGATCGCCGTATTGGCCCCAATTCCCAGGGCCAGCGCAAGGATGGCCGAGGCGGCGAAGCCGGGGCTCTTCCACAGCAGCCGTAGAGCATAACGCAGGTCCTGTGCAGCGGTGGACATACGGTTTGTCGTTGCAGCACCGTGGCCGTTTCTATCCAGCTTTGTTTTCAAAAAGATGGCCGCGCCCCAGTGTCCGTTAATGGGACCGGTTGGTAGGCCTTGCATCCGAACGCGCCGCGCTGTAACATCGAGTAGTCTGCCTATGACTGTCCGCTAAACCTGGCACAGACATTCGTGTCTGTGCCCCTCGCGTTCGATTAATCCCTAAAAGAGTGAGGCGAGGTGTCTCGAAATGTCTCGAGAGGACAGAAAACTACGCAAACATTTGGAAGAACGCGGCAAGCGCGAGCGGCGCCTGGCCAAGAAATATATGGCGAAGCACGGCGACGAGGCCTTGTCACGCCACACCGGACCGCTGGCTACCGGACTCGCGGTCGAAACCGGCGCTGGATTCTGCGACGTCCTGTGCGGCAACCAGCTCGTCCGCTGCCGCTCTGCCGGTGATGCCGCGATTGGCGATCGCGTGCTGTTCTCCTCCGATCGCCGGCGCGTTGAGGAGATCCTCCCGCGCCGTACCGTGCTCTCCCGCACGGACCCTGGGAATCCGCACCTGGAGCGGGTGATCGCAGCCAATATTGATATCGTAGTGAACGTCGTCTCGCTCAAGTCTCCGCCGCTGCGGCCGGGCTTGATCGATCGCTACCTCATCGCCGCCGGACGATCGGGCGCGGAGCCGCTTCTCTGCGTCAACAAAATCGATCTGCTGGCGAACGCCGCTGAACTGGAGCCCGTGCGGCCGTACCGGGACGCGGGCGTTCCGGTGATTCTTTGCTCCGCCTCCACCGGCGAGGGCATCGCGCGGCTTCTAGAAGCGCTGGCTGGCAAGCTGTGCGTATTCGCCGGGCACAGCGGGGTCGGCAAATCGTCGCTATTGAACGCGCTCGATCCGCGGCTCGATCTGATAACCGGCGCCGTCAGTGAAGGCAACGACAAGGGCCGGCATACCACCACGTCTTCCGCGCTTTATCATCTTCCCGGCGGCGCGGTCGTGATCGATACGCCGGGCATCCGCGAGTTTGGGCTGTGGGATGTGACCGCGGGTGACTTGCACCTTTACTATCAAGAGTTCGCCGCTTGCACTTGCGCCTTCTCGGACTGTTCCCATAGCCATGAGCCAGACTGCGGCGTCAAAGCGGCCGTCGAATCCGGCCAGATCGGCGAGGCCCGGTACCAGGGTTACCTTCGCATATTGGCCTCTCTGACTTGACGACCTACTATATAAGCTAGGATACGGAAGAAGCGGAATCCCTATCTTCGAGCGTACTGAACGTAATGGGTTCAAAAGTAAGCTAGAAGTCTACTATCAACGGTTCCAAGGGGGGCGTCGAGGTGTATACTATTTTGTGCCTGGTAGCCCAATATTAGGGAGACCCGGCAAAATCATATCGTACTCATGGAGGAAAAATGAAAGCGTCCTTGATTGCGTTCTTCGCCTGGATTGCGGTTGCGTCGCTCGCTCTGGTTACTCCAGCACGCGCGGCTTTGATGCTCAACGCAGCCGGGACAAGCGACGGCTTCACCCTTACCACGTTCGTCAGTGGATACAACGCCGAATATGGTCCCCTCGCACAAGGCATAGCCCCTAACGGGAATGTGATCACCGGAAGCCTGCTAAACACAAAAATCTACGTCTTCAGCGACGTCGATGGCCAGACGTTGGCCAGCGCAGTGGGTTCGACCTCCTACACTTGCACGACCAGCAACTGCAATTTTGCTATGGCCACCGCTGGGGGGCAGGTCTACGGTGCCCAGGCGCAAGGCGGCGTCTACGAGCATTTCGCCAATGACGGCTCCTTCACCCCGATCCCCAACCTACAAGCTGCTGGCCTCCTCGATAACCTGGGCATGTGGGGCGATCCGATCAACGGGCACATCATCGCCTCGAGCAACAGAGGGCTAGTTGAAATCGATCCGGTGGCCGGCACCTTCCGTGTGATCAATGCTTCGCTCTTTCCAGACGGCGTATCGGTTTCTGCGGACGGCACTATCGCCTATGTGGAAAACGGTGGGACGGTGCAGTCTTACAACATCGCAACCGGAGCCCTGCTACACACCTATTCCACCGGCCACAGCCCGGACGGCACGGGCGTCATCAGCGGCGGGAGTTTCAATGGCGACGTCATTGTCAATGACAACGATGGTACAGTGGGCCTCTTAGATCCCGTTATCGGCACGTTCACCATCATTGCCACTGGCGGGACCCGCGGCGATTTCGTCTCCCCCGACTTAAACAACGGCACGTTGTTCCTCTCCCAGGAAGACCAGGTTGCCAGGCTGTCTTGCGGACCGGGCTGTTCGATCGGCGGTCCGCCTCCGGGCGTTCCAGAGCCGGCAACGTTCGGGCTGTTGGGTGCGGGACTTGCCGCACTAGGTCTGATCCAACGCCGAAAGACGACGGGTCTTCGCCCGTAGTCGAACTTTGAGACGGTTCCTCTCGATTCTGCAATAGAATCGGGGCGATAAAACGTTGAAAAAAAGATCCGCCTTTCGAGGCCTTCAGCCGGCACGGCATTGGGGCCGGCATACGCTATACTTATAGCAGACAGTTCCGCAGGCCCACACTATGTCCAGCCGCATTAAATTATTTGTCGCTTCAACGTCTACGTGCCTCGTATTTGTGCTTCTTTTCGGAGCCATGCGCGGCAAGAGCGCTTCACCGGAAGACACCTATCGCCACTTGGCCGTTTACACCGAGGTGCTCTCGCGCATCAAGAGCGATTATGTCGAAGAGCCGGACATGAAGAGCGTGACGCTCGGCGCGGTCAACGGCATGCTCGAAGCCATCGACCCCTACGCCAGCTACATGAATGCCGATCAGTACAAGCAGTGGCTGAAATCGAAGGATCAGCATAAGGCCGGCGTCGGCGTGGTTCTGTCGAAGAAATTCGGCTACGTGGGGATTGTCGACTCGATTCCCGGTTCACCCGCCGCCAAGGCCGGGCTGAGCACCACGGATGTTCTCGAGACCATCAATGGCGTCGCGACGCGCGATATGCCTCTGGCTTATGCGCAACTGTTGCTCGAAGGCGATCCAGGCAGCACGGTAGAAGTCGGCGTGTTGCGCTTCCGCAAGCCGGAGCCGCAAAAGCTGACCCTGACCCGCGCCGTGATCCAATATCCCGCCGTGACCGCCAAGATGCTGCCCGATCAGATCGGTCTTATTCAGGCTGAAAGCCTGGAGGACACGCATGTGAAGGACATCGCGGCGAAGGTCGAAGATCTGCAGAAACAAGGTGCCAAGAGGCTGGTGCTGGATCTGCGGCACTGCGCGACGGGCGGTCCCGAGCAGGGCACCAAGCTGGCCAATCTATTTCTCGACAAGGGGTTGATCACCTATTACGAAGGCCAGAAAGTTCAGCGGCAAGACGTCTCCGCTGATGCGAAAGAAGACATCAGCCGCCTGCCGCTGGTAGTGATCGTGAATCGAGGCACGGCCGGAGGCGCTGAGGTCGCCGCTGCCGCGCTGCTCGATGACAAGCGCTCTGAAGTGGTGGGTGAACGCACCTACGGCGACGCTGCCGTCCGCAAAACCATCACCATGGACGATGGGTCGGCGGTAATTCTCTCGGTCGCGAAATATTATTCGCCGGCCGGCAAGGCCATTCAGGATACCGGCGTCACGCCCTCGGTTCCGGTTCAGGAAATCGAACCGGTGGCTCTGGATGACGACGGAAATCCGTTGGCCAACGAACCGCAACAGTCAACCAACGAAGATGTTCTTCTGAAGAAGGCCATCGAAGTGGTCACCAAGGGCAAGGGCGCCGACATAGCTGCCTCTCCTGAAGCTGGCAAGGTCATGACGCCTGATAACCGGACCGACCATCCGCCCATCCTGACGCCGCTCAAGCAACAACAACAGTAAGTCCATTGGCGCCATGCCCATCTACGAATACAAGTGCGATAAGTGCGGTGACGTATTCGAAGTGAGGCAGAAGTTCGCCGATGAGCCTGTTGGGGTCCACGAGAAGTGCGGGGGGCCGGTACACCGTCTGATGTCCACGCCGTCATTTAATTTCAAGGGCAGCGGCTGGTACGTGACCGATTACGGCAAAGGCAGCAACGGGTCGAAAAAGAGCGATAAAGAAAAGAGCGACAAAGAGAGCAAGGAAAGCAAAGAGGGCAAGGAAAGCAAGGCTTCCACCGATACGAAATCGGAAGCCAAGCCGTCGACCGAATCGAAGCCGGCCGCGAGCGACAAGCCTAAGAGCGAATAAGTTTCTCTCCCAACGCGACGGGCCACAGCCTGCGCGACCACTTGTATTCGAAAAGTAGCTCGCTGGCGTGGTTCCCCAACATGATCAGCGGTATCGTGAGCAACAAGGGCGAGAACGCCGTGGTCCAGGGTTTCTCTCCGATCATCGCCAGCCCGATTTCGAGGATCGCGCGCGTCAGCCTCCAATACCCGCCCGAAGCGCCCTGAACGCTCGCGTGCCCGCAGCGGACTCCCTCCAGAAAAGTTTGGGCGTCTTTCGCGCCCGTCACCTCGGTGTAAGTCAGCCCCAACGATGCCAGGGTGTGGCTGTCACTGCCGGCGATTTCACTCTTTCGCCACTCGCGCGCCAGTCGCGCTGCCGCGGCATTGTTGCCGGCCGGAATCTGGCCATTGAGCGTCTCGACCCCGGGAAATAAATCCGCGAAAAGCTCGAAGTCCGGTTCCGAGCGACGCCCCGTGAGGCTGGAGAAAACGTGGTTAATGCTGAAGAAGATACTTTGCTCGCACAGATACGCCGCTAGCGCGGGCACGTCGTTGCGGCGCCTCTGCAGTTCAATGTGATCGCGCTCCTGGATGCCGAACGCACCGACGTGAATCTCCAGGCCACTGGGAGTGAGGCATGTGACTTCCTCGCTCAGAAAGAAATCCGGGCGCCCGCGCAGCGCTTCGACCGCGTCGATAGAATCGTGATCGGTTACTGTGACGAGATCCATTCCACGCCGCTTGAGCGTATCGTATACGGCTTCCGGTTCGTTGTAGCATTCGCGACAGAGGTGCCTGAACAGAGGCGTATTGCACATACCGGAATGCCGGGTATGGACGTGCAGATCGCATCGCATGCCCCTTTGTAACCGCGAATACGTTACATTTGGATGACTTATCGAAAAAACATTCGTGACAAAAAATGTTTATATAGGCCCTTGAAGCTAATGGTACCATCGAAAAAGAGTCATCGGCGCCCGTAGCTCAGCTGGATAGAGCGATTGGCTTCGAACCAATAGGCCGGGGGTTCGAGTCCCTCCGGGCGCGCCATTCTAACTCAGCATTCTCAACAATTTGCATGTCTTCCGTAGCTCCACTCTCCAGGTGCCCTGTCGGTATTGTGCTCAATTTGTGCCCACCTTGGCCGCGTTCTGCGCGTCCAATAGCCTCCAGCACGGTCTCAGCCCGAGGATGAACGTAACGCCGTGTCGTAGCGAAGTCCGAATGCCCTGCGAGGTAGGCAAGGGTGTAAGGGTCCATCGTGGTTGCCCAACGTGTCAAACAAGTGTGCCGAAGCGTGTACGGTGCGAAGTACTCAACGCCCGCTAGTTTGCATGCCTTCGTATGAAGTTTCTTGATCGATGATTGCTCGATATGACCGCTAGCAGTCAGGGCAGGAAACACCCACGGCGAATCCATTAGTGATCCTTGCCGCATTTTGATCACTCCCGCTGCTCGTTGGGTTAACGGTATTACCCTGCGAGCGTTTTCAGTCTTGCCGTGCGAGATCCAAAGTGATCCATCACGTACCTGGTCCCACTTTAGACGATACGCTTCGTCCGGTCGTAGCGCACATTCGATTAGAATCGTCGCAATGTTATGGAGCACATAAGGATCAGCGGGTTTGATCGGTTCCTCGCCTCGTTTCGTTGCACGGATACCCTTCAACGCACGGTTATACGAGTCGATGATTGCGTCACCAATTGCACCTGATGCTTTGAGATACGCTGATTCCTCGTCGGAACTGAGCACCCTTTCCCGACGTTTCTGCCCTGGGAGCATCGACACACGGGGCAAAGCCGTGTTGACCTTCCCCCATTCCGTTGCAAGTTTCAGCATCCGTCGCAGAACCTCTAACTGGCGGTTGATGCTGGATATTTCCAAACCCTCGGTACGCTTCTGCTGGATGAATGCGGTTATGTCTTGCGTCGTTATCGCATCAAGACGACGATTGGCAAGTGCGGTGAACTCGATCAGACGTTTGACGCCGAAGTTGTAGTAAGCCAAGGTATTCGGTTTGTCCGTGAACTGGGATTCGATGTATGGCAAGAAGTCCGCCTCCGCATACTCCTTCAAGCTCGGACATCGCGATCGATCACGTATCCCAACCTCACGCTTCGCCAGCGCCGTCCGATGCGCCGCTTCAATCTGCTGTGCGACGCGTTTGTTCGTCTGCTTGGTTGACTCGCGAATTCGCTCACCATTCCAATTGAACCTGTACCAGTAGGTGTCTCCTCGTTTGTAGACGCCCATTATCGTCCTCCTCCGTTGTTGGTTTCCACCCGATGCTCTGCTAACCACGAATCGATCGACTCTTCCGAGTACCGCAGTAGCCTACCGATCTTATAAAAACTCGGACCCTGCCCGTTGCCCCGCAGCTTGCGGAGCAACCCCACCGAACACGCCAGACGTTTGCTG
>DATHOT010000286.1:0-11587 GCA_035484655.1 Bryobacteraceae bacterium | reverse complement strand
TTTCAGGCTCGATGCCTTCCTGCCAGCGGCCATAAATGAAAAGCCGTTCCTGAGGATCGAAGCAGAGCGCGCGATCGTCCCACTTGCCGTCGCGCAGTACGCCGAATTCCTCGAATAGCTCGCGAGCTAGCGATTCGCCTTTAGCCGGGACGGGAACGTAGTGGGCGGCCCAAGGAAAGCGCGAGACTTCGTTTTGGCCCCAGCGCGAGTTGCCGCCAGGTTGCGATTCTATTTCGAGCAGCACGAAATCGTGGAAGCCGCGCTTGTCGAGATGCCAGGCGGCGCTGAGTCCAGCCATGCCTCCGCCGATGATGACGATGGGAACGCGGACCTGTTGGGTTGGTACCCGGAAGGTCGCGCGATCGCGCAGGCGGTGGCCGGCGGGAAAAGAATCGTTGACGAAAGTGCCAGTGATGGGGCGATCAGTTTTAGGGCCGAGACCGAGCAGCGCCGGCGCGGCGGCGAGGAAGCGGCGGCGGTTTAATGCGCGATGTCTTTCCATTCGCGCTCGTAATAGCGGACCAGGATCTGGTTGTTCAATTGGTTCGGCAGCGCGTCCACGGGCTGCATGTCCGTCGGGAAATCGAACAGCTCGCGTACGTTGCTGAGGAAGCGGAGCCCCGCCGGCAACTGGGTGGGCGGCTCAAACGGAACCAGGCTCCCGATGACGTAGCCCCACTCGCCGAAAGACGGCACGTAGACGTGATAAGGATAGGTATGCAGGCCGGCCAGCTTCACGGTCTCGACGATGCACCAATACGATTGACGCGCGAACAACGGCGATGTGCTCTGCACCACCATCAATCCGCCGGCGGACAGATGTTTCGCGGCCAGCCGATAGAAGGTAGTGGTGAAGAGCTTGCCGAGGGCGTAGCTGGTGGGGTCGGGGAAGTCGGCCACGATGAAATCGAAACGATCGGAATTGGCATCGAGCCAGCGAAAAGCGTCGTCATTGATCACGTGGACGCGCGGCGCGGTAAGGGAATGGTGATTTAATTCCGATAGCACCGGGTGACGTGAAAAAAGCTGCGTCATCTCGGGATCGAGATCGACCAGAGTCACGCTTTGGACGGACGGGTATTTCAGGATTTCGCGAACCGCCAAGCCGTCGCCTCCACCCATCACCAACACGCGGCGCGCGCCGTGGAGCGTGGCGAGGCCCGGATGGACCAGTGCTTCGTGGTAGCGATATTCATCGCGCGAGCTGAACTGAAGATGAGAGTTCAGGAACAGGCGCAAGTCGTCTTTCCAACGGGTCAGGACGATGCGCTGGTAACGCGTATTGCGGCTAAAGATGACTTCGTCGGCATAGAGGCTGTTATCGGCGGCCGAGGAAATTCGATCCGCGAAAATCGTTCCACCGCCGAGCAGGGCTAGAACTACGAGGCAACTGCCGCGCAATCCCACGCCCGCGCCTCCGAGCTGTTCGCGAAATATATATGTCGACCAAAGGGCCACGCCAGCATTGAGTATTCCGAATACCAGCGCCGAGCGGACCAGGCCCAGCTTGGGAACCAGCAGAATCGGAAACAGGAGGGATGCGCCTAAAGCTCCGAGATAGTCGAAGGTGAGCACATGCGAAACGAGCTCGCGAAACTGAAACCGCTCTTGGAGGATTCGCATCAGCAGCGGGATTTCGAGGCCGACCAGCGTCCCCACCACAACCACGACCACATAGAGAATCAGGCGGAAGGCCTCGGTGTAGGCAAACGCCAGAAACAGCATGGACGACGAGAATCCGCCCACCAAGCCGACCATCAGCTCGATGGAGACGAATCGGGCCACCAAGCCGCGCCGCAGGAATCGGGAAAGGTAGCTGCCGATGCCCATCGCGAACAAATAGCAGCCGATGATAGTGGAAAACTGGAATACGGTGTCGCCGAGGAGATAGCTGGCGAGGGTGCCGGCGATCAGTTCATAGATCAAGCCGCAGGCAGCGATCAGGAAGACGGAGAGAAAAAGCGCAATAGACACTTAGTGGACCGCGGCGGCGATGATGATGCACATGCCGATCGACATCGCGCCGATCAACACCGCCAACGCGACGTTTTTGTCCTCCACGATCTCCTTCCATAAATGATAGGGAGTCATCTTATCGATGGCGACGAATGCGATCACGAAAATCAGGATGCCGAGAAAAGCATAAACGATGGCATTGAGCAGATAGCCGGGATGGAAGTCTTCCATGAATTATTTGCCTCCGATGTATCGAGAGTAACCGCCATAAGTGGAACGATACGCGCCGGGATTGTCGCGGATCGATTTGGGCAGGACCTTCTGCTGAGTGACACTGGAGAAGCTCCAACCGCGATACTCGGCGACACCGGTGAGGCCGAGCAGGAAAACACCGTAAAGCAGGAACAAGGGATTAGTTGTCATTGTTAGTCATCCGCGAGAGCCGCAAGGCCGGTTCCAAGCTTCGAGACCATGGGCGCGTAGTCGCTTTCGCGCCAGCGTTGAGCCTCGAAACTGGAGCGGCGCACAGTTTTTACTATGGGCGGGATCAGCAGCAAGGCGGCCGCGATCAAAAAGAACATGTTGTTTGGAACGTCCCGGTTTATAGAAAGTTGATAGTTCACCGGAGCAGCCCCGCGGTCCATCTCGGGTTCGACGCGCAGATAATACTTTCCCGCCGGCACGCCTGGAACAATGACGCTGTTGTTGGGGCTGCCCTCATCGCCATCCGAATCGCGATAATAGCTCACCTCGCGCGCGAAGTCGAATGCCTGGCCGGTTTGCTCGTTGATGAGCGCGAAATTGAAGTAGGCCCAATTATTGACCAGATCGGTTTTGATGTTGACTTCGACGTTGGAGTCGCGGCCGCTTAGGTTGAAATCCGAAGTGACGAACGCGGCCTCGTTAGCTCTTGCGGCCGAGAAGCCGTACTTTTGGCTAAACACTTCGTGACCCGCCGACGCGGCGCTGAAATAGAGCAAAAGCGCCAGCAGCGCGACATTCAGCCATAGCCAGGTCCGCCACACCGATCCGACTGAACCCTTGTATGGCGAAGGCTGATTCGCGAAGACACCCGATGGCGTCGGCGGGGCGCCCGGCAGTTTGAAAGCCTGCCAGAGCACTCTTCCATCCATGTATTCGGCCAGCGACCAGGTGATCTCACCGTCGGTGGATTCAGAAGACAGCATGTACGGCGGCGAAATAAAGTCAGCGCAAGCGGCCGCGTCTCCCACGCGCACCTGCCAGGGAAACTCGCCCAACACAAACCCGGTTCTTGCGTTCATGCTGTCGAAGGCCAGATAAGAGAGGCCCTGATAGCGCATGGCTATTTTCATGCCGGATCGTGCCCCTTCCGGCAGCGCGCTTAGCACGCGGACAAAGTTCCAGTGACCCTGATACTCGGTGAGATAGCGAAAGCCTTTAAAAGGATTGAAGAGCAGGTATTCGTCCCAGCTGAAGAAATCGTCGCCGGACTGAACCTCGCGCACCTGGAATCCGATCACTTCGTACAGGGTGTCGCGGATTTTGCCGCGCGAACCGAGTGGAATCTTGGGTTGAATCCGCTGCTTGGCCTGGAACTGCTGCAGGAGTTGAACCTCCGGCGTCGTGGCGTCGAGCACGCTCATGCATTGCGGGCAGACGACGTTCAGCGTGTGGGCGAAACCGCGCAGCGCTACGGGGCCGCCGCAATTGGGACAGGAGAGCGACTTGGTTTTGACGGTCACGACCAGCCCTCAAAATCGCGCAAGTTTTTGAGATGCAGATCGTCGAACTCGATGGCGCGGCCCAGAAAGAGCAGCGGCGGATTTTCGCTGTAGTCGATGGTGCCGAACTCGCCGCCGGAAGTGCGGAGGTCGGCGAAGAGCAGATCGGTCTTATCCCAATATTGAAACGGAAGCTCGCCTTGCACGCCCTTGTAGTGGGCTCTGGTAAGGGACGTTACCTCATACACGTGGTTGTCCCACTGAAATTTCCGGCCCCGCGCGATCTGATTGACGGGCGGCAACTCAGCCGGAAGGGCCCTTTGCCAGGAGAGATCATATTCTAGCTGCGCGTCCGAGAGCCAGCCGTTGGAACCATCGTTGTAGACGACATGCCACTCGTTCCAACCGCCCTGCTCGTATTCATATAAGATACGGCCGATGACGACGAAGCTCTTGTTCTGATAGGCGCCTTCAGTGCCGATTTGGATGGGCGAAGCGTCGGCGGGCAGGTCGGCCACCTCGCCCACTTTCTTGAGATCGACGTCGGTTCGCACCAGGATGGAGTGGCAGAACTCGCACGTTGTCTGCACGGCGCTCGACCATCGAAACGTGACTGGCGCACCGCAATTGGGGCAGTTCGCAGCCGGAGCGCTCATGGCTGATAGGGCCGCTCGACCCGGCGCACCGAAACTCGGGCGGCGCCGAATCCCTCCTTCAGCAGCTCTTCAAAATCGGCGCCCTCGCGCGGCTGGCAGCAGAACAGGTTCAAACAAAGCGAACCGTACTCGGGAAAGGTGTGGCACGCGAGGTGCGATTCGGCGAGCAGACTGAAGCCGGTGATGCCGCCCGTGAGGGGGAACTGATGCCAGTTGGATTTGCCGAGCGGATGCAGATCGAGCTTGCGGATCAGCTTATCGAACAGTATTTCCATCGGGCAAAGATCCGCCAGTGCGGCGGGATTGCAGCCGTGAGCCTCAACGATCCACTCGAGACCGCACATGTTATGGATTACGACTGCGCGCCGCCACACTCCGGACAGAATTTCGCAGCCTTGGGAATCGACTTTCCGCAATTCATGCAGAATTTGGTTCCGGTGGCTGGTGCAGCCGGTGCAGCGGGCGCAGTGGGTCCCGACCCGGGTGTTGCCGCCGGTCCGCCGCCACCTGCCGGAGGCGGTTGTTCACCCGGTTTCATGGCGTTCATCATGCTTTGTGCCATGGCCATGCCGGCGCCTAATCCTACGCCGATTCCGGCTGCTCCGCCGCCTTCATTGCCGGCGGCGATGGGCAGAGATTGCGCTACTTGGAACTGCGTGTACTTGTTCATATCGCCAAGCATATTCATGCTGATGCGCTGATCCAGCATCTTTTGAAGCTCGTCGGGCAGTGAAATATTCTCCATGACGAAGGCTTCGAGCGAAATCCCAAGATCGGCGAACGAGGGCTTCAGATTTTCGGCGATCTTCTTGCCAAGCTCTTCCTGGTTCGCAGCCATATCGAGGAAGGGGACCGAGCTTTGCGCGAAGGTGTCCGTCATGCGCGCGACGATGGTGTTGCGCAGTTGCCCCTCGAGATCGGCGACGCGGTACATGTCGCGGGTGCCGCTGATTTTTTGATAGAAAACTTTGGCGTCCGCGATTTTATACGTGTAGATGCCGTAGCCGCGCATGCGGATGGCGCCGAATTCCTTGTCGCGAATCGTGATGGGCGTCGCGGTGCCCCAGCGCTGGTTGGTCTGCAGGCGCGTGGAGAAATAATAGACGTCCGATTTGAACGGGGACTTGAAGGCTTTATCCCAATTCATGATGTAGGTCAGGATCGGCAGCGTCTGGGTGCTGAGCGTGTAGAGGCCGGGGCCGAAGACGTCGGCGATGCGGCCTTCGTTGACGAAGACGGCCATCTGCGAGTCGCGAACCGTGAGCTTGCCGCCGTTCTGGATCTCCATGTCCTCCATGGGATAACGGTAGGCCAATATGCCATCCTCGGGTTCGGTGTATTGGATGACATCAATGAATTGCTTAGAAAGGAAACTCATAGGTGTTTGTCCGGCTCCTCCGAGTATACGTCAGGTAGCGGGGTTTTGTTCCAGGAGCGCGTGTATCTTAAAGCGATTAAGGGATCTATCTTAGTCGGGTAGCGAGCGGCTAGCAACCGCTTACTTCGCCCACGGCTCGGAATCAGCCTTCCCAAACCTAGGGTATTGGGTCACCAGCGGCGAGGCAATCCTCGATGTACAGTTCAGCGGCTTCGCGAATATTCGCCATCACTTCGGCGCGAGTCTTTCCCTGGGAGACGCAACCAGGCAAGGCCGGGACGATTGCAACAAAGCCTCCGTCCGGATCTTTGCTCGAGGATAACCGTGTAGCTCATCTATCTTTAATCATAGAACTGGGCACGGTTACTCGTATCTCAACGCGATTAAGGGATCGATCTTGGTGGCCCGGCGCGCCGGCACGTAGGTCGCGAACAGGGCGACGGACGTCAAGATCAGCGCCACCGCCGCGTAGGTCAGTGGATCGGTGGCTTTGACGCCGAAGAGCAGACTGGCCAGCAAGCGGGCCAGTCCGAAGGCGGCAGCCAGCCCGATCACCACCCCGATTCCCGCCAGCAGCATGCCTTGCCGAACGATGAGCTTCAGCATATCGCCGCGGCCCGCGCCCAATGCCAGCCGAATTCCGATCTCCTGCGTGCGCTGCTCGACCGTGTAGGACATCAGTCCATAAATGCCGATCGTGGCCAGCAGCAAAGCCAGGCCCGCAAAGATGCTAAGCAGCAGCATATTGAAATTCTGGCGCGCAGTGGATTCCGAGACAACCTGCTCCATAGTTCGGATCTTTGAGACGGGCAACTGCCCATCAACCGCCAGAATCTCGCGCTGGATCGCGGAGCTGAGAGCGGATGGATCGGTGGCGGTACGAATCGCCCAGTTTAGCGGAAGGACGCTGTTGGCGAGCTTGGTCAATCCATCGGTGACTTGTCCCTGCGGAACATACATAACTCCCTGGTCGGAATCGCTGAGGCCGGTTTCGCGGACGCTGCCCACGACTCCGATAATCTGGCGAGCCGGCTCCGCGAAATCCGGACCGAGTGCGCTTCCGCCAATGGTGATGCGTTGCCCAACCGGATCTCCCTTGGGCCAATACTTCTTGGCCATGGCTTGGTTGATGATCACTACTCGTTCGGATTTTCCTGTGTCGCGGTCTTCGAACGCGCGGCCCCGAAGCAAGGGAATTCGGAAGGCGGTGAAATAATGGGGCGATACTGTGCGCCATTGTTCATCACCGCTGTAGAGGTCTCCTTTGGCTGGAGGCCGGCCCTCGATCAGAAACGGCAAGTCGATTCCACCTTCGATCGGCAGCATGATGGTCGCGGCGCCCGATTGTACACCCGGCAGGCCTTCGATGCGTTGCACCACCTGGTGGGCCATGTTCTCGACTTTTGCCGTCGAGTCGTATCTTCCGCCGGACAACGAGGTCTGCATGGTGATGACGTTGTGGGGATCGAAACCGGGTTGTACGGAACGCAGTCCGACGAAAGTGCGAATCATGAGCGCCGCGCCCACCAGCAGAATCACGGCCAGCGCCATTTCGCTCGCAACCAGAATACTGCGCGCACGATTCTGCCGGAGTCCGGTGCCGGATCGTCCGCTTGTCTCCTTCAAAACTGAGTTTACGTCCAACCTGGAAATATGCAGGGCGGGGAACAGGCCGAACACGACGCCGGTTACAAGCGCGATGCCGAAAGTGAAGGCCAGTACGCGCCAATCGAGGGCAGTGACGATGGAGACAGCATGATCCCGTTCGTTGACCCGCGGAAGATTGCCGGGGCTGAGGGCCAAGAGTATGCGGACGCCCCAGGCCCCAATGAGGAAGCCAATCAAGCCGCTCACGGCAGCCAGCAGAACACTTTCGGTGAGAAGCTGGCTGACCAGGCGGCCGCGGCTGGCGCCGACCGCGGTGCGAATGGCAATTTCTTTTTGGCGGCCTGAGGCGCGGGCGAGCAGGAGATTCGCCACGTTGGCACAGGCGATCAACAACACGAAGCCGACTGCTCCAACCAGGATCAATAGCGCCGGTTTTACGTCGCCGACCAGGGCATCGCGTAGCGGCACCACGGTTACGCTTTCCGTTTTATCCATCCACTTGGGGTTGGCCGCCCGGAAGCGCTCACCGGCCAATTTTATGTTCGCTTTGGCGGCGTCGACCGTTATGCCGGGCTTGAGACGTCCGGCAACCAGGAGGTAATGGCCTTGGTTAGTGCTGTTGGGGTCGGCCTGCATAGGCATGAATACGTCGGCGGGCGGATCGGGGTGGAAGCTGGCGGGAAGAATGCCGACCACGGTGTAAGGATCGGCGCCCAGGATAAGCGGTTTTCCCACCAAAGAGGGGTCGCCGCCGAGGCGGGTCTTCCAGAGGTCGTTGCTGACGACGGCGGCTTTCGCGCCACCAGGCAGATCTTCCTCCGTGAGGAATGTGCGCCCCAGCGCCGGCGCGACGCCGAAGACTCGGAAATAGTCGGCCGAGACGTGGATTCCCTTGACTTGTTCAGGCCGGTCACCGGCGCCCAAATTCAGCCCCGGTCCGGAGAAATCATAGATCGCCAAGGCCTCGAAGACCTGATTATTCTTCTTCCAGGCCATGAATTTTGGAATCGAGGACGAAGGCCCCACCCCCTGCGGGTAGCTGCGTTCGACACGCATAATGCGATCGGGCTCCGGGTAGGGCAGAGGCCGGAGCAGAACCGTATTGACGACAGAAAAAATCGCCGTGTTGGCACCGATGCCCAGCGCCAACGCGGCGATAGCGATGGTGGTGAAACCAGGGCTATTTAGGAGAATCCGAATGGAGTGACGAAGGTCGGAGAGGAAGCTGCCCATACACTTAGGGTACGTGCAGCTTGCTTGAAAGTTCTCAGAAAAGCGCTATCGGTGACTGCTAGCTTTCCGAGGCTGCGGCGGTTAGTACCGATGAAACCTGGCTGAAGATGGTGCTGATGCTGGAAGCGACATTGGGCATGATCGCGCCGGCCGCAACCGCCACAAATCCAGCCATCAGGGCATATTCGATCAGGTCTTGTCCCTGCTCGTCGCGCCAGATTCTTGCCAAAATGATGACTCTCAGAATACGGTTCATTACTGACTCCTCCAAATTTGAATTCCCCAAGCAGTCCGGCGCATGAAACGACCCCGGGTGCCACCTGACTCATTTTGCACGAGTTAAGGAAAATGATCTATCCCGCCGATATAGTATCGAGGGCTAAGGTTGAGGTCAAGAACGTAAGGTGAAGACATCACAGCAGAGCATCTGGCCGGTGTCGGTATTCGGGCTGGGTTTCCTTTTACTGATCATGGGCTTATCGGGTGTGGCCAGCATTCAGGAAACGCGCCGCATTCATGAGCAGATCTTATCAGTAGAAGATAATTATCGGCACATCGAAAATATGGTGGAAGCGATCCGCGCTGATACTTCACGAGTGGCAGTACTACAGCGGGACCGGCTATTGGACCGGAGTGCTTCGGTCGAAGAGTATGGCCGCCAACTGGCCGCATTACGAGATAAGACCGACGCCACGATGGGACAATTGCGATCCATTCAGCTTCAGCAGGATAGCAAAGCCTTCGAGCGACTGGAGAGCGCCTTGCGGGCTTATATGGACGCGGTCGCGTCGGAATTCCGGATCACTCCCCCTAATGGTGTTCGAGCTAAGTTCGACGATCGGATCCGGTCTCAGAGTTTGACCATATTCTCGGTTGCCGAAGAACTCGGAAAACTGAACGAAGAGAATTTTGAGTCGCGGCGGCGCGCCTTGAATCAATCGGTTGAGAATCTGCAATACGACATCTGGGAGACCATCTTAACGGCGCTGGTGGTGGGTGCAGTGATTGCCGGCGCCAGTATTTTCCGAATTACCGCCCTGGAGAAAGAATCGGCTGAACAGCAGAGGAAGACCGAGCAGGCCGAGGAGCGCTTGCGGCTTCTTTCCCAGCAACTGGTTTCCTCGCAGGAACAGGAACGCAAGTCCCTGTCGCGCGAGCTGCATGACGAAATCGGGCAATTGCTAACGGCGCTGCGAATGGAGCTCGGTAACCTGGAGCGCATTCGCGCGGCTACCGGCGTGGACCTCGGTCCGCATCTCGATCAGGCAAAGAAACTCGCCGAGACCACCCTCAAGACCACTCGCGACATCGCCATGGGGCTGCGTCCAGCGATGTTGGATCTGTTGGGACTTGGGCCGGCGCTGGAGTGGCAGGCGCGCGAGTTCTCCAGGCGCTACAACACACCGATTCAGCTCGAAATGGATGGAGACTTGAAAGACCTGTCCGACCGGCACCGGACCTATCTGTATCGGATCGTCCAGGAAGGCCTTACCAATTGCGCGCGCCACGCGCAGGCTAAGAATATTCGGGTCCGGCTGGAGGATGCCAATGGCCAAGTCGCGCTGACGGTGGAAGACGACGGCGTAGGATTCGATGCCCACGCGGGCGTTATCTATGGGCTAGGGTTGCTGGGCCTGACGGAACGAGTGCGCGAACTATCGGGCAATATCGCGATCGAGTCCGAGCCCGGCAAAGGCACGAAACTCGCGGTGGTGTTGCCGGTGAGCCGGGAAACCCAGCCTACTGGATGATCCGCTTGCGGACCGCGTAGAGAACGATGTCGGCGGTACTGTGCAGATTGAGCTTGGCCATCAGGCGGCTGCGGTGCGTTTCTACCGTGTAGAGACTGACGTTGAGCAGGCTGGCCGCCTCTTTGTTGGACTTGCCTTCGGCGAGCAACTGCAGAACCTCCTTCTCACGATCGGTCAGAAGGTCGTAGGAATCCTCCAGACCCTCGCTCTGCATTTGCCGCATGTAATCTTCAAGCAGCGTCTGCGTGATGGTAGGGCTGAAGAAGAGCTTTTTGCCGGCCACGGCACGCACCGCCTGCAGCAGGTCCGCTTCGGCGCAATCCTTGAGCAGATAGCCATGCGCACCGGCCGCGAGAGCGCGCACCAGAAAGGTCTCATCGCAGTGCATGCTGAGCATGACGATACCGATGTTGGGGTCGCGTTTGACAATTTGGGAAGCAGCGTCGATTCCGTTGAGCTGTGGCATGGTAATGTCCATCACGACCACGTCAGGGCCGAGCTGCTCGGTCATGCGAACCGCCTCGCGTCCGTCGGACGCTTCCCCCACAACCTCAATGTCTGGATCGGTTTGCAGGAGAAACCGAAGACCTTTTCGAACTACTCCATGGTCGTCGGCCAGTAGGACTTTAGTGCGGAGAGACATATATACCTATCGACTAGTTAAGGGATTAGCAGGAGGGCCAGCAGTCGCAGCCCGTGTAAAATATTAATATTATTATTTTCAGCGACTTAAGTTGGTTCGGCGAATTTCTTTCACAACCAGTTGCCAAGGTTGGATGTGTCTGCTATTCTATTGACAGCCGCATAGAGCAATTAGCGGATTTGAAAAAAGTTCGCGTTGGCTGTTGCCATCGGAACCCAAGTCTGCTACTCTAGCGTGAGGCGGAATTTCTACGGCAGGTAGGAACGAAGCAGTAAGCCTCAACTCCTGTCAGGTAGTTCTTTAAGTTCCCAAGAATTCTGGTTCAAGCGGAAACTTTGAATGTAAGTATCGCTTGCGCCAAAACGGCTTTCGAGGCCGGCAGTCGATTCGGTCTTCTTCGGATCGCAGGGTTGGCTGCGCAGATCTTTGACAATCTGGTTGGACGCAGAAGTAAATTCGTCAGAACTTTGAGTCAAACCGGGGCGATGATGGCTTGGCCCGTATTTTAGGGTCAGGTCGATAGTCTCAACAAGATCAAACGAGAGTTTGATCCCGGCTCAGAATCAACGCTGGCGGCGCGCTTAACACATGCAAGTCGCACGAGAAAGTGGAGCAATCCATGAGTACAGTGGCGTACGGGTGAGTAACACGTGGATCAT
>DATHOT010000285.1:0-12356 GCA_035484655.1 Bryobacteraceae bacterium | reverse complement strand
ATCGACCGGATAATAGACCAACCCTTCCACGGTGGTTCCGTCCGCGCCCTTCCATTCCACGCGCTCCTGGCGAGGAAGCCGGAAGTCGTGGGTCAAGTAATCAAATACCGACGTGACTTTTCGCGGCGAAGATCCACCGGTATCGAGTATCCATACTTCGCCCGGACTGTTCATCTCATGCGACGCGAAGACCTGTTGATTCGTCCCCTCTGCCAGGCTCCAATCTGAGATGGCATGCTTCCCATTGGTAAGCTGTCGCGGTTTGCCGCCCGCGGCGCTCACCTCGAATAACTCGGCATGCACGCCCATATTCGCCAGAAAGATAATCGATTTCCCGTCTTTGGACCACGCTGCCCGCTCGATTTCGTACGGCAAATCGGGCATCAGAACCCGCGCCTCGCCGCCGCCCGCGGGCGCGATGAAAAGCTTGCTGTTGTAATAAATCTCGAACTTCTGATCGGCCTGCGCGGTGAAGAGAAGCTGCGAGCCATCCGGGGAAATCTCCGCGCCGCCTTCCGACACTTTGTTGTGCGTGATCTGGCGCGCGCCTCCACCACCCGAATCCATCACCCACACTTCACTTTGTTCCATATCCTCCAGCAACGGCGTGGGAGCGCGATGAAATGCGATCTTGCGCCCGTCGCGTGACAACTGATAGCTCATCACTGAATAATTGCCGTCGGTGATGCGATGTTCCGCCTTGCTCGAAACCGCAACGCTCCAGAGGTGTTGCTGCTGATATTCTTCGTCAAACAGGAAGACGTCGTCTTTCAACTTCTCGCGGGCCTTCTGCTGCTCGGTCTTCGGATCTGGCGCCCGGAAATAAATGAGCGACCCATCCGGGGACCAGGTGATATTGGAGACGGCCGTGGCGTGGTTGGTGAGCGCGCGCGCCTCGCCGCCGCCATTCGACAGCAGGTAGATCTGATTGGCTTCGGCCTCCGCCCGCTTGGCCACAAACGCGATCGTCTTGCCGTCCGGCGACCAGCGTGGATCGGCTTCGCCATCCGGACCCGTGGTCAGCTGCATTGCACCGCTACCATCGGCGTTGATTTTCCAGATATGGCTGACGCGCTTATTTGCTTTCCAGTTCGATTCGGCCAGCACATACAGAATTTGCCGGCCGTCCGGAGAGAGCTGGGGATCTCTCACCTGGGGAACATTTAAGAAATCGACCAGCGTCATGGGCCGCGGGCCTTGGGCCAGCGATACACTAACTGCGAAAACGCACGCAACCAATTGCGAAGATTTCAACATGGCGGCTCCTATCAATTGTGGGAAGACACTATCACTAAATTTTACACGTCTCCATCCGAAACGTCCCCATCCGCAGCTGTGCGAGTGTCGTGGTCCCTGTGCTACGCTCCATCAAGGAGATTCGATATGAAGAGGCAACCTGTCTTTGCGGTATTGGCTCTATCAATGCTCAGCTCGATCCTGACGCTCGCGCAGCAGCAAAAAGGACCGCCACCCCCGATGTCTTTCTTTGTAACCAGCACCGGTTCCGGCAAAGGAGCCGACCTGGGTGGGCTGGCCGGCGCAGACGCGACCTGCCAACGCCTCGCGCAAGCGGCGAACGCAGGTAACCGGACCTGGCATGCCTATCTGAGCACCAGCGGTCCCAACGCAGTCAACGCGCGCGATCGCATCGGCCAAGGACCCTGGTACAACGCCAAGGGCGGCCGCGTCGCTCAAAATCTTTCAGATCTGCATGGCGACACGCTCGATCAGGCGCGCGTCGGCAACACTCTTACGAAAGCGACCGCGCTCACCGAAAAGGGCGACACCGTGAAAGGCTTCGGCGACACCCCGAATCAGCACGACATGCTCACGGGCTCACAACCGGATGGCCGCGCCTATACCGACGGCGCCGATCACACCTGCCAGAACTGGACCAGCAGTAGCGATGGCACCGCCCAGCTCGGCCACTTTGATCGAACAGGCGGCCCGAATACGTCCTGGAACTCTGCGCATCCCAGCCGAGGCTGCAGTCAGGAAAACCTCGTCAGTACCGGCGGAGCCGGATTGTTTTATTGCTTCGCGGTGCAGTAAACGCGGCCTGCTTATTGCGTTTTCTTTTGCCCTGCTGCCGCCTTCTCTTTGGCGCGCGCTCCGGCAAGAATGTCCTGCAGGGCGTAATTGCCCTCATGGCAGGCGTATTCATAAATAGGACCGTCGGTTCTCTCCATCGGGACCGACGCGGTCCACGGGCGTGTATATATCGTCGGATCGTCCACCGTGTACGTGTAGTCGATCGTGTTCGCATCCACGCGCCTGAACCGTTCCGTCACATGCAGACCCGCGCCGGATCCCGGACAGCAGTTGAAATTATTGGATACGATCTGGCCGTTGAAGTTGGTCGTGTCCACCACCAGCGTGTCGCCTTCCCAATGACCGCGCGAATCTCCCAGCCACAAGCGGATGTTCTGGTCGACATGCGGACGTCCATCCAGCGGGATGATCCGGGCCTCGTGAATCATTTCCTGCATGATCATCACGTATCCCGCGCTTTGCACAATTTGAAAATTGTTGTTGTAGCCGCCGGGCAGCTTGGGCGCGCCCCGCGTGAGGCAGCGCTCTGCCAGGTTACGATCCAGCCACGAGTCGGCCGGATCGGGGCCCCGGCGTTTCCGGTCTTCGACACGCGCCGCCGCTTTCTTTTGACCTTCCGGCGTCAGAGGAGGCAGCCGGCCATCCGGCGGATCGATAATCAACGACGTTCGTTGCAGCACCTTTCCGCGCTCGCGCCACAGCTCGTTGTACGACCGGCCGACGTCGGCTTCGGCGCCGCCATCCCGGCGATCGGTGCTCAATTCTTCGAGCAGCCGCTTTTCCCGCGCCGCCGCTTCTTGTTCGGTCAGAAACTCTTTGCCCGCCAGATCGCGAGGACGTTCCAGCGGCGTCAAGGTGGCATTCGTCCAGATTCCCTCCAGGCTCGGCTGGCCATCTGCGGTACGCGGAGCGGTCCATACTTTGGCCGCGGGCGCACCCTTCGCTTTGGCTGCAACTGTGGGTGCCTGAGCGACGGCAGATGGCGACAGAATAACCAGCAGCGCGATCAAACGCATGCAACCTCCCTGTCACCCGCCAAGGTACATTCGATTGACGCCGATGTCAAGGCGCGATGGCGACCTCGATCGTCACCGAGGCCTGAATAACCACCATCCCGGTCTCGATAGGAGTGCTCGCGCCGCCGGCGACGGGCGCAAGGACCGTCGGATTTGCCGTATTCACGCCCTCACTCGCGCGCAGTACTGAACCGGTGTGAACGTTGAGACCGGAGGCAATTGCGGCGGCTTGCGAGAGCGCGCTCGCCGCGGCTGTCTTCAACGCCTGTGCGACAGCCGTAGTATTGTCCCGGACGCCGAACGAGACGCCTTGGACGCGATTGGCCCCGCTCTGAATTGCGGTGTCTATCACCTTGCCCACCAAAGTCAGATCGGTCAGCGTCACCTCCACGATATTCGTGACCACATAGCCGACGATGGTGGAGTTCTGTCCCTGATTGTTGTACACCGGCGAGACCGAGTAACTGATGGTCTTGATACTTGCGGTTGTGCCGAGCAAGGCCTGCAAAGCGCTTATGACTGTGCCGGCTTGAGTCGCGTTTTGCTGGCTGGCGTCCTGCGCGGTCGCCGCCTGAGTGGAAACTCCCACGTCCACCTGCGCCATATCGGGAGTGACAGACAGGCTGGCCTGTCCCACGGCCGTGATGGAAGCGACGCGCATCGCTGTTTGCGCGCAAAGTACGCTGATAAACGCGAACCCGATCAGTAGCCTTCCAATTTTCATGATGGCCCTCCTCCGCCCGCTCCGGTCCGTCTTATCGACTTTACACCAAATGCTGGTTTGCACCAAATGCTGGTCAACGTCCGGTGGGGCCCACCTGTTGGAGCTGTTGCGCCGTCGGGAGCGGTCCACCGGACGCGGCAGTTTGAAAAGAAGCTGCGAGCTGGCGGAATTGCGCGGCCTGTTGTGAGTTTCCGGTGCTGGCGGCTTTTTGAGCTGCCTGGTTCAGCCGGTTTGTGATGCGCGTGAGCACTTGGCTGAACTGGCTCGGATTCCGCTGCTGCAATTGTGACAGTTCATTCAAGAAGCTGGCCGTCGGAGAAATCGCCGAGGCGTCGGAGCTTCGCGCGATACTACCGCTGCTCGTGAAAGGGGATGGCGTCGAGGATGTGACATTTTGCGTTTGCAGCGTGGAGAGCAACGAACTAACCGGGTTAATGATCATAGCGCGCCTTAGTGCAATTCGGCGGCCACGAAAATACTTCGAAAAAACAAGGGTTGACCATTCACCCAGCCGTCGGATTTTCGGCGTTTTGTCGGAATTAAGACGCTCCCGCTGAAGCGCTACGGCGCGACGGAGCCGCTCCAAACCAGCCTGAGGAAAAGAACCCTCTCTTCTGCTGCTGCCCTCCCGATTTAATGCTGGCGCCACTGCAAAACTCCGCAATCTTCTCGCACTCCGCGACAGTCCGGCGCTTGGCGGCGCTGGGATTGAATTCGGATGCGTCCAACAGGTTTTCATCCACCGGAATGTCCGCGATCCGGCCAGCCTCAATTTCATCACACGCGCCGCGCGGAATTGTCTGGCCCTCCAACTTGCGGCTCAGGATGTACTTTACGTTCGGCGCGCCGACGCCGCGCTTCTCCAGGTCGTGACGTCTGCGGGCTGCCAGAAGTAGCGACGGCAGCGCGGGCGTTGTGACCACCAGAACCGCCTTAGCAGCCCGGACCACCACTTCGGTAGCTTCGTTCACCACTTCCGGCAAATCGCAAATGATCAGATCGTAGCGGCTGCGAGCAAACGTCAGTAATCTGTGATAGGCCCATGGCGAAACACGACGTACACCTTGCTGGCTCACCGATGGCAAAACATCAATGCCGTCCAGATGGGTCGCCAGCCGCTTCCAGCTTTCATCGGTCAGCCGGTGTGAGTCTTCCAGCGCGTCCATGATCGAATATTCCGGCCGGATGTTGTACAACATCGATACGGGACCGGCATGCAAGTCGCATTCGAGCAGCAGAACCTTCTTATGAACCATCCGGGACAATATGCTGGTCACAAATAAGGCGGCGGTTGTTGCCCCGCTTCCAGCCTTGGCCGGCAGAAAGGCGAAGATCGAGGCGTTCTTCTGGCAGGTTTGTGCCTCCAGCGCTCGATGAACGGTCGCGCTGAATTTTCCGCTGTCACACGGCAAGCGCAAGACCTGGAACGTCCCGTAACCGTTGGACCGCTGCGAGAGATGCTCCAGACAGCTGGAAATCCGGATAATCGTCGTGCCTGGGTTAAAACTTCGGGTGTCCAACTCCAGCGTCATGGCTTTCTCCTCATCGTCGATATCGAGAAACAGGAGCTGCGGCGCATAGGAATTCAGGAGCTGGATAGCTTCACGCGCTTGGGGATAGCGGTCCAAGCTGCGATAGAGAGAAATGTCCTGCGCCTCCGAGCACATTCGGTTCACGCACGCCACCAGATCCGGATTCGCGCCGAAGATCATCGCAGTCAACATGCCGCCCGTAATGCAATCGCGGGACCAGAGCACTTGCCGTTCAAAACACTAGCACCTGGCATCGACCGCTGCGTCTCGCTGCGTCATAATTTTGGCATCGGCCAAGAAGCTGACGCGCAGTGGGCTGCTTGTGAACTCACCTTTCGCTGAGCGGTCGGAAGCCGCTGCCACCGACGCTCCAGATCTCTTGCCCGGCCGGATTCAATAGGACGATTCTCCCTCGTGGTGGCGCTTTGGAGGGTATTCCCGGGTCAGGCACATACGTAAACTTACCCGTTACCCGATCCTGGCCATCAACAAGGATGAAGCTTTTCGCGCGAATCTCTTGGACCACGGCTGGTTGCCCTTGGGCGAATGCCGGCGTCGGCACAACATAATGAGTCAAAAGCGCGCCGACGCTGCCCGCGGCGAATGCAACAGCAAAATTCAGTTTTTGATTCATCGGGTGGTTCTCCGGTTCCCATCATACTTCGCTAACGCGGCGGATTGACGTTCCCTTGCCTATTCTGGTCTAATCGCCAAATGCTGGAGCCCCGGAGTATCGCAGTTGCCCAAAACCTTCTGCGGGCTTTGCGGTTTTTTGGGCAGGCGCGTAACACCGGCGAGATTCGCGATATCCCAGGCGTGTCCTTGATCTTTTGCGGCTTGAATTACGCTGCCTTCAACGCCGCGCTCGTGGCCGAGCTGATCGATTCCGACCCCCGGGCTCTGGACCGCGTCATCGAATTGTCCTCTAAGCAATTCGATTCCCGCAACGTGCGTTGGACCTGCTGGGTCTGCGATGTCTTTCTCGGCCTACCCCTGCGCCGCGACGCCGGCCGAATCTTCAGCAGGCATGGCCTTCGCCCTCTAACTGACGCGCCCGGCATGTACGCCGAACGTCTTGCGCCCCCGCGCCATGGATTGCCTGCGCTCGATGTCGAACCGGTGATTGACGATCGCACCCGCGGCGCCTTCGCCCAGATCATGTCTGTCGCCTTCGACATTCCTTACTCGGTGTGCCTGGCGATCTACGGCGCCGAGCGGGCCTGGATGGGCGAATTGCGAGGCTACGTCGGCTTCGTCAACCAGCGGCCGGTGACCACTGCCGCGGCTATCGTCACCGGCGACGTGATCGGGCTTTACTCGGTCGCGACCGTGCCGGAATGCCGCCGCGCGGGCTACGCGGAAGCCATCATGCGCAAGGTCGTCGAGCAGGCCGGCCAGGACTCCGGAATCGAGCACACCGTCCTCCAAGCCACCCAATCGGGACTCTCGCTTTATAAGCGAATGGGCTATCAAACCGTCACCAATTTCAACGTCTACATCGCCGATTAAACTCGCGCTAGCGCACCCGTTCCGATAAATTCCCCCGCTTTTTCGATATCGCTCCCCAACGACCGGTCCCCCGTCCACGGCGTACTCACCTTGGCTAACTCCGCCCGCGCTCGCTCAATCACCCCGCTCGACCGCAACGGCCGCAGGCAGTCGAGTGCGCGCGCCGCCGTGAGCAATTCGATCGCCAGCACATGCCGCGTGTTCCGCACCACTTGCTTCAGCTTCAGCGCAGACGTCATGCCCATGCTCACGAAATCTTCTTTGTTGCCGCTGGTTGTAATCGAACCGGTCGACGCAGGATGGGCCAGCACTCGATTCTCCGCCACCAAAGCCGCCGCTGTCACCTGCAGCATCATGAATCCCGATTCAAGGCCCGCATGATTGGTCAGAAACGCGGGCAGTTCTTCGTTCAGCGCCGGATTCACCAGCCGGTCCACTCGCCGCTCGGAAATCCCGGCCAGCACCGTTAACGCAATCGCCATAGCATCCAGCTGCAGCGCCAAAGGCTCGCCGTGGAAATTACCGCCGGAGATGATCTCGTTATCGATTACCAGCGGATTATCGGTGACGGCGTTCAGCTCGATCCCGAGTATCCGGCGCGCCTCAGCCAGCGATTCACGCACCGCCCCATGCACCTGCGGAGCGCAGCGCAGCGAATAGGCGTCCTGCACGCGTCGGCAGGTCACGTGCGACTCGCGGATTTCACTGCCCTCCAAGTACCGAGTCAGATTCGCCGCACTCTGGATCTGGCCTGGAAACGGCCGCGTCTGGTGAAGGCGAGGATCGAATGCGCGCGGCGTCCCCCGCAGTCCATCCACTGTCATGGCGCAAATCAGGTCGGCCGAATCGGCCAGCGTTTCGGCTTCAAGCAACTGCAAACCTCCCACGGCCAGCATCGCCTGCGTTCCGTTCACTAACGAGATGCCTTCCTTCGACGCCAGCACGATCGGTTCGACTCCGGCGCGCCGCAGCACTTCCCCGCCCTCGTAACGCGCGCCCTGGATTTCGGCTTCTCCTTCGCCCATCAGCACCAGCGCGATGTGCGCCAGCGGCGCGAGATCACCGCTTGCCCCCACGCTGCCTTGCGACGGGACAACCGGCGTTACGCCGTGATTCAGCAGATCGCAGAGCCGCTCGGCCACCAGCGGCCGAATCCCGGAGAAGCCTTTGGCAAGCACGTTGGCGCGAATCAGCATCATCGCCCGGACTTCTTCACGCGCCAGCGGGGACCCGACACCGCAGGCGTGCGAGCGAACGACGTTGCGCTGCAACTGCTCCAGTTCCCCCGGCGGCACGCGAACATCGGCCAGCAGTCCGACACCGGTATTCACGGCATATACTGCAGCATCCCCAGCCGCCAGCCTTTCCACCACAGCGCGAGAGCGCTGCATCGCAGCGATGGCGTGGGCTGCGATCTCGACCGACTCATCGGCTGTCGAAACGCGGTGTACTTCGTCGAACGTCAGCCGCGCGCCGTCGAGTGTGACCATCCCTTTAGTTGTATCAAGCCGCCGGTCGATCGCTAAACCGTTGTTGAGGTTCTACGGCCAGACTGCGTCGGAGTTTTTTCAAACGATACACGTGCATACGGGATGCTCTTTCCGCTGCTCAGTTCTGACAGCGATTGCTAAACTGAAGCCTTGACGCGATTTATTCTTGTTGCGCTGGTTGATGCGTTACTGTGGGGTCAGTCTTCCACCACCGGAAACGTCCAGGGTCTTATCGTTGATGCGACCGGATCGGCGCTGCCCGGTGCCAGTTTGACTTTACGAGCGCTGTCTTCCGGGGCCACCCGCACATTCCAATCGCAGGAGGACGGCCGCTTCAGCATCGCGAGTTTGCCGATCGGCAGCTACTCGTTGCGGGTTGAGCATGAAAGCTTTAATCCGGTCACGGTCGAACCTCTTGTTATCTCGGTCGGTCAGACAGTAACGCAGCGCGTCGTAATGACGCTTGCGGCACTGACGCAGAAACTGGACGTGCAAGAGCAGGCCGACGCGCTCCAGACGACGGCTGTAACCGAAAACGTCACTTTTGGTGGCGACCGCATCGAAGAGGCGCCCGCGCAAAATCGCAACTACCTCAACTTTGTCTTGGTTGCGCCGGGCGTAGCGGCATCACAAGGAGCGAATACCAGCCGGTCCGCCGCGGGTATCCGAAACAGCGCCAATGACAGCGGCTTGGTGTTTAATGGAATGCGCGGTCGCAACAACAGCATCTCTATCGATGGCGTGGATAATCGCGACGAGACCACCGGCGGTAATCGCGTCGCCGTCGGCTTGGAAATGGTCCAGGAGTTTCGTGTTGCCGGCACCTCCGTCGATGCCGAGTTCGGTGGCGCGTCCGGAGGCCTCGTCAACATGGTGACCCACACCGGTCAGAACGACTGGCACGGCGACTTTACGCTGTTTCATCAGGACCAGTACTTGAACGCGCGCAGCTCGGAAGCCGAAGTCCCGGGGCGGCCCTATGTGCGCCACTGGCAGCCGGGCACGAGCACGGGTGGCCCGATCCGGCGCGACAAGACGTTCTTCTTCACTTCCATCGAGCAGACCTGGGATTCTGTCCAGGAGTGGTCGGATGTCCCGCTCAGCGCGCCGCTAATTAATGCAGCATTGCACAGCCCTTGGTTTTCGCGGTCACCGGTGTCATCCGTAACGCGCGGTCTTTTTGATTCCGGTGAGAGCGACACTGAGTTTTCGTTCAAGGCCACGCACTACTTATCGCCCGGCCAGATCCTGACTGCCCGCTATGCTTTCTCCCGAGGCCGTGTCCGCCAGGACGTGCAGTCCGGCGACAACTTCCTGGACCACTCGGCACGCGGCAGCAGCCGGCTGATTGACCACTCGCTGGTGGCCGGCTGGTCGGCGGGGTTTGGCCCGAGCTTGGTGAATGACGTTCGCGTGCAGTATGGGCAGCGCGATGCCGATATCACGCCCAATAGCGTCGGCCCGGAGTACGACATCCCCGGTGTCTTGACGCTCGGGCAGTCCGCGCTGCTCGATCAAGCGCGCACCGAACGGCACGTCGAGATCGTCGAAAGCCTGCAAATCGCGCGCGGCCGCCACCTGCTCAGCTTCGGCGCCAGCGCGCACGACGTTATCTTCGATGGCCGGCTCGCCAATCGCTATCAAGGCGTGTACGTATTCCCAACTCTGGCCGACTTTGTACTGGGCCGGCCCGACGTCTTCCTCCAGGCGTTCGGTGATCCACGCACTCGCATCAATACCGTCCCGCTCGGCTTCTGGGCGCAGGACCGCTGGCAAGTGGCGCCGGGCTTGAGCATAACACTTGGGGTTCGCTACGACCGTCAGTCGCTGCCACGTCAGTTTCCGGTGAGCAATCGCAATCTGGCGCCACGCTTGGGCCTCGCCTGGCAGCCCGGTGGCCGGTCGGGTTGGGTATTTCGCGCCGGTGCCGGACTTTTCTACGATCGCTATCCGTTAGAATTTCTAAACTACGGCGTCGAGAAAGATGGGCATCAAGGATTTGAACAATATCTGACCGGGGCGGATGCACAACTCGCCTTCACTTTGGCTCTGGGCGGCACCTTGCTTCAGCCGCTCCCCGCACACCCAGTGCAGACCTACCTGGCGGCCGGCGCCTTCCCGAGCACCTATAGCCGCAAGGTCGTGTTGGGCGCTGAGCGGCGCATCGACAAGGATACAACCGCCACTATCGAGTACAGTGATGTCCACGGACTGCATCTGCCGCGAATCCGCGCGAATTATCCCGACGGCTACTGGCTGGAACAAAGCGCCAGTTCGACCTACCGAGGCGTTTCGCTGACGGTTAACCGTCGTTTGAGCAAAGAAGTCGCTTACCTGGCGAGCTACAACTACAGCGTTACGCATGACGACGCATCCGACTACGACGAGCAGCCGCTCGATCCGCGCAATACCCGGCTCGATTGGGCGCTTTCCCGCCAGCACCAGCCGCATCGCCTTAGTTTCAGCGGTGTGTTCGACCTGTTCGAGAGTGGTTGGTTCAAAAACACCACGCTCGCGCCTGTGTTCACGTGGGGCAGCGGCCGCCCGCTGAACACGCTGCTTACCACTGATGCTTTCCGCACCGGGGCTTACCCGATCTCGGCACGGCCCCCGAGTTTCCCGCGCAATGCGGCTTGGATGCCAAGAACCGTCTCACTGGACGCGCGAGTAATGAAAACTATCAAGGTAAAGCACGAGCGTGCACTGCTGCAGTTCGGGGTGGAAGCTTTCAACCTGCTGAACCATACCAACAGGTTGCGGGTCAGTCCCTATTACACGGCGACCTTCGGGGGACTCATCGAAGCCCAGAACCCGCGCCAGGTGCAGTTGATGGCGCAGTTCGAATACTAAGCGGCGTCTACTGCGCGGAGTCCAATACCGAAGAAGTCGAGCCCACTATCAGGCCCCGCCCACCAGCCTCACCTGATATCCTGTGTGAAACAATGGATTTTAACCTCTCTACGCCGGAACTCAAGTTCCGTGACGACCTCCGCGCCTGGCTACAAGCCAACGTCCCGGCCGACTGGGAAAAGCATCGCACCGAAGACGAGATGCTGGCGCGTTTCGAGTTCCTTCGCGACTGGCAGAAGAAGGTCTACAACGCCGGCTGGGCAGGCATCGCCTGGCCCAAGGAATATGGCGGCCGTGGCGCGACCCTGATGGAGCAGGTCATCTTCACCGAAGAAATGGCCCGCGCGGGTGCGCCACCGCTGGCCAACGTGCTGGGCCTGATTCTCATCGGCCCCACCGTCATCGCCTTCGGTACCGATGCTCAGAAAAAGCGCTTCCTGCCCAACATCCTCAACGCCGAAGAGATCTGGTGCCAGGGATTCTCCGAGCCCAACGCCGGCTCCGACCTCGCCAACGTCCGAACCGAAGCGCGTCTCGACGGCGACTATTACATCATCAACGGGCAAAAGGTCTGGACCAGCTACGGCTGGGCCGCCGATTGGTGCGCGCTCCTCACCCGCTCCGATCCCGCCTCCACCAAACACCACGGACTCACCTACATCCTGGTGAACATGAAATCTCCCGGCGTCGAAGTTCGCCCGCTGCGGCAGATGACCGGTGAGAGCGAGTTCTGCGAGCTCTTCTTCCACGACGTTCGCGTCCCAGCTGAGAACGTGCTCGGCAAAGTCGGCGACGGATGGAATGTGGCAATCGGTACGCTGATGCACGAGCGCGCCACTCTCGGCGCCGGGATGCAAATCACTTTCAAGCGCCAGTTCGATCGTTTAGTGGAACTGTCTCACACGATCCAGCGCAATGGGCAGCCCGCTGCCGCCGATCCAGTCATGCGGCAGAAGCTCGCGCAGAGTTTCGTTGACATCGAAATTATGCGCCTGAATCAGATGCGCGCCATCACCCGCATCAACCAAAATGGCGTGCCGGGCCCGGAGGGCTCTATCCAAAAAATCTTTTGGACTGAGTTGAACCAGCGCTTCCAACAGGTCGCCGCCGAACTCCTCGGCCCCTACGTGCAATTGACCAAAGGCGATGGCCACGCCATCGACGACGGCGCCTGGGCCTACTC
>DATHOT010000284.1:0-3963 GCA_035484655.1 Bryobacteraceae bacterium | reverse complement strand
TTCGATGTCTCCTTGTTTGCCTATTGATGGTTGCTCGGTTCTGTAACCGAAAAAGGGAGGCGAGGTCTCTAGCATGACAGGTTTTGATTGGGCTGGCATCAAAACCGTATCAAAATCATTGGGTTTCGTTCTATAAGTACTGTCAGTTAGAAACCTTCCCAGCCAGTCGCCCATGCTGGAAAGCAAGAACCGGTGGCTCTCATCTAGGCTTCAGTCACAGTTTGCTCAGGTGTTTTCTCTCGTTCCTATTCAGGAACTTCCCAATTCCTACGCCATCGCGCGCCCCGCCCGCATGTTATTCAGAAGTCATGAGTGCCTGTATAGGATCAGCGCCCCATGCTTACGCCTTGCGTCAAGCCAAACCACGCGCAGGGTTGGGTTCGTTTTTTCGAGTCACGTGTTCGACCTCGCCGCTCACGCACAAGATGCGTCAAAAGTCTTCACTAAGCGGTCGCCGAGGTTGGGTTCGTTTTTTCAACTGTCCAGCCTAGGGCGCAACCAGAAACTAGAAACCGTGGTGAAAACCGTGCTTCAATAATAGTTACACTCCTTCGCGAGCGTACGGGAGGCAATCCGGATTGAATCAGGCAATTCTCGCCCTGGAAGACGGTACAGTCTTCGAGGGCAAGAGCTTTGGTGCGCAAAAAGACAGGCTGGGCGAGGTGGTCTTCAATACCGCCATCACCGGTTATCAGGAAATCTTCACTGACCCTTCCTATGCCGGCCAGATCGTGGTCCTCACGAATCCCGAAATCGGCAACTATGGGGCCAACCAGGCGGACCAGGAGGCGGCGCGCCCCTACATCGAAGGTCTGGTGGTGCGTGAATTTTCCTCCATCGCCAGCAACTGGCGTTCGGAAGAGAACGCCGAGCAGTTTCTGGCGGACAACGGTGTCCCGGTAGCCGCCGAGATCGACACCCGGGCATTGGTCCGCCACCTGCGCACTCGCGGCGTCATGCGCGGCATTCTTGCCGTCAACGGAGGCGACTCGAAAGAACTGGTCGAGCGTGCCCGCCAGTCCCCTTCCATGGCCGGGCTGGATCTCGCCACCCGCGTTTCCACTGCTACCCGCTACTCCTGGGATAAACCGGTCGCCGGTTGCTCGCCCTCCGAGCAAGTGAATGGCGCGACGGACCCCTGGTGTCACGTGGTCGCCTACGATTACGGAATCAAGCGAAACATCCTGCGGCGCTTGGTCCAGGTGGGAGCGCGTGTTACGGTGGTGCCTGCACTCACACCCTCCGAAGAGGTCCTGGCTCTCAAACCCGACGGGATCTTCTTATCCAACGGACCCGGCGATCCCGAGCCTCTCCAATATCAGGCCCAACAAGTCCGCAACCTGATCGGCAAGAAACCGATCTTTGGAATTTGCCTGGGCCATCAGATCCTGGGGCTGGCAATGGGCGGGAAGACCTACAAACTGAAGTTCGGCCATCGCGGCGCCAACCATCCGGTGTTGAATCAGGTCACGCAAAAAGTCGAGATCACTTCGCATAATCACGGCTTCGCGGTGGACCCCGATTCGCTCAACCCGAATGAAGTCGAGTTCACGCATCTCAACTTGAACGACCAGACCTTGGAAGGCTTCCGTCACCGCAGTGAACCGGTTTTCTGCGTTCAATACCATCCCGAAGCCGCGCCCGGCCCGCACGACTCGCTTTACCTGTTCGACGACTTCATGAAGTTAATCAAGGACACCAGCCGCTCATGACCGGGGCCGATTCATAATGCCCCGGCGTAACGACATCCACCGTATCCTGATCATCGGCTCGGGGCCGATCATCATCGGTCAGGCCTGTGAGTTCGACTATTCAGGCGCTCAGGCTTGCAAGGCGCTCCGCGCCGACGGCTTCGAAGTAGTGCTGATCAACTCCAACCCGGCCACCATCATGACTGATCCGGACTTGGCCGACCGCACTTACATTGAGCCGCTGAGCGTCGCTTTCGCCGAAGAGATCATCCGCAAAGAACGTCCCGACGCGCTGCTCTCCACCGTAGGCGGCCAGACCGGCTTGAATCTATCGGTGGACCTGGCCGAAGCCGGCGTGCTCGATAAATACAACGTCGAGCTGATCGGTGCCAAGATCCAGTCCATCAAAAAGGCCGAAGATCGCCTGCTGTTCAAGGATGCCATGCGCAAGATCGGCCTGGACACTCCGCAATCGCAACTGGTGAACAACATCGACGACGGCGTAGCGTTCGCCGATCGCATCGGCTATCCGGTCATCCTGCGGCCCAGTTTCACGCTGGGCGGATCCGGCGGGGGCATCGCCTACAATCGCGAGGAGCTGCATGAGATTCTAGAGCGCGGCCTGGACCTTTCACCGGTCCACGAAGTTTTAATCGAAGAGAGCGTGCTGGGCTGGAAGGAATTTGAGCTGGAAGTGATGCGCGACCTGGCCGACAACGCCATCATCGTCTGCTCCATCGAAAACTTCGATCCCATGGGCGTTCACACCGGCGATTCCATCACCATCGCGCCGGCCCAAACGTTGACCGATCGCGAATATCAGATGATGCGCGATGCATCGCTCAACTGCTTGCGCGAGATTGGCGTCGACACCGGCGGCTCGAATGTCCAGTTCGCCATCAATCCTGAGAACGGCAAGATGGTGATCGTCGAAATGAATCCGCGCGTTTCGCGCAGCTCCGCGCTGGCGTCCAAGGCCACCGGTTTCCCCATCGCCAAGATCGCCGCCAAGCTGGCGGTGGGCTATCGCCTCGACGAGATCAAGAACGATATCACCAAAGTCACGCCCGCGTGCTTCGAGCCGACGCTCGATTACGTGGTGGTGAAGATTCCACGCTGGCAGTTTGAAAAATTCCCGGGCGCCGAGCCGGTTCTCGGCACGCAGATGAAGTCGGTCGGCGAAGTGATGGCCATCGGCCGTACTTTCAAACAGGCGCTCGCCAAAGGCATCCGCAGTCTCGAAACCGGCCGGGCCGTGAAATCCGAGACCTATGAGCCGGAGCTGATCCGCCAGCGCCTCATCACTCCCAATCCCGACCGGCTGGGCTATATACGCTTCGCACTCGAGCAAGGCTGGACCGTGGAGCAGATCCACGAAATCACCGCCATCGATTCCTGGTTTCTGAAACAGATGCGCGAAATGGTGGACCTTGAAGCCGATTTGGCGAAAGAGAGCTTCGATACCGTCTCGCGGGACTCGCTGCTCCGAGCCAAGCGCGATGGGATTTCCGACACTCGTCTGGGCTTGCTGTGGAACACGGGCTCGCAAGCGGTGCGCAAGAAGCGCCAGGCGCTCGGCATCAATGCCGTCTTCAATCGGGTCGACACTTGCGCAGCGGAATTCGAAAGCTTCACGCCCTATCTCTACTCCAGTTACGAATCGGAAAACGAAGCCGCACCCAGCGATCGCAAGAAGGTTATGATTTTGGGCAGCGGCCCGAATCGCATCGGCCAGGGTATCGAGTTTGATTACTGCTGCTGCCATGCGTCCTTCGCACTGCAGGAGTTCGGCTATGAATCGATCATGGTCAACTGCAACCCCGAGACCGTTTCCACCGACTACGACACCAGCGACCGGCTGTATTTCGAGCCGCTCACCCGCGAAGAGGTTTTAAACATTTACGAAGTCGAGAAGCCGGACGGGCTCATCGTCCAGTTTGGCGGGCAGACGCCGCTGAATCTGGCGCTGCCGCTGAAAGCCGCGGGCGTCCCGATTATCGGCACCGATCCTAACGACATCGATCTGGCCGAGGATCGCAAGCTGTTCGGCCGGCTGCTGGACGACTTGGAAATTCCGTCCCCCGCAAACGGCACAGCCACCAGCCAGGAGGAAGCCTGCGAGGTTGCGCGTCGCATCGGATTTCCAGTGCTGGTGCGGCCCAGCTACGTCCTGGGCGGCCGTGCCATGGTGATCGCCTATGACGAAGAGATGGTCCGCCGCTACATGCGCGAGGCGGTGGTCTTCTCGCAAGAGCGTCCGGTCTTGATTGAT
>DATHOT010000283.1:0-5434 GCA_035484655.1 Bryobacteraceae bacterium | reverse complement strand
GTGGATCTGCGCGAAGTTCGTATCGATCACGACCTGTTCCACTCTGTGCCGGTGGACCTGATGTTCCGCTACAACTTCGTTCCCATCAATGCGCAGAACGGGCACCTGGACATCGCCCTGGCTGATCCCCGTAATTTAAACCTGATCGATGAGCTGTCGATCCTGCTGCAAAAGAAGCTGCACGTCAAAGTGGCCACGCTGTCCCAGATTTCCGATCTGCTCAAGAAAACCGAGCAGTCGCAGCGTGTTTTGGAAGAAGTCACCGAAGGCTTCACGCTGGACGTCATCGGCGAAGAAGAGAATCAGGACGAAACGCTGTCCATCGACAAGCTCACCGCCGACAGCGACATCGCGCCGGTGATCAAGCTGGTGGACACCACCATCTTTAACGCGCTCGAACGGCGCGCCAGCGATATTCACATCGAGACGCGCGACCAGGAAGTGGCCATCAAGTACCGCATCGATGGTGTCTTGCACTATGCCATGCCGCCCATCTCCAAGGACTGGCATTCCACCATCATTTCGCGCATCAAGGTGATGAGCGAGCTGGATATCGCCGAGCGCCGCATCCCACAGGACGGCCGTTTCCGCGTGCGCTACAAAACTCGCCTGATCGATTTCCGCGTGTCCATCATGCCGACCATTCATGGCGAGGACGCTGTGCTCCGCGTGCTGGACAAAGAGTCGATGAGCGAAAAGTTCGCCAAGCTATCGCTCGAAGTCGTGGGATTTTCGGACGCCGATCTGACGAAGTTCCGACGGTATATCAAAGAGCCCTACGGAATGGTGCTGGTGACCGGCCCCACCGGCTCGGGCAAAACCACCACGCTGTATGCCGCTGTCAGCGAGATCAAGAATGACGAAGACAAGATCATCACTGTCGAAGACCCGGTGGAGTATCAGATCAAAGGCATCACGCAGATTCCAGTGAACGAGAAAAAAGGGCTGACGTTCGCGCGCGGGCTGCGTTCCATCCTGCGTCACGATCCGGACAAGATCATGGTGGGCGAAATCCGCGACCAGGAAACCGCCCAGATCGCCATCAACGCCGCGCTCACCGGCCACCTGGTATTCACTACAGTTCACGCCAACAACGTGCTGGACGTGCTGGGACGCTTTTTGAACATGGGCGTCGAGCCGTACAACTTCGTTTCGGCGCTCAACTGCATCCTGGCGCAACGGCTGGTGCGCGTGATCTGCACCTACTGCAAGGCGCCGGTGAAATATCCGGATTCTTATCTGGTGGAGAGCGGTCTGAATCCGGACGAATGGCGGGATGTCGTTTTCCAGGAAGGCCCCGGTTGCTTTGAATGCGGCGGCACCGGATTCCGTGGCCGCACGGCTATTCATGAGCTATTGGATTTGAGCGAGCACATTCGCGAGATGATTCTCGACAAGCGGCCGGCGTCGGAGATCAAGCGCGTCGCCCGCGATGAAGGCATGACGTTCCTGCGCGAATCGGCTCTCGACAAAGCGCGGAGTGGAGTGACCACATTGAAGGAGATCAACAAGGTGACCTTCATCGAAGGATGACGCCTCATTAACCATGACATCGCTGACCAGCTTCCTGCAAGATCCTCCGCCCGCCTACGCCTTCGAGTTGTCGGAGGCCGGCCTGGCGTGCGCGCGCGTAGCCGAGCCGTCGCAGGTCAACTTCACCCCGTTTCAGAGGGGCGTCATGCAGGTATCGCCGGCACACGATAATCTCCATCAACCTCAGGTGGTTCAGGAAAAGATTCAATCCCTGGCGCCGCCCAATGGACATCGCAAACGCCGTGCCGCGCTGATTCTTCCGGATTATTGCGCGCGGGTCGCGGTGCTCGATTTCGACAATTTTCCGACCGATCAGGAAGAACAAGTCGCTCTGTTGCGTTTCCGGATGAAAAAGAGCGTGCCCTTCGACGTTGATACCGCGATAGTCAGCTACGCCCTACAGGCTCGCGGCACGGGTACGGGCGCGAAGGTCGAAGTGCTGGCGGCATTGATGGGATCTGAAATCGTGGCTCACTATGAAGCTCCGTTCCGGACCGCCGGTTTCCACCCCGGCATGATCACCACTTCGTCGCTGGCCGCCCTGAACCTCTGCCACCCGGACGGGATCACCATGCTGGTCAAGATCGGTGGGCGTGTTCTTTCAGTCCTGGTTCTGGTTGGCAGCACGATCAAGCTGGCCCGCTGTGTCGAAACCGATGGAGCCCGGCCGGAAGAAATCGAAGCCGTTCTTCATCCCACCGTGGCTTATATCGAAGACGAGCTGAAAGCCACACCTCAGCGAATCTGGATGTGCGGATTCGGCGAGGAGAGCGCCGAGCTGGCCCGGCAGTGGAACGCGGAATGGGGCGTCGCCGTGGAACAGCTTCGATCGCGTTTCGGAGCGCCCGGAGGGAACGATGCCGGACTGCGCGGATACCTGGAATCGGTGGCGAGGTGAATATGGCGATCCATGTCCCCATCAATCTTGCCAGTGAGCCCTTCCGGCGCGATCGTTCGATGCTGGTGGCGTCGGCGGTCTTGGGTGTGGCGCTGGTGGCATTGCTGGGCTTCCAAATCTCAACTATCGTTCACGAGCGCCACCAGGCCGCCGATATTCGCAACACCATCGATAGGCTGAATGCGCAACTGCGGACCATCAGCGCCGAGCAGGCCAAATTGAACGCTACCTTGAGAAGGCCCGAGAACGCCGAAGTGCTGGAGCGCAGCCTGTTCCTGAACACCTTGATTGATCGCAAGGCCATCAGTTGGTCGAAGATCTTCGCCGACCTGGAGAAGGTGCTGCCCTACAACGTGCGTCTGGTGTCGGTCCGCTTACCGGAGGTGGATTCCGAGAACGCGGTCCTGCTGGACATGCTGGTAGGCGCAAAGGAAGTGCAGCCCGTACTCGAATTATTGCGCAAGCTGGAAGCATCACCGCAGTTCGGACCGCCGGAAGTTCCCAACTCGATGCCGCCTTCTCAAACCGATCCGTATTTCCGATATCACGTGAGCGTGAGATATGCCCAGAAATTTTAGCCTGAAGGCCGCGGGTCCCGCCAATCCGCGATCGGTAATCCGGCTGGTGCTGGGCCTGTTGATCGCCGCCAACCTGGTGGCCGGTTATTTCGTGCTCCGGCCTTTGGGCGGCTCTCCGCAGGAACTTCGCCAGCAGGTAGCGGAGATGCGGATCCAGATTCGACAGCAGCAGGGAACCGTCGATCGAACCCGGCTCATGGCCGGCAAGATCGAGATTGGGCGCGGGGAAGGCGACAAGTTCATGAGCAAGTATTTTCTGCCTCGCCGGAGCGCCTATTCTGTTGTCATGGCCGAGCTGAACGACCTGGCGATGCAGGCGAAAGTGACAGCCAAGGAAAGCGCCAACGCCATCGAGCCTGTCGATGGTAGCGACGTTTTGGACATGATGCAGATCACCGCGAATTACGAAGCCAAATATGAAGATCTGGTGCACTTCGTGAACATGATCGACAAGGCAGACCGGCTGCTGGTGATGGAGAGCTTGAACGCCACTCCGCAGCAAGGCGGCGGCAAACTCAACGTGATGATGAAGCTGGATACGTTTGTCATTGAGGACGGCTCCGGGAAATGAACTTGAAACTCAGCGGAGTTGGAGCGGAGCCGAAAAAGATCGCGATCCTGGTTGGGCTGGGTGCGATTGCTGGTTATTTCTATATCAGCAATAGCAATTTCGGGAGCTCTTCGACTCCGGCGCCGGCCAGTACCGCTCAGCCCGCTGCGGGTTCACGAATAACAGCGCGTCCAGGCGGGCGGGTCGGCGGAAGAGTCACGCAAAAGGGTCTCAACGGCAATTCGCGGGAGTTTAAGCCGAGCCTCAAGCCTTCAGGCATCGAGCCCTCGAATATCGATCCGACTCTGCACTTGAATCTGATGGCGAAACTGCAGGGTGTCCAGGTGGAAGCCGGTGGCCGGTCTCTGTTCGAAATCGGCACGGAACCGGCCGCTGTACTGAAAGGGAAGGATCCGGGGCCGATCGTTGTGGTCAAGCCGTTTGTCGGCCCACAACCTCCGCCGCCTCCTCCACCACCCCCGCCCGATCCGAAAGCTCCCCCCATTCCGCTCAAATTCTACGGCTTCGTGAACCCGTCCAAAGCCACTAACAAGCGCGCCTTCTTTCTGGACGGCGAAGACATCATTATTGCCGGCGAAGGCGACATGGTGAAGAAGCGCTACAAGATCGTGCGGATCGGAGTAAACTCGGCGGTAGTGGAGGATACAGACTTCAAGACCAACAATCAGCAGACGCTGCCGCTGGAAGCGGAGATGGCGGGATGAAACGCAAACCAGAATCGGGCTTTGCGCTACTCATGGTGTTCCTGCTCGGTGCAATCATCGGCATCACGCTTTACATGGAGATGCCGCGGGTCGCTTTTGAATCGCAGCGTGCGCGCGAACAGTTGCTGATCGACCGCGGCCTGCAGTACCAGCGCGGCATCCAGCTTTTCTACCGCAAATACCGGACGTATCCGCAAAACATGGACGATCTGGAAACCACCCGCAATATCCGGTTTCTGCGGCGGCGCTATACCGATCCAATGACCGGCAAAGCCGAGTGGCGGATCATTCACGTGGGGCCCGGAGGCGTGCTGACCGATTCGCTGATCAAGCCCGCCACCCCGCCCGGAACCGGACCGAACGGCGCCGGTTCCCAAACGGCTGGAAACCAACCTGGTGGGGCGGCCGGCGCCCTGACCGGAAGTTCGCAGACCAGCGCGTCCACCTCGAGTAGTGCTTCGACGTCGGGAACTTCGGGAACTTCCGCTAACGGGACACAGCCGGAGCCTCCGGGTCTCAACATGGCCAACCGCCGGCCGAGCGATCGCATTCTGACCGGACCGGAACAGCCGCCTGCCCCTGTTTCTCCGGATAACGATCCCAATCAACAGCCAATTCAGCCGCAATACCCGGGGCAGCCGGTGCAGGCGCAATACCCTGGCCAACCGCAATATCCTGGACAGCCGGTGCAGCCGCAATTCCCCGGTCAGCCGCAATATCCTGGGCAACCGGGGCAGCCGCAGTACCCCGGCCAACCGGTGGATCCGTCGCAGCCTGTGCAGCCGCAATATCCGGGGCAGCCGCAATATCCGGGGCAACCGCAATATCCGGGGCAACCTCTGGGTCAACCAGGCCAGCCAGTGGATCCATCGCAGCAGCCCAATCCCGCAGTGCCGCAATACCCAGGACAACCTGTATATCCCGGTCAACCGCAATATCCGGGACAACCTGGGTATCCCGGGCAACCCGCATATCCTGGGCAACCGCCTCAGCCAGGGCAGCCCGCGTATCCCGGGCAGCCTGTGTATCCCGGGCAACCCGCATATCCGGGACAACCTCAGTATCCGGTACAACCTGGCACTCCCGGTCAACCGTATACCTATCCGCAGATTATTCCCGGACAGGTCCCGCCACCGGTTCAACCGGCCCA
>DATHOT010000282.1:0-4438 GCA_035484655.1 Bryobacteraceae bacterium | reverse complement strand
TCGCCCAAGAGCATTTGGGTGTTCCGCGCGGGACAATCCGGGCGACAGCGTTGATTGAAACGATTCTGGCCGCGTTCGAGATGGATGAGATCTTATACGAGCTGCGCGAGCATTCGTCGGGCTTGAACTGCGGGCGCTGGGATTACATTTTTAGCTTTATCAAAGTATTCCGGAATCACAAATCGTTCCTGCTTCCGGATCGCTCGCAGGTGACGATGGATCGCGCCTTCCTGAAAGCCTATGTCGAATTGCTGATCCAGACTTGCCATCGCCGCGAGATTCACGCCATGGGCGGCATGGCGGCGCAGATTCCAATCAAGAACGATCGAGCGGCCAATGAGTCGGCGCTCGATAAGGTGCGGCAAGACAAACTGCGCGAAGTCAAAGCCGGACACGACGGCACCTGGGTTGCACATCCGGGTTTGGTGCCCGTCGCCAAGCAGATTTTCGACGAGCACATGAAAACGCCCAATCAGATTCAGGTGAAACGCGAGGACGTTCACATCGTGGCGGCCGATTTGCTCAGAGTTCCGCCCGGCGAAATCACCGAAAAGGGCCTGCGGATGAATGTCGACGTCGGAATTCAGTATCTACAATCCTGGCTGGGCGGCAATGGCTGCGTGCCAATCTACAATCTTATGGAAGATGCCGCGACCGCGGAGATTTCACGCACCCAAGTGTGGCAATGGCTGCATCATGGCGCCCAGCTCAGCGACGGCCGTAAGGTAACCAGCCAATTAGTGCGCCAGACAATCGCGTCCGTGCTCGATAGCCTGCGCTCGCAATGGGGGCCGCGTTACGACGCCAGCAAGTTCCCGCAGGCAGCTCAATTGTTCGAGCAGATGATGCTCAGCGAGGAACTGACCGACTTCCTGACGCTGCAGGCTTATCAGTATTTGTGATGGAGGCTTAGGCCTGATTACCAGCCGTGGCGCCGTATTGCCCTGCCGCGGATGTCGCTTCGACGGGCACTGGTTTCTTGGGCAGCGGCATGCCCCGGAGTCCGATGGCGCCTAACGCGGCAAGCAACGCCAGCACCGCGCTGCCATAGAACGCATAATCCCACGACCCGGTCCGCTCGAAGAGCAGCGCGGCCAAGCCTCCAGCCAGGACCGACGCCAAGCCTTTTGTGCTGTAGAGGAAGCTGTAATTCGAGGCGGCGTGACGCGCTCCGAACATGTCCGCGAGCACAGCCGGAAACAGCACGTAGAGTTCGCCCCACGTTAGAAAGACCAGTGCCATCGTTACCACGAACCACGTGTTCCCCCAGCGCCCGATCGTCACCACGCTGGCCAGGAAGATGGCCTGCAGAAAGAATGCTACGGCCATGGTACGTTCGCGTCCCAACGAATCGGAGATCCAACCCCAGAAGAACCGGCTGCACCCGTTCCCCAAAGGATTCAGCGACAATGCGATCGCCAGGGCGGCTGCGCCTATCTTGAAATTGCGGGCCACCGGAGCGACCTGGGCGGTAGCCATCAGGCCGCCGATTCCAACCATCAGCATCATCACGTAAAGAACGTAGAATTGCGGCGTCCTTAGCATTTCCCAGGAATTGAATTGCTCGTTTTGCCGGCGGATCTTGGGCTGAACGCCCGGCGGCGGAGCCGGCACAAAACCCATCGGCGGATATTTCAAGAATTGGCCGGCGCACAGAATAAGCACGCCCAGGACGAGTCCCGTCAAAACGAAGGTGGACCGGTAGCCGTCGGCGCGGATGAGATACCCGAAAATCGGATTGAAAAACGCGGCGCCCGAACCGTAGCCGGCGGCAATCAGTCCGGAGGCGACGCCGCGCTTGTCCGGGAACCACTTCAAACCCAGCGCCGTAGAGCAGCAATAAACAAACGAATTACCCAAACCGGCGATGCCATACAACAGATAAAACTCAGGCAGACTGCGAGCGTAACCGAGCGAGCCCCAGCCCACGCCACAAAGAACGCCAGCCATGGTCATGAATGTTCGAGGGCCCAGCCGGTCAATCAGCCATCCCGAAAGGGGCATCGCCCAGGTCATCACTGCGATAAAGACTGTGAAGCCCCACTGGACCTGAGATAACTTCCATCCCGTTCCGGCCATCATCGGCTGGACACACATGGTCCAGGCGTACTGCAGATTTCCGATCATGATCATCGCGGTGACCGCCGCGGCCAACCTGACCCATCGACTCACTGGTGTGCCCTCCTCATAGCGCTGGTGTCTTCCAACAACTTCGCACCGGCATAAATAATCATGTCAGAATTCAGCTCACCGCGCGAGCCCTAGTATCGGTTCCGGCGTGGCTGCTCCGTCAGCCCGCGGATCAGAGGCGGCGTAGTTGGTTCCCGTGTTCGAATCGTGCATGACCGCTTGGCCGCGGCCCATCTCCTGAGAGTATTCGGGGCGCTCGATCACCAGGTGGCCCATCTCAGACAGGCCGCGGATGGTCCTGGTTGGAATGCGCGATTCAATCGACACGTCGCATCCGGCCGCGCTACCCTTGAAAAATCTGGGAGCTTCCATCGCCTCCTGCAGGTTCATCCCGTAATCCACCACGTTCGACACAAACTGGGCGTGCGCCAGCGGCTGGTTTGCGCCACCCATGATCCCGAAGCCGACTTGCCAATTTTCCCGCTGCATGAACCCTGGAATGATGGTGTGGAACGGTCGCTTTCCCCCGGCGAGCACGTTGGGATGACCCGCCTCAAGCGTGAACCCCGCGCCGCGATTTTGCAATTCGAAGCCCATGCCTTGGACCGTGATGCCTGAGCCGAAGCTGGCGTAGTTGCTCTGAATCCAACTGGCGATATTGCCGTCGCGATCGACCACCGTAAGATAAATCGTGTCGCTGCCGGAGGGGCAGCCGTGACCAGCGGCGCCATTGGCCCGCTCGGGGTCGATCAGCGCGGCACGCTCGCGCGCGTAGTTCTTGGAGAGCAGTTCCTCGACCGGCACTTGTGAGTGTCGGGGATCTCCGTTGTAGCGAGAAATATCGGCGTAAGCGAGTTTCATGGCTTCAATGCGCTTGTGCATTTCAGCGGGACAGCAGGGCCCATCCGGGCCGGCCGGCATGGTCTCCATGATGTTGAGCATTTCGAGCGCGGCCATTCCTTGGCCATTGGGTGGGAGTTCGAATACGCGCCAGCCGCGATAGTCGATCGAAATGGGCTCAACCCACTCAGATGAGAACGATGCCAGGTCGTCCGCGTTCATCAACCCGCCCATCGCTTTCGAAGTGGCGACAATCGCGGCGGCGATCTTTCCTCGATAGAACGCCACGGGTCCGTCTTCAGCGAGTGAACGATAGGCCAGGGCGAGATCGGGGTTACGAAATACTTCACCTTCCTGTGGCAGCCGGTTGTTCGGAAGAAATACGCGCGCGGTCTCAGGCAACGTCTGCAGCTTGCCGATGTTTGCGGCAGCTTCCCACAATTTCTGCACGATATCGGAAACCGGGAAGCCCTGTTCTGCATACGCAATTGCGGGTGAAAACAAATTCTTCCAGGGCAGCTTGCCGAATCGCGTGTGCATCTTGGCCCAGCCGTCGACGGCGCCGGGCACCGTGACGGTGTGGATTCCCGCGTCCGCCACGGCGTGAATTCCCTGGCGCACCAGAAAGTCAGGAGAGAGGGCGCACGGCGCCGGGCCGGATGCATTCAATCCGGTGAGCGTGCGAGTCTTGGCTTCCCAGTAGAGGACAAAAAGATCGCCGCCGATGCCGTTCATCATCGGCTCGACCACGCCGAGCACAGCATTGGCAGCGATAGCCGCGTCGGCGGCGCTACCGCCTTCCGCGAGAGTCTGCGCGCCGGCCTGCGAGGCGAGCGCTTGGCTGGTGGCCGCGATCCCTTGCTGCGAGATCACCATGGAGCGGCCGTAGTTTCGTCCGAAGGGCGGTTGTACTCCTAGCATCCGGAACCCAGCGTAGCAAGAACCAATAGGACTAAAGCATGATGAGGCCTTGGCGGATGCCTTGCGTTACCGCTTCGGTGCGGCTGCCGGCATTGAGCTTTCCCATGATCGATGTGACGTGAAACTTCACGGTATGCTCGGAAATACCTAGGCGATGAGCAATGCTCTTGTTGCTTTGTCCTTCGGCCAGCATCCCCAATACTTCAACTTCGCGGGGCGTGAGAGGCTCCCTCAGGCGGGCGGGCTGGGGATTGACCAGGAGTCCATCGAGATCTCCGGGCTGTAAAACGACCAAGCCGGCTGCCGCAGCTTCTATGGCGGCTAAGATTTGGGACGCATTGGAGTGGCGGGGCAAAACCGCTCGGATCCCGGATCGCAACGCCTCGGCGACGCCGGAAAGCCCAGGCTCGTCGGCCATAACCACCCAGGCAGCTTCGGGTACACCGTCGGCGATTTCAACTGAGAAGTCTTCGCCGTTTTCCCAGTCGGCCAGAACGACATCGGGATCTTCCCCGGAGTATTCACCCCAATTGGCGACGCTGCCTAT
>DATHOT010000281.1:0-41890 GCA_035484655.1 Bryobacteraceae bacterium | reverse complement strand
GACAAGCGCTGCGGAAGTATCGTAGCTTTTTCGACCGTCTGCTCGCGGTCTAGAAGGCCTAACGCCGCAGGGGGCGGCCCGGCATGGACTGCCCCTGCAACTCTCCATTACTGACCACGAAGGCGCCGTTCACCAGAACGTAGGGCATACCGTCCGAATATTGCGCCGGATTGTCGAAGGTTGCGCGATCGGCCACATGCACCGGATCGAATACAGTAATGTCGGCATCAGCGCCCACCTGTAACCGCCCCTTGGATTGAATCCCGAGCCTTTGCGCCGGCATCAGGCTCATCTTGCGTAACGCGTCCATTAACTCCAGCGCATGCTGTTCTCGAACGTAGCTGCCCAGCACGCGAGCGAAAGTACCTGCCCCGCGCGGATGACCTTTGCCATTTTCCAGTGTCCCGTCGCTCGCGATCATCACCATCGGATTGCCAATCGCCAGCCGCACGATTTCCTCGGGAATCGAATGGATCACTACCATGCCGCCCTGTTTGCGATATCGGACGAAGGTGTCGGCATTAAGCCGTTCGCCGGTGGCTGCCCATTGCAGATCTCCATAGGTGATGCCGCCCAGGTGCTGTTGCCAGCCCGTATCGAAAACCGCCGAGGACAGATCGGTCATCGCGGCCGTATAGGGATAAGCCTCCGTAGTGACGTCCAGGCCACGCCGCCGCGCGCCCTCAATCATACCCAGCAACACGCCCGTCTCACGCAGCCCCATGCTGGTGATGTGAACGATATGGATGGCCGCACCGGTGGCCGCCGCATCCGCCAGCATTTCCTGGAGCGCATCGATGGCGCCGGGCTCCACTGGCCCTGCGTTTCGCATATGCACGTAAATCGGAACGCGGCGCTGGGCGGCCAGCTGGAACAGCTCCAAAATTTCTTCCCGGCTGGTCTTCGGTACATAAGCGATCCCCATTCCGATTCCGAGCGCGCCTTCGTCCAGGCCCTGGCGAACCAGTTCGTAAATCTGCCTGGTCTGCTCCGGCGTCGCGCTGTTATTGACAGCCGTGTCACGCGGCAATAGCTGTCCTGAGTCATGCATCACGGCCATCCGCGCCGGAATGTGGCCGGACGTCGCGCCGAAGTTAATCAGAGCCCGGCCCTCGCGCGCCGCATACCATGCGGAAACCGGATTCACGCCCACTTCCAGTTCGAGCGCCGTGGTGACGCCATCGCGTGCCTTGAATCCGTAATTCTCTGGCGTCTGCCCATGCGAATGCAGGTCGATAAAACCGGCCGTCACTACCAAACCGTGAACATCCACAACCGCGCGCCCTTGGAGAGCAGACTCAGAAACCGCCGCGATCTTCGCCCCACGAATTCCCACGTTTCGCACGGCATCCAGGTTCGATTCCGGATCCATCACACGCCCATTCGCCAGAACGATGTCATACTGCTGCGCCATCACCGGTGCCGCCAGCACTATGGCTATCCAGCTCGGAACTCTCATATGGACTCCTATTCTAATCAGACCGCTTGCGCGCGCGCCCGTTCCTGGCTGCTATTCTGTCCATAAATGACCATACGCGCTCTGCCTTGCATTCTCGTGCTCGCGCCTTCCCTTGTTGCGCAGGAAAGCCAGAATCTGACCGATCGATATCGCGAGACCGCAGGCAAGCTGATTGACGCCGCCTTGGTGGATAACGGCGGGATGGACAAGCTCTCTTTCCTCTGCGATCGAATCGGAAACCGGCTGAGTGGCTCGCCTGCGCTTGAAAAAGCCATTGCCTGGGCCGCCGCGCAGATGAAGCAGGATGGGCTGGTAAACGTCGTCACTCCGGTCGTAAGAGTACCGCATTGGGTGCGTGGCAACGAAAGCGCGTCATTGGTCGAACCGGTGAACAAGCCCCTCACGATCCTGGGGCTCGGTGGAAGCATCGCCACGCCGAAGAAAGGCGTCACAGCCGAGGTCGTTCCCGTTTCTACGTTCGAAGAACTAGACAAAAAAGGCAAGGCCGTGGAAGGGAAAATCGTACTTTTCAATGTTCCCTACGAAGGCTACGGGCGCACGGTCACCTTTCGGACTGCTGGGGCGTCCCGCGCCGCGCGGTTGGGGGCCGTGGCGATGCTGGTCCGATCCATCACCCCCGTAAGTGTGCAATCGCCGCACACCGGAGCGCTCGAATATGCGACTGGCATTCCGAAGATCCCGGCCGCGGCAGTGACCATCGAAGACGCCACGCTCATGCAGCGCCTGGTGGATGCCGGCAACACCGTCATCGTGCATCTTGAAATGGAAGCCCGCACCTTGCCCGACGCCGACTCTGCCAATGTTATCGGCGAAATCCCCGGCCGCGAAAAGCCGGAGGAAGTCGTGGTCATCGGCGGACACATCGATTCCTGGGATGTCGGCGCCGGAGCGCAGGACGATGGCTCGGGAATCATCACCGCGCTCGAAGCGGCGTACCTTATTCACAAGCTGGATCTGCATCCGCGCCGCACGCTCCGGGTGGTGTTTTGGACCAATGAAGAAAACGGTGGCATGGGCGGCGAGGCCTATCGCGACTGGGTGGGCGATCAGGTCAAGAACCACGTCGCCGCGATCGAGATGGATGGTGGCGCGGAAAAACCGGCCGGCTTCGGCATCAGCGGACGCAGCGACATGCAGGGCATGCTCGCCAGGGTGCGCGAGATCGGAAGGCTCCTGGAACGGATCGATGCCGGCTCCATTCAGCCCGGCGGCGGCGGCGCTGACATCATGCCCCTGATGCGTGACGGCGTTCCCGGGTTGGCGGTGCGAACTGTGGGAACTCATTACTTCGATTGGCACCACACCCGCGCCGACACCACCGACAAAGTCAAACTGGAAGACCTGCGCGCCAATATCGCGGCTATGGCCGTGATGGCTTACGTTCTGGCCGACATGCCGGACGGGCTGCGGCCGGTCCCGACATCCACGCGCTGACCGGCTTGGGTCAATCGATGAGCCAATCTATTTCAAAAAAAACGCCGGGGTCCAAAAGGGGAGAATGTTCGAGCGGCTGACCTGGAAAGCGATACCGTCCATAGGTGAGGGATCCTGGTCCTCAGTGCACGAACAACGGAAGCGTTCGTGGATGCGCTATGGCATTCCGCCGAACCAGGACGAGTGCTACGCGCCGCGGCACGTCACTTCAAGAACAACGTAGGCGGTCGGTGAGTGGCTTCCTCTCCCTCATTCTAGTTTGAGCATCTGGGAGTATTCAGCTAGCGTTGCTCGGAAACCGACTTCTCCGCCAGTTCGCCCAAAATCGGCAGCTTGTACGTCTCATCCTGCCCAGTCTTGATGATCATGAAGATCCAGGCGCCGAAAATGGCGGCCTTCATCAGCGCCGGAAAGATCCTGTAGAAAGAGGGGCCCCAGAAATGGGGAAAACTGAATAGCGGGCTAAGCACCCAGTCCACGATCAACCAGGCCACGAACAAATAGAGGCCCTGAAAAGCGTGGAAACGAACGCGCGTGTCGCCTCGAAACCGCGCTGACGCCAGAATCACGATCGACACGATCCAACCCACAATCGGGATGTAGCACAGCAGCGATGCCGTCCGCGGGCTAACGCCGTAAAGATAATCCGTCACCGCCGTCGAAGCTGGCTGGCGCGCGCCGCAACTGGCGCAATACACATCGCGATTTCCCACCGTCCGCCCGCATTGGCAACAGAATGGCATGTCAGAGCGCCTATCCTTAACTACGTTACGCCGGATGAGTCTGTTCCGGCAATATTGCCCGGCTTTGATACGATTCCACCCGCCTGTGATACGATTCCCAAAGTGCTATCCAAGCTGTTTCGCAACATTTTCATCCTGGCGCTGCTTTGCCCGGCGCCGGCCCTGCTGGCGGCCAAGAACCTCGAAGTATTCGTCATCGATGTCGAAGGCGGCCAGTCCACCCTGATTGTCAGTCCCTCCGGCCAGTCTCTTCTCATTGATACCGGCTGGCGTGGTTTTGACGGCCGGGATGCCGACCGCATTGCCCAAGCCGCCAAATTGGCCAAGATCAAGCGGCTCGATTATGTTCTCATCACCCACTATCATCGCGACCATGTGGGCGGCGCGCCGCAACTGGCCGCCCGCCTGAAGATCGGCACCTTCATCGATCACGGGCCCAACATGGAAGATTCCAAAGTCGTCAAAGAAGATTATGCCGACTATGTGAAGCTCCTGCAGCGTCCCGACATCGAGCACCTGGTCGTCAAACCGGGCGACACGATCCCGATCAAGGACATAACTGTTCAAGTATTGACGGCGGCCGGGGAGCATATCCAGACTCCGCTCCCGGGCGCAGGAAAGCCCAACCAATTCTGCGCATCCAGTCCCAAGCGCGAAGCCGATCCTACTGAGAACGCGCGCTCGCTGGGCACGCTTATCACTTTCGGAGATTTCCGAATGCTCGATCTCGGCGATCTGACCTGGAACAAGGAATTAGAATTGATGTGCCCCAACAATCCCATCGGAACCGTCGACGTTTATCTCACGTCGCACCACGGACTCGATCAATCGGGTTCGCCGGCGCTGGTTGACGCCATCCATCCGCGCGTGGCCATCATGAACAATGGCGCTCGCAAGGGTGGCTCCCCGGCCGCCTGGCAAGTCATCAAAGATGCGCCGCAGTTGGAGGATCTCTGGCAGATCCATTACTCCATGGATGGCGGTAAAGATCACAATGTCCCGGACTCCTTCATCGCCAACGTCGACGAACACTGCCAAGGCGACTACCTAAGAATGACTGCACAATCGGACGGATCGTTCACGTTATACAACTCACGCAACAAGTTTCAGAAAATCTACAAGGCCCACTCACGATGAGATTGACAGTATCCTTACTCGCTTTCTCCCTGGTTCCCTGCGCGCATGCGCAGCTGAAATCGGTTAATCCGACCGTTCAGAAGATCGTCGATTCGGTTTCGCAAGACCGCGTCACCGAGATTCTGAAGAAACTCGAGAGTTTCGGGACGCGAGGCATCTTCTCTGAACAGGACAATCCGGCCCACGGCATCGGCGCGGCCCGGCACTGGATTTACGATCAGTTCAAGAGCTATAGCCCGCGCCTGCAAGTCAGTTTCGACAACTACCGGGTGAAAAAGGGAAAGGGGCGGATCATCCAGGACGTCGATCTCTACAATGTCGTCGCGGTGCTGCCAGGCAAGCTGAATCCCGAACGGCAGTTCATTCTCAGCGGCCACTACGATTCGCTCGCAATGCTCCGCCGGGCTCCGGATGGGAGCACCGCCGTGCCCACGGATGGACAGTCCGGCGGCCCCCCTCCGTTCGACCTTTCGATGCTCGCCCCAATCGAGCCCGGCGTCACTGACGACGGCAGCGGAACAGCCGCGGTGATGGAACTGGCGCGCATCATGAGCCAGTATGAATTCGAAAAGACCATCGTGTTCGTGGCCTTCGCCGGCGAGGAGATGGGACTGGTCGGCAGTTCCCTTTACGCGCGCAAAGCTCGCAAGGAAAACCAGATCATCGATGGCGTTCTGAACAACGACATCATCGGCAGCGAGGTCTCGGGCGACGGCCGCATCGACAACTCGACTATCTCGGTTTACTCTGAAGACCCCGACGATTCCACCTCCCGGCAACTGGCGCGTTATGTCAAAGACATCGGAGAGCGCTATCTGCCTTCCGTCAAAATTGACCTGGTCTTCCGCGCCGATCGCATCGGCCGCGGCGGCGATCACACACCCTTCAATCTGGAAGGCTATCCGGCCGTCCGCGTCACCACTCCGAATGAGAACTACGCCAACCAGCATTCGGTGACCGACACTTTTGAAAACACGTCGGTTTCCTACGCGTCGAGAGTCATCCAGGCCAACGCAGCGGCGCTGGCGAGTCTCGCGCTGGCGCCCAAAGCGCCGGTCACCAACGAACCAATCAAGAGTGGCCCGCGCAAGGGTCAACCTACTCCCATGATCTCGCGCGGCAAAACACGCTACGACTCCGCTCTGCGATGGAAAAACGAAAATCCCGAGCCCGACCTGCTCGGCTACGTCATCGTGATGCGCAAATCGACGGCGCCTTATTGGGAGAAGGAAGTCTTCGTAGGCAACGTGACCGAATACACATTCAAGGATGTCTCTATCGATGACGTGATCTTCGGCGTCAAAGCTGTGGACAAGGACGGCAACGAGAGCCTGGTGGCACCCTACGTTCCCGGGCCGCGCCAAAAGCTCGAAATCGAGACCTATTAGTCTCGCTGGTCCTGGTGGAGGGCCAGCTGTGAAACGGGATATCGTAAACAACAAAAATGTGCGAAAATGTTCCCGAGGACACGAACGATCCTGAATTGGCGCTAAGATATTTTAGAACTCCCCCGATGAGACTGTTAGAAGCCGAGGCGATAGAAAGGTGCTACCACACAAGGTTGCAAAAGGCCGCCGCCCTCCGAAAACAGGCGCTTCCCGGCAAATAACCGTTGTTCCAAATCTTTTTGCGAGTGACGGCCGCGTCCATCGCTTCGACGCCCAAGACCAGCCCTCTATCTCTCGCTTTCTTGCGCAGGACAACGCCACTTCCGCGCTAATCTGCGGCGACACCGAGACTGCCCTCTCCCGGCTCCCGGACGGCGTTTTCCAAAGCTGCGTGACATCGCCCCCATACTGGTCGTTGCGCGACTACGATATCCCCGGACAGATCGGTCTGGAGGATTCGGTTTTCGCATATGTCGATCACCTGGCGCAAGTCTTCTCGCAGGTGCGCCGCGTGCTCAAAGATGACGGTACTCTTTGGCTTAACATCGGTGACTCTTACACGTCCGGCGGGCGCACTTGGCGGGCCACCGATAAGAAGAATCCGGTCCGGGCAATGAACGTCCGGCCGCCCACTCCAGAAGGGTTGAAGCCCAAGGATTTGATCGGCGTCCCATGGCTATTGGCCTTCGCTCTCCAAAAGGAGGGCTGGTATCTCCGCGCAGACATCATTTGGAACAAGCCGAATTGCCAGCCTGAGAGCGTGAAAGACCGTCCCACGCGCTGCCACGAGTACATTTTTCTATTCAGTAAGAGCGAGCACTACCGCTATGAGCCCACCGCTATGCGCGGCCCGAATGGGCGCAACATCAGAACTGTATGGGACATCCACACGCGACCTTATCCCGAGGCACATTTCGCCACATTCCCCCCAGCGCTGGTTGAGCCCTGCATTAAGCTAGGCTCGCGCCCGAACGAATTGATCCTCGATCCGTTCATTGGATCTGGAACCACCGGCCTTGTGGCGCTAAAGCTAAACCGGCGCTTTGTGGGAATCGAGCTCAACCCATCCTATTTGCAGATCGCCGAACATCGCCTCAACGGTGATTTGATCCGGTGAGCACGAAGCTCCTCAGCCCATCGCGTCAGGTGGTTTTCCATCAGATGCTAGTTGCGGCGCGAAAAACCGTACTGATGGACGCATTGAGCGAAGTGCTCAGTCAGCTCGAACCGACGGTCACCAAGAAACAGATTCTTGCCTACGTTCCCGCGGATACTCAGAAGATTCTGGCTGCGGCTGGCATTCGCGATGAACACATCTTTCCAGTTCCGTCGGTCTTGGAGAAAAAACCCACGTTGGTCGGCTACTACCGCCTCGTACTCGGCATATCGCAAAAGAGATTTTACCGCAAAGGCACCGGCATGGGGCCGTTTAAGAGCATGGAGACCCGCGGCCTTTTCAATCCGAAGAAGCGCCCCGACCTTGACCGCTTCTGCACAGTCATGGCTGAGAATCTCGCTGAGTTGGTGCGTCAGATCTCGCCGAAGATCACCGCCCGCGATGTTTCCGAGTTGCCGCTTCTAACGCTAGGCGCCCAACTCTATGGCAGCAATAATAATGCCATCGGCAAGCAGGCGACGCTCGATGTCTTTCTTTCAGTTATCGAGATCGTTAAGAACTTCATCGTTAGCCAAGACAACACCAAAATCACTGTCCACAACGCATCGAAGCGCAAAGTGATCATTGCCTTAAGCAACGACCCCGATATCAAAATCCAAGAGGAATTTGAGGGAAAGCTCAGAAATATCCTCGCCATCGAGATCAAGGGTGGCACCGATGTCAGCAATGCACACAACCGTGCTGGGGAAGCCGAGAAGTCGCACAGAAAGGCCAAGAAGCAAGACTACCGGGACTATTGGACGATCATCTCTCTTGCAGGGGTTGATCCTAACATGCTCCAGCAAGAATCCCCGACCACGAATTCATGGTTCGATGTCGCGCAGGTACTGGCCCGCGAGGGCAACTATTGGAAGGAGTTCCGCAGCAGATTTGCCGGCGCGGTCGGGATTCCGCTGGACTGAGCCGGCGCCCAAGACGCATCGCGGAAAACTGGGCCATTCGCCTCTCGATCCGCCCGCCGCGAAACCTATTAGTCTCTCTTCAACCTGCGCTGTTGCCGGACCGCTACCTGCTCCAGCACGAATCTCGGCGTCCGCTTCATCAGAAACACGGCAACTTTATACACCGCGCCGGGGACTACAACCACCTTCCCTCGATCCAGCCCCCGCAGCGACGCCGCCACAACATCTTCGGCACGCATCCACAAGCTGGCCGGAACCAGTTTTCGATCCATCCCCGCGACTTCGTGAAATTCCGAAAGCGTGTAGCCCGGACAAAGCGCCTGCACCTTCACCGGCGATCCGATGCTCTTCAATTCCAAGGCGATGCCTTCGGTAAAGCTGTTCATCCAGCATTTGGTCGCGCAGTAGCTGACGCTGCCTGGCGACTGCCAGAACGCCGCCACCGAAGATACGTTGATGATCCCTCCATTCCCCCGCGCCGTCATTCCTCTGAGCGCGGCATGAGTGAGCCGCATGGTCGCGAGCACGTGCAACCGATGCATTTGATCTTGACTCTCGACGTCCACGCTGAAAAACTTGCCGTGTGTGCCGAAGCCGGCATTGTTCACCAGTAGCTCCAAATTCCCAGCCGCCGCGATGCGCTGTTCCACCGCGCCCAGCTCTTGGTCGACGGTCAGATCGGCCGCCAGGACTTCGGCCTGGGTCCCGTGCGGCCGCTCTAGCGTTGCCGCCAGCTCTTCCAACCGGTCTCGCCGCCTGGCCACCAGCAAGAGGTCGTACCCCCGCGCCGCTAGTTGCGAGGCGAAACTCGCCCCGATCCCGCTCGAACTGCCCGTAATCAACGCCAGAGGTCGCATGTCTCCCTTTCGCGCAGAGAATACCACGCAGCGCCGTCATTTGTTAACCTGACGATTCAGACAGCCATGCATAAACACGCTCGGCGGCCCAAACAAACAGCACTGTTCAGCGACCCTCCTTCTCCGAGCGCCCCCCCTGCTCGGTTCTTCGAGCGGGAACTGGCAGGCGAGCAAGCACCCTCCTTGGAAAGCATCCAGTCTCTTTACCAGCGAGCCTCCCAAGTGCATATGCGCGCCCCTTGGAATGATCTTGAGGAAGGCGACTTGGTAATCTTTCAGGAACCTGTGGCCAATGAACAATGCTTTTGCTCCGTCATGGGAGCGCTCGGAGAAATGCGCATAGTTCAGGCCTATGTCGGCGCGTCGAGCTATTTCTGGTTTCGCGACCTGCACGACGGGCGACAAGTGGCAGCCGGCGACTTCTACGCCCATCAACGGAGCGTCTTTGTCCACTATGTTCCGATCAAAGAATTGGAGGGTCCCGATCGCGAGCTGCTGCAGGCGATGCAACATCCCCTCGCGAAGGGAACTGTGGCGCCAATATTCCGGACCATCCGCCCCGGTTACCATCCCTGGTTCGTCACCGAGAACGAGGCCCGAATTCTGACCACGGCGATGGAAGCTGTTTTGGCAGTTTGCGATCTCATGGACAAAGACCCGGATCTTGATCCTTGGGACACCGCGGATGTTTATCCGTTTGTGAAACTGGAAGAAGCCAAGAACCGCCGTCAGGCGTATCTCGTTAGTGAAGCGGAGGCGCCCCGTCCAGCACTGTCGATGCCTGCGCCGCCTGCTCCGGATACGAAACGAATTCAAAAGATAATCGCTCGCAAGCTGCCCGTTGCCGGGGCCCTTGAAGTGGATCATTTCTACACGCTAAGCATGATCGGAGAAAAGCACGCTCGCAAAGCGTGTATGCGAATCGCCTTGGCTATTGAATCCAAAACCGGGCTGGCCCTTCCTCCGCAGGTAAGTACACCGGAGGAATCCACTGGTGAGATCCTGCAGCGGCTCATCCTCGGTGCGATCGAAGGCAGCGGTGCCATTCCATCTAAGATCTATGTCCGTGATCGCGAATACAAATCTCTTCTGGCTCCGCTAGCCCGGGTGCTCGATTTCGAGATCGCTGTCAAGAAGTCACTTCCCGCACTGGACTTCGCCAAGAGCGAGATGCTGGCCATGCTTGGCGACCCGGAGTTTTAGCGGCGGCATCGCCCCGCGGCCCCAGCCCTTGCCGGTCTGTCTTATGCTCACTAAGCTCCCACCTATCGGTGTTGACAGCGCCGGATGGTTTGAGCGCGACTTTGAAACGTCAGTGCGGGTTTAACGGTGAGGGTCTGGCCAAAAAAAGGCACAACGGCGCCCGGCCCTTACGTCAGGACAGCGCAACAGTAACCTATATGACCGCGCCTGCGGGAGTTGCATGACCGGCACAGCCGCCGCCCGGAACAACTACATCCTCTTGGTTCTGGATAGCTGCCGTTACGACTCCTTCACCACCGCTCGCCCCAAAGTGATGCGCAAACTGGGCCGCGTCGAGCGCCGTTGGTCGTATGCTTCCTGGACCGCTCCTTCGCATTACAACTTGCTGATGGGGCTGATGCCGCACACCAATCCTCGTAAAACATTCGCCTCCGACGCCTACGCCCGCGATTTTCTGAAGTTCAACGAACGGCTCTCCGCCGAGGGTCTGGAGTTCAAATCGTTCGTGCCGCGCCTGTATTTGCCGGTGTTGCTACAGAAGCTCGGATATCGAACCCATGCCATGGTTTCGTTAGCCGTGCTGAACCCGGCCACCGTGCTCAACACCGGCTTCGATACCTACCAGCTGATGGATCGTCACAATGACCTGCGTGCCATGCTTCGCAGGCTGTCGTTTTCCGAAGAACGGCCCTCATTCTATTTGTTGAATGTTGGCGAGACGCATTATCCCTACGCGCTGCCAGGCGAGCCGGAGGATGAGTGGCCCAGGATCAGCGGCGTCCATGGAGTGTTCAAGCATCTCGATGAGCATGTCGTTGGTGGAAAGCTTCGCCGGCGCGCCCCATCGTTCAACCAGCGGAAACTCGCCGAACTTCGGCACCGCCAGATCGATGCAGTGAGTTATCTGGACACGGTAATCGAGGAACTCTTCGACGTGGTTCCGCGAAACACTTACGTCACAATCACATCCGATCATGGCGAGCTGTTCGGGGAAGACGGATTCTTTGGTCACGGCCCGATCGTGCATGAAAAAGTTCTCGAGGTGCCATTTCTAGAAGGCAAGGTCCGGTGATTTCTCCATATTTCGCCTACATCGGACCCGGGGCGGGTTTCGCTTTTCTAGGCTCTTTTCTGACACTGCTGCTCTCCGTGCTGGCGAGTATCACATCGCTGCTGCTTTGGCCCTTCCGCATGCTTCGATTGGCAATCCGCAGGCATCGCGCCCGGCGCCCGACGCGCGTTAAGAAACTGATCTTTCTAGGTCTGGATGGCCTCGATCCCGAGCTCACGGAAAAATGGATGTCCGAGGGAAAATTACCGAACCTGGCGCGATTGAAAGAGCAAGGATCGTACCAGCGGCTGCGGACGACCTGCCCGGCGTTGTCGCCGGTGGCCTGGTCGACTTTTTCGACCGGCGTGAACCCGGCCAAGCACAACATCTTCGATTTTCTGAGCCGCGATCCGCGGTCTTATGCACCGGAGCTTTCTTCCGCCAAGGTCCGCGCGCCCCGGCGCGTCTGGCGAATCGGCAGATTTGAAATTCCACTGGAACGGCCATCGGTCGAGATGCGACGCAAGAGCGAGCCATTCTGGAAGATTCTGGACCGCTATGGAGTTTCGAGCACCATTCTTCGCGTGCCGGTGACCTTCCCCCCAGACCATTTCAATGGCCGCCTACTCTCGGCCATGTCGACACCCGACTTGCGCGGTTCGCAAGGTACCTTTTCGCTGTTCACCAGCCCGGAAGGCGCTCTCCATGGTCCGGAAGACACATCGCCGATTCCGTTTCGTCTTCGCGTCTCCGATTCGCCTGTTCTAGAAATCCAGGATGAAACCTACCCGCTTGCCATAGGCGAATACACTCCCTGGATTCGGCTGAGGTTTCGCGCGCACGGCGGCTCGTCCATCGCCGGGATCGTACGGTTTCTGCTATCGCAAAAAGGCCCTGGGTTTGTTCTTTACGCAACTCCAGTGCAGATAGATCCCGAAAACCCCGCGCTGCCGATCAGTCAACCGCCGCATTATGCGACCTATCTTGCAAAACTTCTGGGATCGTTCGCGACGCTCGGGTTGGCCGAGGATACCTGGGCTTTGAACGATGGCGCCATCGATGAAGACGCGTTTCTGAAACAGGTGAAGTTCATCCAGCAGGAGCGCGAAGCCATGTTCTTCAGCGCGCTCGATCACCTGCGCCGCGGCGTGCTGGCCTGCGTCTTCGATACTTCCGACCGTGTTCAGCACATGTTCTATCGTTATTTCCATCCAACCTTCAGCGCTCATGCACACGCCGGTGTCATCGAGAAGATGTATCGGGACATGGATCGGCTGGTTGGCGACACGCTGCCGTACGTGGATGCCGATACCGCGTTCTTCGTCCTCTCCGATCACGGTTTCTGTTCCTTCCACCGGGGAGTCAATGTCAACTCCTGGCTCCGCCGTAACGGCTATCTTTCGCTGCAAGGTGACCGCGCGGAAAGCGGAGAATATTTCGACGGGATCGACTGGTCGCGCACTCGCGCCTATACTTTCGGCCTGGGCGGGCTGTATCTTAATTTGCGCGGCCGCGAAGCGCAGGGCATTGTGGATCCGAAGGACGCGCCAGCCTTAAAGGCGGATCTGATTGCGAAACTCACCGGCCTGTGCGATGAAGAGACGGGCGCCGTCGCAATCCAGCACGTATACGCCACTTCCGCGATTTACCACGGCCCTTACATCGATGCCGCACCGGACATGATTGTCGGCTATTCGCGCGGATACCGGACGTCCTGGGACGCGGCTCTCGGCAAAGCGACGGCGCGCGTTTTTGAGGACAATCTGAAAGCGTGGAGCGGCGACCACTGCGTCGATCCGTCCCTCGTTCCCGGCGTGCTCTTTTCCAATCTCAAGCTCGATGCGGAAAATCCTGGAATTGAAGACCTCGCGCCCACCGCCCTGGGTCTGTTCGGTGTCGAGCCTCCGCCTTGGATGGAAGGAAAGCCGGTTATACCCTTTGCGTGAGTGCGCCGCCGCAGTATTGTCATTGATACTCATAGCCGCTGCCGGATGCGGTGCTCGTTCATCTGCCAATGGCAGACAAGTGATCGTGATCGGCGTAGACGGCATGGATCCTGGATTTGTCGAGCGACATTGGGCCGACCTTCCGAATCTCGCCCGCCTTCGCGATCGGGGAAGCTTCGCGCGGTTGGCCACCACTACCCCGCCCCAGAGTCCGGTGGCATGGTCGACTTTCACTACTGGACTCGATCCGGCCGGCCACGGCATTTTCGATTTCGTCGCCCGCGATCCACTCACCATGCAGCCGTTCCTATCGATGGCCGTTACGCGACCGGCCCTCTTCACACTTCCGCTGGGCCCTTATGAATTGCCGCTAACGCGTCCGAAAGTCGTGCCGCTTCGCAAAGGCGCCGCCTTCTGGCAACTGCTCGAAGAGCATGGCATCCCCGCCACCATCGTTCACATGCCCGCCAATTATCCTCCGGTCGAAGCCGGCGAGGCACTGGCCGGAATGGGCACACCCGATCTGCGCGGTACCGAAGGCACGTTCTCGTTTTACACCGATGATCCAGGCGTTGCGCCGGGCCCGGCTCCCGGCGGCCTGATCGTGCGGACACAAGTGATGGAGGGTCACGCCGAGCTGCGCCTCGAAGGGCCGCCCAACTCACTGCGACGGGATCATGCCTATGCGGCGGTGACGCTTAACGTCGATATCGATCCCGGCCAGCCCCTCGCTCGTCTCGCAGTCGGGGACGAGCTGGCGATCGTGCGCGAGGGCGAATGGTCCGAATGGATACCCGTCGATTTCACGTTGCTTCCGCATCTGGTCTCCGTGCGTGGCATGTTACGTGTCTATGCGCGCCAGCTTCACCCTCGATTCGAGCTTTATGTCTCGCCCATCAATGTCGATCCCAAGTCGCCCGATCTACCCATCTCCGTGCCCTATTCCTTCAGCCGCGAAATCGCTCTCCGTACAAGCCGCTATTCCACGCTCGGAATTCCCGAGGACACTTCTGCCCTGCGTCAAGGCGTATTTAATCTGCCTGAATTTCTTTCCCAAAGTCGTCTCGTTCTCGAAGAAGAGCGGAAGCTTCTTAACGATTCACTGACCCAGTTTAAAGACGGGCTTCTTTTTTTCTACTTTTCCTCCGTGGACCAAAATTCGCACATTCTGTGGGGACGATACTACACGGAGTTGCTGGAATTCTACCGTGCTGTCGACGCCTGCATCGGTGAAGTACAGCGGCGCATGCCATCGGCTGAATTAATGGTCATGTCGGACCACGGCTTCGCCTCCTTCAACCGTGCCGTGAACCTCAATACCTGGCTTTACCAACAAGGGCTTCTCGCATTGAAGACGCCGCTAAGCGCCCGCGCCACCCTCGATGACATCGATTGGCCTCGCACCAAACTGTATGCGCTGGGGCTCAACGCGCTGTATGTCAACCTCGCCGGCCGGGAACGATTTGGAATCGTTCAGCCTGGCCCCGAGCGAGACGCGCTCCTCCAGCGAGTCGGTGAGCAACTCCTCGCTCTTCGCGACCCCGTAAATGGCGCGGCAGTTGTGGAAGCAGTTACTCCTACCAATGCCTCATCGCCGGATTTGATCGTCGGCTACAGCCGGGGTTATCGCGCGTCTTGGGAAACTGGAATCGGGGGCTTTTCAAAAGAGCTTCTGGAGGACAACGACGACAGTTGGATTGCCGATCACTGCATCAATGCCGCGGACGTTCCCGGCGCGTTGTTGACCACCCGAAAAGTCCGTCTGCCCGATCCGGCGTTGAAGGATCTGACCGTTTCGCTTCTTGCGCTTTTCGGCCTCCCGCCTGGAACGGGAATGACGGGCCGATCCGTCTATTGACCGTATGAAGACTGCCGTCAAGCTCGAAAAATCCCTGTGCCGGCGTGCTGAACAGGCGGCCGCCAAAGCGGGCTACAGCTCCCGCGAAGAGTTTATCGAGCACGCCATCGAGAAGGAGCTCGCCCATTACGAAGAAGGCCAGTCTGAAGAGTCCAAGGATGCCGTGCTCCGAAAGCTCAAGGGATTGGGTTATATCGAATGAGCGACGCGGATCTCGGAGGAAAGGCGCTGTGGACGCTGATCCCGGTTGGCGGGCTGTATGGCGTTCTATCGGTTCTTGTTTTCCGCCGGTTGTCCGAAAAGATGCCGGTTCGCAGCTCGGTGAATCGGGTCTGGGCCCATGTGATGGAATTGGGACTTTTTATCGAGTCCCCGGCGTTGGTGCTGCGCGCGCAACGCGATCTGCTGCGCGAAAACGTTCGCCTCCTGCGTTTGGCGATTATTCCCGCCGGAATCCTCGCCGTGCTGTTCCTGTTTCTCTTTCCGCCCCTGAACGCTATTTACGGGCGGGCGCCTTTGCCGGTGGGAGAGCCGTCGGTGGTAACGATTCAGATGAAGGACGCTTCCATGCCTTCAGTTCAGTTGGTCGCTCCCCCCGGCATGGTCATCGAGACACCGGGCGTGCGGATTCTGCACGACCGTCAGATTAGCTGGCGCGTGCGGCCCCTCCAGCCAACCTCTGGAGATCTGAAATTCCGCTTTAAAGATGTCCGCTCCATCCACATTCACTATCCTAAGGCCACCATTCTGAGTCTTCCCTGGGTGGCCTGGTTCGTGATTAGTTCGAGCCTTTCCGCGGTGCTCTTCGGCTTATGCTGGAAACGATGAAGAGCCTGATCGTTATTGCCTTCTCGGTGGGGCTCCTAATCGCGCAGGATACACCCGTCATCCTGATCTCCATCGACACTCTTCGCGCCGACCATCTGGGGGCTTATGGTTATCGCAAGATCCGGACTCCCAACATCGATTCTTTTGCGCAGCACGGAACCGTGTTCACCGAAGTGAACTCGCAAATCCCTCTCACCCTGCCGTCCCACACATCGCTTTTCACGTCGACTTATCCATTTGAGAACGGGGTCGAGGAAAACGCCGAACAGGTTCCGCCGAACGCCGTCACTCTGGCTTCGATTCTGCGATCGCATGGATATAAAACCGCCGCATTTGTCGGAAGCAACATGCTCGACCGCCGCTTCGGCCTCGATCGGGGCTTCGATGAATACGATAGTCCTTTCGGTGCCCAAGCGGGGAGCCCGGCGAATCCATATTCAGCACGCGTGAGGCGCGACGGGGCGATCGTGTTGCGTGCGGCGACCCAGTGGCTGGCTGCCCGCCCAGGCCAGCCGGTGTTCCTGTTCATCCACCTTTTCGATCTGCACACGCCCTATAAATTGCGGCCAGCCAAAGGCTCCAACGAACCCGAACCGGCGGGCTACGATGCGGAAATCGAATATGTCGACCAGATTTTGGGGCATTTCCAGCAATCGCTTGCGCAAAACGGTTGGTGGCGGAAATCGCTGGTCGTTCTGCTTTCCGACCACGGAGAGAGCCTGGGAGACCACGGCGAATTGAGTCACGGCTACTTCATTTACCAGAGCACGCTGCACGTTCCACTGATCGTGCATTGGCCCGACGGCGCAGGCCAGTACCCCGAGCGGGTCAGCCAGCCTGCCGGGCTGATCGACGTCGCGCCGACCATCCTGGACGCATTGCATTTGCCGGCGCCGCCATCCTTCGATGGGGTAAGCCTGCTAAAGTTAACCCACGACCAGCACGCGGTCTATGGCGAAAGCGTCTACGCGCGCGACTCGTTCCATTGGGCCGCTCTTCGCAGCCTGCGCATGGGCCGCTGGAAATATATCCAAGCGCCGCGCGCGGAGCTTTTCGATCTGGAGAAAGATCCCCGCGAGCAAATTAACGTCGTTCGCGCGAACTCCGCCGAAGCCGCAATGCTTCGCTCCGAACTCACCAGGTTGATAGCCAGGCATGCGAGCGCTCAACCGGCCCCCGCGCCCGATTCGTCCAGCCAAACCAGATCGGCGCTGCAATCGTTAGGATATCTGGCCGGCGGTTCGGCGAAAACGCCGTCGGACCAGGGGCCCGATCCCAAGGATCGCCTGGCCGAATATCAGATGTTCGATGACGCCCTCGACGCCATGTACTCTGAACGTCTCGATGCGGCCATCCGCGGTTTCGAGCGGGTCCTCAAGCTGGATCGCGAGAATCTACCGGCCCGCGGCACCCTCGGTGAGGCATATCTGAGGGCCGGTAAAGCCGATGAGGCAGTTCGGCAATGGACTACTGCGCTCGCCGCCGATCCGAAATTTGCCCCGGCGGCCCAGGCTCTGGGCGAGCTTTACATCGGCCGGCGGGACTGGACCAAAGCGCGGCCGTACCTTCAGCAGGCACTCGCCGCCGGTCCCGGGGACCCCACAATTCTGTTCGAAATGGGGGTCGTAGAGCGCAATTTAGGCCTTTTTCGAGACGCTTTAGAGCATTTTCGAGCGGCTTGCGGGCCGAATCCTGCCTCGATGGCCTGCCAAACCGAGCTGCGCGAGGCGGAACGCGAGCCCAAGACCCGATGAAACGCCACCCCCGAGTGGTGCGTCAGTCCCTTGACCCCTTCGGGGAATGGGCCTAGAATAGAGTAGACCGGATTCGGCTTAGGGTGGTGAATTGTATGAAAACAAGGCTTTTTTTGATTTGCGGCTCAGTGACAACCCTGTTCGTCGCGGCCCAAACAGCCCCGCCCCAGGCACCCGCCGCGCAGCCCACCGATACCGACAAAAAGCCCGTTTCGGATACAAAGAAGCGCGAAACCGTAGCCAAGCCGATGACCGAGAAGCAGCGCAAGAAACAGGAAGAAAAGCTGCGGAAAGAGCTGGAAACCCCGTACCGGAAGTGGCTCAATGAGGACGTCACCTACATCATCACCGACGAGGAACGGCAGGCCTGGAAACGGCTGAGCACCGATGACGAGCGGGAGCAGTTCATCGAACAGTTCTGGCTGCGTCGCGATCCCACTCCCGATACCGAGGAAAACGAGTTCAAAGAAGAGCATTACCGGCGCATCGCTTATGCAAACGAGCATTACGCGTCGGGCATCCCGGGCTGGAAGACCGACCGCGGCCGCACCTACATCGTTTATGGGCCACCCGACGAAATCGAATCCCATCCTTCAGGCGGCACCTACGAACGGCCTTTCGAAGAGGGCGGCGGCACTACTTCCACATACCCGTTTGAGAAGTGGCGCTATCGCTACATCGATGGAATCGGCAATGACATCAACATCGAGTTCGTCGACACCACAATGAGCGGCGAATATCACATGTCCATGGACCCGTCGGAAAAGGACGCCTTGCTGTATGTGCCCGGCGCTGGTTTGACGATGATGGAACAAATGGGCTTGGCCGACAAGACCCAGCGTTTCCAACGCACGGACGGCACGCACCTCGGCACTGGCGCCGGACCTCTGCCCGAAAGCATGAACGAATTCACGCGCCTGGAGCAGTTCGCCAAATTGCAAAAGCCGCCCGCCGTGAAATTCAAGGACCTGGAAGCCGCGGTCACTTCGTCCATCCGGTATAACACTCTGCCGTTTAAGGTTCAGGCCGATTACATCAAGGTCACCGATTCCACAATCCTATCCACCGTCACCATTCAGTTTGATCGCAAAGACCTCCAATTCCAGCAGAAAGATGGCGTAGCCAAGGCGACGGTGAATATCTTCGCGCGCATCAGTAATCTCGCCGGCCGCGTTATTAACACCTTCGAAGATGTCGTCAGCGTGGAGGTCCCTTCCGATCTGTTGGGCAAGGCGATCGAGGGAGCTTCTATTTATCAGAAGGCAGTTCCGTTGGCTCCCGGTATGTACCGGCTGAACGTGGTCTGCAAGGATGTAGTGGGTGGAGGTATGACTAGCTATCCGATGGCGCTGAACGTCCCGCATTATGACGAAGAGAAGCTGTCTTCGAGCAGTCTGATTCTGGCGGATCTCATCGAGAAAGTACCGACCAAGAGCATCGGAAGCGGCCAATTCGTGATCGGTGACACCAAGGTCCGCCCCAGATTGAACGATACGTTCGAGCGCAACGAGAAGCTCGGAATTTATACACAGTTCTACAATTTTGGCCCGGATGAGAAGACCAAGAAACCTAGTGGTTCCATTCAATACGAGATCATGAAGAGCGGTGTCGAGAAGCCGGTATTGGACTATACCGAAGAGATAAATACGATACCGGGCTCATCGGCGCAACAGGTAACGGTGGAGAAACTGCTCCCGCTGATGACTCTGGAACCAGGACAGTACACGTTGAAGATGAAGGTAACGGACAAGAACCGCGATCAGGTCCTGACACCTTCCGCTAACTTTACGGTAAAGTAAAGGATAGGTAGGCGGAGTTACGCCTGCGCTCTTGACTGGACGATGACCGGTCGGCTAAAACTCGCGAGTGGCTGGATGGCGGTGCTGGTGTTGTCGGCGCCGGCAGGCTTCTCCGCGGAGCCCACTCAACTGGCCGGCAGCATTGCAGGTTTTGTCCGAGATTCGACGGGTGTCCCGCAAATGGGCGCCACCGTCCTGCTCTTTAATCACTCCGAGCGGCTGATCCTCAAAACCATCACCAACGAGCGCGGCATATTCGGATTCAGTTTGCTCACGCCCGACCTTTATTCGGTGCGCGTCAGCCTGGCGAGCTTCGTGCCCGCAATGAAGCAGAAGATTGCTGTCCAGCCGGGCATGCAAAGCCTGCTCTATGTAGATCTGGCGAGCGTGTTGAGCTCGATCGAGCTGGTTTATGTCGCACCCGGCCAAGGCGCCCTGATGAGCGACGATTGGAAATGGACTCTGAAAGCGTCGTCCGCTACACGCCCGGTGCTGCGCTTGCTGCCCGACCAAAGCGGTTCCGATCCCGATAAACGCGACGAAGCAGTGGGTAGCGTATTCACCGATACTCGCGGCTTGCTGAGTGTTTCAGGTGGAGATCCCGGCTCGCTCGGGGGCACGATGTCCCAAACCGATCTCGGTACGGCTTTTGCGCTGGCCACATCCGTATGGGGACGCCACCAGCTTCAACTCAGCGGCAACGTCGGCAATAGCGCTCGCGGGGGAACTCCCGCGAGTGGTTTCCGCACCAGTTACAGCCGCGACGGAGGCGGCCCGGAAATCGCGCTTACCATGCAGCAGGTTTTTCTGTCTGCCCGAGGCAACCTGGGCGAATTGACGGGACAGCCGGACAGCGGCCCCGCTTTGCGAACGATGTCGCTTTCCATGCGGGAAAAAGTTGCTCTCTCTGATGACCTGACCCTGGACTACGGCATGTCGCTCAATTCGGTTTCCTTGCTGGATCACCTGAATTACATGAGCAAGTTTGTGCGGCTCAGCCGCGACCTCGGCAATATAGGAGCGCTTCAACTGGCCTATAGTTCCGGAGCGCCTCCCACCCAGTTGCTAGTGGAAGACGGGCACGGAAATGAGACTAGCGTTCGCGGCGATCAGACCGCTCTGACTGAAGACTTGGCCGCGCTCTCGATTTTGCCTCGTTTGTCTCTCCTCAATGGCCGTGGCGCGGTTGAACGCTCCCAGGATGTGGAGATCGGGTATGAAAAGAAGCTGCGGTCCACCACCTTCAACCTGACGGGATATCGGGAGACCGTAACGAATGCGGCCATGACGATTGCAGCTCCTTCCGGAGACGCGTTCGCGATCGGAGACGTGCTTCCCGATATTTCCTCTAACAGCGGAATTTTAAACATTGGCAGCTTTCAGCGGACTGGTTTCGCCGCCTCGGTCACCCGTTCCATGGGCGACCGGTTACAGGTGGGCACGTCGGTGGGACGCGGTGGGGCTTTGGCGCTGGCGGATCACGGGGTGCTCGAGACAGCCGCCGATCTGCGGTCCACTATGCACACCGCCCAGCGCTTCTGGGCTTCGGCGCGTGCCTCGGCGACGCTTCCGGTGACAGGCACCCAAATCAGCGGAAGCTATGAGTGGACCGACTACAGCACGATCATGCCCAGCCATTTCTACCTGACCCAGAGCGCCTATCCGGAAGGCGGCTTGAACATTCGGGTGCGCCAGCCGATTCCTTCGTTTCCCGGTATCCCTGGACGTCTGGAGGCCACCGCTGAGATGCGCAACGGCCTGGCGCAGGGTTATATTCCGATTTCAGACGGTACCCAACGGGTCCTGCTCATGCAGCAACCGCGAGCCCTGCGCGGCGGTCTGAGCTTCATCTTCTAGCGTCAATTTTCTTATTCTTGATGGCCTTCGGCGGGAGCATCACCCGGAGCCCGTAAAGCGGAATCGTCTTTTTTCTTTTTGGATGCTTTCCCGCGGAAGGGGTTGAGCTTGCTCCAGAAGCCGGCCTTCTTGGGCTCCGAGGGCTGCGCTTCGGGCACGGGCAGCGGGAGGGGCGCCTCAGCGTGCTGTGGCGCGGATGATTGAACCTCGGCCTGCTGCCCTTCGGCTGGCTTGGGTTCGACCGGCTGCGTCACTCTTGGCGCCAGCGCCGGCTCCGTTCTCGTTTTGCCGGCTGTAGCAAGCTGTTTCCTGGCCGGCTTGGGGACCGGTGCGGACTCCTGGGGCTGAACTGGGGCAGTAGACTGCTCCAAAGCGGGCTGGGCGGGTAGGTCGGGTGGAATCGCCGCCAGACTCTCCGGTGCAGGCGGAACAGCCAGGATTACTGGCGGCGAGGCTATTGGCTGGTTCAGTCGGTTCCACGTAACCGTGCCAACCCCTGCCAGGGCACAAATCAGCAGGACCGCCACGCCGGCCACTGTTTCGGAAATCATACGCCGCTTCGGGCGGACCGGCGGTTTAGAAGCCAACGTGGCCACCGGCTGCTTGATAAAGTCGAGCGCCGCTAGAAAATCTTGGGCCGAGGAATACCGCTGGCTGGGCTCTTTGGCGAGCACCTTCAGTATTATGTCGTCCAACTCAGGGGGAAGCTCGGGGTCGACCAAGGTGGGCAGGCGGGGCTGCTCCTCCACCTGCGCGACCATCAGCGAGAAGCGGTCCTGGTAATCGAACGGTTTCTTGCCGGTGACGATTTCATAGAGGATCGCGCCGGCGGAGTAGATGTCCGATCGCGGGTCGGGATCGGTGGCGCCTTTCACCTGCTCGGGCGACATGTAGTACAGCGATCCAATCATCGAGCCGCCGTCGGTCAGCCGCAAGTCACCCAGCGATTTCGCCACTCCGAAGTCCATCAGCTTGACCAGCCCGTTATCGGTAATCATCAGATTCGCCGGTGACACGTCGCGGTGGATGACGCCGTTGTGGTGCGCATAATGGAGCGCCTCCAGAGTCTGGCGGATGTAATCGATTCCGGTCTCGAGCGGCGGACGGCCCTGTGCCAGAAGGCTTTCGAGCGTCTGGCCTTCTACAAACTCGAGCACCAGTACCATGCGATCCTTCAGCCGGAACGCGTTGTGCACGGCTGCGATGTTGGGATGATTGAGACGCGCCTGGACCTCGATTTCACGCTTGAAACGCTGGACTTGGGTATCGTCCGCCAAGTCGGCGATGAGAACCTTCATGGCTTCTTTGCGCTTCGTGATTTTGTGCTCGACCTGGAAGACTTGACCCATCCCGCCGGCGCCGATAATGCCGACAACGCGGTAGTCTCCAACAGCCTCGCCGACATGCAAGCTCATGGCCGGACCTCTGAACAGACTATCGGGCAGACGAAAATCAGCACTACTCGATTATTCGGACCTTTCCGACGGAAGGGGAATAAGGGGAATGTATTGGTCGCACTCGGGGAAAACACCTAGACGCTTCTTCTACGATGACGGCTAAGGGGTGGTCGGCGCGAAATATCCTTTGCGAGTGCGCACCCGCAAGCCTGGCTGGTGCACTCGCACTTGCAGCTTGCGAAAACTGCCGTCATGGGCCCGATTGATGGGCACGTAGCCCAATGCATATTGACTGCGCATCTCCGCTTCGATGATCTGAAAGATTTCAGACAGCGAAGTCTTGACGTCTACCTTAAATGCGCGGCCGCCGGCGGGCTCGGCCAGGTTATTCAAGAAAGAACAGCCGGCGAAGCCCGCCTGGTAGCAGATTCCGTATACGATCGTGTTAGTGGTCTGCGCCGCGGCTACGGCTTCTTCCAGCTTCTTCTGACTGCCATTGTCCAGGCCGTCGGAAATAACCACCAGAACTTTACGCCCCGGCACGCCTTTCAATTTCTGATGGGCGGTTCCATAGATCGCGTCATAGAGCAACGTGCCCGGCATCGGCTGGCCCAGGGGAGGAAGTCCTCGAAACGGTATTGCGCGCATTCGGCCCAGAGCATCCTGCAGCGCCGGCGCCGACGACGTAAAATCCTGCCAGAGGATCATTCTGCTGCCAAACCCGATCAGTAAAGCCTGATCCTCAGCACGCAGGATTTCTCTGAAGAATCGCCCGGCCGTATCCTTTTCCAATTCCACGAATCGCCGGACGCTACCGCTGACATCCACCAGCAAGGCCACGGTGAGAGGCAGATTCGTTTCCCGCGCGAAGTAGCGAAGCTGCTGCTGCTTTCCGTCCTCTCGAACTTCGAAGTCTTCCTGGCTAAGGCCGGTCATGAGCGCGCCGCGCTTATCGTAGACGTTGCAAAGCACGTTCACCAGGTCGACATCCACTTTGATGGCGTCGCTTATGGCATGGCTCGCCTGGTCCGCCGGCAGGGTTTGACCGCAGGTCTGGCCGCGAATCGCTCCAGCAAGGATGAGCACCAACGTGAGAATCGCGCGCATACCGATCGGTTATACTGCTTGTTCCATCGTATGACGAAACGAGTTTTTTCTCTGATCATCGCCGCCGCGATGGCGGCTCGCGGGCAGCAGATCTTTACGCCGGGCCTGAAGCCGTTCATCGCCGTCGACGATCCGGTGATTGCGTTGGAGCACGTGCGCGTGATCGATGGTACCGGCGCGCCGCCCGTAGAAGATCAGACCATCGTCATCGATCATGGACGCATCCAAAGCGTGGGTCCGTCGGATCGCGTACAACCGGCGGCCGGCGCTCGCCGGATGGATCTCAGCAATCACACCGTGATTCCTGGCTTGGTCGGCATGCATGAGCATCTGTTTTATCCGTCCGGCGCCGGAGTGCCGCTCTACATCGAGCACGGAATGAGCTTCCCGAGGCTGTATCTGGCGTCTGGCGTGACTACAGCGCGCACGGCCGGCACGCTCGAGCCTTACACCGACCTGAACATCAAGAAGATGATCGACGACGGCCGTATGCCGGGCCCCAAGATGCTCATCACGGTAGGTTATCTGGAAGGACACGGCAGTTTCGCGCCGCAAATGGCCGAGCTCGATACGCCCGATGACGCTCGCCGATTCGTAGAATATTGGGCCGGCTTGGGCGCTCATTCCTTCAAAGCTTACATGCACATCACGCGCGGCGAACTGGAAGCAGCGCTCACCACCGCGCACGCCCGCGGCCTGAAAATTACGGGGCATCTTTGCTCAGTCGGATTTCGGGAGGCTGCCGCGCTGGGCATCGACAACCTGGAGCACGGACTGATCGTGGATTCGGAGTTCGATCCGGCCAAGCAGCCGGATGTTTGCCCTCCTGGCCCCTCCGCCCAAGCGCTGGCTCAACTCGATATCAACGGCGAACCGGTGCAGCGCACCATTCGTGAACTGGTGAGCCACAAGGTCGCTGTGACGTCGACGCTGGCGGTTTTTGAGAACGCCCCACCGCTGCAGCCGCGGTTCTTGGAGGCGCTCTCGGCGTCGGCTGCCTTGAACTATATGGCCGGCCGGGAACGGCTCTCCGATCAAGCGCGCGCACAAGGCCCGCTGAGGGTCAAAAAAGAGGTCGAGTTTGAGCGGGCTTTTGTTAAAGCGGGCGGATTGTTGATGGCCGGCTGCGATCCCACCGGCAACGGAAGCGCGCTCGCCGGTTTTGGAGATCAACGCAACATCGAGCTGCTAGTGGAGGGAGGTTTTTCCCTGCCCCAGGCCATTCAAATCGCCACCCTCAACGGCGCGAAGTTTCTCGGCCTGGACAATCTCATCGGGTCCATCACAACCGGGAAGCAAGCGGATCTTGTTGTTTTGGAAGGAAATCCGGTTCGCGAGATCGCCGACATCGAGAATGTCACATTCGTATTCAAGGATGGCGTTGGCTTCGATTCTGCGAAGTTGATCCAATCGGTGCGCGGCCACGTGGGCCTGCACTAAAACCGCGCGACTTGTAACGGTTAGCTCGATTATTTGCGGCAGATACGTAACTGAAAGCTCTTGTTTGAATCAAACCATCAAGGAGTCTGGTGACTATCTCTGGGCGAACGTCCTAAGTGGAATTGTATGGAAATCCCGGAAGTATTTCTTATCGAGGACAATCCCGCCGACGTGCTGCTTACTCGCCAGGCTCTGTCCAAATACCCGATTCCTCTGAAGATTCGTGTCGCAAGGGACGGCGAGCAGGCCTTGATGACGCTCACGACGCCCGACTGCAAGCCGAACCTTATAATCCTCGATCTCAATATGCCCAAAGTCGACGGTCATACGGTGCTGGAGCGCTATCAAAGCCGGGATGTGCCGGTAGTGATCTTTAGCTCCGGCGGAAACGAGGCAGAGGTCCAGCGCGCGCTTGCGCTTGGCGCGCGGGAGTATGTGAAAAAGCCGCTCGGATTTCGACCCTTCCTAGACGCGGTTAGCGGCATCGTTGACCGGTGGCTTAGCCGTTAGCGCGACACTGTTGCATCAGCAGCCCGCATCACTCCAGTCTTCTGTTACCACCTGTAACAACGCCCGACTTCGGTGAGTCTAACGATGCGGAGTGATGAATAAGTGACCCATACCGAAGAGGCACCACAAGTTGCGGACCGTGTTTCGAGCGGCGTATCCGGGCTCGACGAAATCCTCCACGGCGGTTTGACTCCGGACCGGATTTATTTGCTGGAAGGAAATCCGGGGACGGGCAAAACCACCTTGGCGCTGGGCTTTATGCTGCAGGGCGCCAAGCTCGGCGAAAAATGCCTGTACATCACGTTGTCGGAGACGGCGGAAGAGCTGCGAGCCATCGCGCGCTCGCACGGCTGGTCGCTCGACCAAATCGAGATCTTTGAACTGACGCCACCGGAGGGGAAGCTCGACTCCGATCAGAGCTATACGCTCTTGCATCCATCGGAGGTGGAACTTAGCGAGACCACCCGTCTGATCCTGCATCGCATTGAGGAGCTGAATCCCCAGCGAGTGGCTTTCGATTCGTTATCCGAAATCCGGCTGATCGCTCAGGACCCGCTGCGTTATCGGCGGCAAGTGCTGGCGCTGAAGCAGTTCTTTTCCGGGCGCCGGTGCACCGCGCTGCTTCTGGACGATCTCACTTCCCAGTCGCACGAACTACAGGTGCACAGCATCACGCACGGCGTCATCGTTCTGGAGCGTGTCACGCGGGAATATGGCGCTGACCGTCGAAGGCTGCAAATAACGAAAATGCGGGGATCCGATTTTCGCGGAGGTTACCACGACTACATGATCCAGAAAGGCGGTCTTTCAGTTTTTCCGCGGCTGACCCTGTTCGATAGCGATGATACCGGCGTAGGGCAGCCAGTGAGCAGCGGCGTCCCCGAGATGGACAAGCTGCTGGGCGACGGCGTCAATCGAGGCACCAGTATGCTGCTGGTGGGGCCGGCCGGAGTGGGGAAATCTTCCCTGTCCACGCAGTATGTGGTAGCGGCCTTGAAACGCGGCGAAAGCGCGGCGATTTACACCTTCGATGAAGGGCGCGGCACTTTGCTTCAAAGATCGGAAGGGCTAGGAATGCCGCTTCGGCCTTTTTTGGAGAACGGCCAGCTGACCCTGGAGCAGGTGAATGCCGCGGAGCTGTCGCCCGGCAATTTCGCGCACCGCGTGCGGGAACAGGTGGAAAACAACTTTCGTGGCGTGGTCGTGATTGATAGCCTGAACAGCTATCTGAACGCCATGCCGGCCGAACAGTTCCTGGTCATGCAGATGCACGAACTGCTGGCTTTTCTGAATCAACGGGGCATCTTGAGCATCCTGATCATGGCGCAGCACGGCTTGTTGGGCCATATGCAGTCGCCGGTCGACATCAGCTACCTGACGGACACGGTGGTCCTGCTGCGTTATTTCGAGTTCCAAGGGGCTGTTCACAAAGCAATCTCTGTGATCAAGAAGCGCAGCGGAAAGCACGAAGGGATGATTCGGGAATTTCACCTGGGTCCCCAAGGTGTCTCTCTGGGGCCCGCCTTGTCCGACTTCCACGGTGTATTGACAGGAGTGCCAACCTATACCGGCGCATCCGATCAACTGCTCTCGAAGGACGGTCATGGAAGAACGAAATGAATCGTCCCGGGATAGAGTACTCATCCTAACTCCCTTTGGCCGCGACGGAGACTTGGCCCGTTCGGTACTTCAGCAGGATCGCCTCCGAGCAGAGCTCTGTTCGGATGTGACCGATCTCTGCATCAAGCTGGAGGACGGGGCCGGGGCGGCCGTTATCGCCGATGAGGCGCTCAACACGGTCAATCTTCCTTCGCTCGCCCACTGGGTCAAAAACCAGCCGGCATGGTCCGACTTTCCGTTCATTATTCTCACGGCCGGCCGTACGCTGCAAGCCGATATGCGGCGCCGCTTCGAGGCTGTCGTGCCGCTTGGCAATGTTACGTTGCTCGAGCGGCCGCTGCGTTCCATGACTTTGCTTACGGTGGTTAAGTCGGCCTTACGCGCTCGCGCCCGCCAGTACGAGGTCGAGCACTATGTAGATGAAGTGCGTCGAGCCGAAGCCGAACGCTCCAGGGCTTTCGCCGGCGAAGAAGCCGCGCATGCGCAGATCGAGCTGCTGAATCACCTGGGTGAAATCCTGGCGGCTGAACTGAGTCTGGATACCTTACTTCCCGCGGTGGTCGATGCGGGCACGGATTTAAGTGGAGCTGATGTGGGCGTATTCTTCGGCGAAGACATCGTCAGTCCCGTCGGCCACTTCCGCCTGCGCTGTGCGTCGGGCATCACGGTGGAGCAGGCGGCTGCGGTTCTAGGCGATCATACGGACATTTCCGGCTCGGAATTCTCCATCAAACACCCTCTTCGCTGGGCGCAACGCAGTGAGGGACGCTATAGCAGCGATGACGGCTCGGTGAAGATCATCGCGGAAAAGCTGGCGCTAAGCAACTGTATCGCCTTGCCGGTGTCCTCACGCCGCAATACCGTGGTCGGTGTTCTTTTATTCGGCCACAGCAGCGACGCACCGTTTTCGGAGCGCGAGGAGCGGGTGGCGGCGAGCTTGGCCTCGCAAGCCTCCATTGCGATCGACAACGCGCGTCTATTTGCTATAGCGGAACAGGAGAGAAGCAGGCTGGAAGTAGCTCGCCAGGCTCTTCAGCGGTCCAACGACGAACTCCGGCAATTCGCGTATGTCGCCAGTCACGATCTGCAGGAGCCGCTGCGTACCGTCGCCAGCTTCACTCAATTGCTGGTCAGCCGCTATCGCGATCCCAGCGACGCCGAGGCCGATGAATTTGTGTCGTTGATCCTGGATGGTGTTGAACGCATGAGCGTTTTGATTCACGATTTGCTGGAATATTCTCACACTGGAGTGCAGAGGACGCTGCCGACGGAGCCGGCTTCCGCCGAGGCCGCTCTCAACGAAGTGCTCTTCTCGCTGTCAGCCGCAATCCAGGAAAGCGGAGCGACCATCACGCATGACCCGCTGCCGGAGGTCTGGCTGGAGAGCCGTTCGCTGGTTCAGCTGCTGCAGAACCTGATTGGCAATGCCATTAAGTATCGCGGCCCGGATCTGCTGCACATTCACGTGTCCGCGGAGCTCAAAGGCGAGGAATGGGTCTTCTCGGTGAGCGACAACGGCATCGGGATCGCACCGCAATATCACAGCCGGATTTTCGGAATTTTCAAGCGGCTGCACGGAAAAGAAATTCCCGGTACGGGCATCGGGTTGGCGATCTGCCAGCGGATCGTGGAGTGGCACGGCGGGAGAATCTGGGTGGAATCCGAACTGGGGTCGGGCGCGGTGTTTCACTTTACCTTAGCCAAAGAGCCGCAACGCGTTCAGCGGGAAATGGCGGCATTTGCGTCTCTGGGCGATAAACTCAGTGAATCGGCGTCACAATCTTAGACCAAGGCAAAGATAAATGTAGGAATTTGCCTGATGGCCGGGTTTATCAAGAGAAGCCGATCATAGAGGGACATGCCATCCAACCGCAAGCGTTTATATATCGCCATCGTGTATGGTGTGGCGCTGGCCTGTGAGGCGACTCTAGGCGCTCAACCCAGCGTGCTGACGTGGCACAACGACAGCGCCCGGACCGGCCAAAACCTGCAGGAGACCATCCTTACGCCCACGAACGTCAGATCGTCCACGTTCGGGAAGCTGTTCGTGATGAATGTCGACGGCAAGGTGGATGCGCAGCCGTTGTACGTTCCTTCGGTGACGATTCCCGGCCAGGGCGTCCATAATGTGCTGTATGTCGTGACCGAGCACGACAGCGCTTACGCATTCGACGCCGATAACGGAACGCAACTGTGGAAAGTATCCACGCTGGGCTCGGGCGAGACGACATCGGACGACCATGGCTGCGGACAGGTAACTCCGGAAATCGGTATGACAGCAACTCCGGTGATCGATCTTCAGTCCGGCCCGCATGGAACGATGTACGCCATCGCGATGACGAAGGACGGCTCCGGACACTATCATCAGCGGCTGCACGCGCTCGACCTTACCACCGGATCGGAGGAATTCAGTGGACCGATGGAGGTGCAGGCCACCTATCCTGGAACCGGCGCGGAGAACACATTTCTGCCTGGCCAGCACGTGGAAAGGCCTGGCCTGCTGATCGTGAACGGCGTAGTTTATACGACTTGGGGATCGCATTGCGACGGCGGACCCTATACGGCCTGGGTGATTGGCTATAACGAGACGACGCTGGCACAGGTGAAAGTGCTCAACCTCACTCCGAACGGTAGCGAGGGCGGAATTTGGGCGGCCGGCTCAGGTCTGGCTGGGGATGCAAGTGGGAATCTTTATCTGCTGACCGGCAACGGCACGTTCGACACTACGCTCACTGCCGGCGGGCTCCCGAACAAAGGCGACTATGGGAACGCATTCGTGAAGATTTCGACCAGCGGCTCGACGCTCGCTGTTACAGACTACTTCACCATGTCGAATACCACCAGCGAATCGAACGGCGACGTGGACCTTGGATCGGGCGGGTTGATGCTGCTTCCGCCGCTCAATGATTCTATGTCGACTTCTCGATCATTGGTAGCCGGAGCTGGGAAGGATAGCAACATTTATGTCCTGGATAGAACCAACATGGGCAAGTTCAGTCCGTCAGCGGACGCGATTTATCAGCAGTTATCGGGCGCACTGCCGGGCGGCGTGTGGTCGAGCCCCGCTTGGTTTAACGGAACGCTGTACTACGGCGATCAAGGGAACCCCCTGAAGGCGTTTCAGTTCGCTAATGGATTTTTCCAGACGCCCGCTTCGTCGAAATCCGCGCATTCATTCACCTATCCGGGCACGACACCGTCGATTTCGGCGAATGGAACATCGAACGGCATTGTCTGGGCAGCGGAGAATACCAGTACGGCGACGTTGCATGCTTACGACGCGACCAATCTCGCAACGGAGCTATACAACAGCAATCAGGCCGCTAGCGGACGCGATCATTTCGGCTCAGGCAACAAGTTTATCGTGCCCACGGTGGCCAACGGAAAAGTGTACGTCGGAACAACCAACGGAGTGGGCGCGTTTGGACTGCTGTGCAGCTATGCGATCGCTCCTCAAAGCGCAACAGTCGCAGCCAGCGGCGCCACCTCACAGTCCGTCAACGTCGTGGCGACGAACGGCTGCGCCTGGACGGCTTCGAGCAACGCCAGCTTCTTATCCATCACGAGCGGAGCGTCGGGAAGCGGGAGCGGCAGCGTGACCTACCAGGTGGCTGCTAACTCCGGAGCCACGCGATCCGGCACGTTGACGATCGCCGGCCAACCGTTCACAGTAACGGAGACCGGGACTACGTCGGCCACCCTGAATCTGAGCCCGAGCGCGCTGAATTTCGGCTACAGTTCTTCGCTGATAACGAGCCCGCAGACCATCACGGTAAGCTTCGGCGGTGGGTCGACGATAGCATGGACGGCGTCGTCCAATCAACCGAACATCATCGTGTCGCCGGGCTCGGGAAGCGGCAACGGAACATTTCAGGTTACAGCGACAGCGGGTGGGAGCGGGATCGTCACGGTAACCGCGGCGGGCGCGGGAAGCTCGCCCCAACAAATCCAAGTGAACGTCGCGAGCGCGACACCTGGTTCGCCCTTTGGCAGCTTCGATACGCCGGTGAACAACGCCACTGGCATCGCCGGAGCGATCCCCGTCACCGGCTGGGCGCTGGATAACATTGAGGTCACCAGCGTCGGGATCTATCGCGAGCCGATTGGCAGCGAAACCACCGGCTCGAACGGGCTGGTGTTCATCGGCGACGCGGTATTTGTTCCAGGCGCGCGTCCCGACGTCGAAGCAACTTATCCGAACGCTCCGCTGAATTATCGCGGCGGTTGGGGTTACTTGCTACTCACTAACTCTTTGCCGAACAGCGGCGGCTCATCCGGGCCCGGCAATGGCACTTACAATCTGCATGCCATCGCGGTGAACAGCGCAGGGAATCAACAGGACTTAGGGAATCGAACAATCGCAGTAAACAACGCGCAGGCCTCGAAGCCTTTCGGGACTATCGATACTCCGGCTCAAGGCGGCATCGTCTCGGGCAACGCATTCGTCAACTTCGGGTGGGCGGTGACCCAGAATCCGTACAGCATCGCTACCGACGGCTCAACGCTTACGGTGATCGTGGATGGGGTCACGCTGGGTCATCCGACTTATAACCAATATCGAAGCGACATCGCGACACTGTTCCCTGGGTTAGCCAACAGCAACGGAGCCGTGGGTTTCTTCTATATCGACACAACCACGCTTGCAAACGGCATGCACACGATCAGCTGGGTGGCCTATGACAGCGCCGGGCATGGCGATGGGCTAGGCAGTCGTTACTTTACTGTGTTAAACAGCGGCGGCATGGCGGCGGAGGCGGAGGCGACCAGTCATCACCCTGCCCTTCGGAACACTGCACGATCGATCGACATGCGGGAACTCGATCGGCTGGAGTTGGAGGTCGGGGCGGACACAGGCTACCTGCTGGTCAACGGCGAACAGCGACCTTTGCCCATCGGTTCCACCCTAAGAGATGGCGTGTTCTACTGGCAAGCCGGACCAGGATTCCTGGGCGAGTATCAACTTGTTTTCGAGCGCCCTGGCGCGGAGCCCATGCCGGTCAAGGTAACCGTTCGTGCGCTGTCGGCTTATTGACCGTCGGGCCGGCCGTGCGCGCCCACCGGTTCTCGCATGTACGCCCGTACATGAAACTCAGCGATCATTTTACGATTGAACATCGGAATGTCGCCTGGCTTGCGGCTGGTGACAATACCGTTGTCGACTACCACTTCCTCATCCACCCATCTTGCCCCGGCATTGCGCAAGTCCGTCTTCACCGATGGCCAGGACGTCACTGTCCGGCCGCGAACGACATCCGCCTCAACCAACATCCACGGACCGTGGCAAATTGCCGCGACCGGTTTTTGATCGTCAACGAAGGTTTTGACAAATTGGACCGCCAGCGGGATGGTTCGCAGGTGGTCCGGGTTAATGACACCGCCGGGAAGCAGAAGCGCATCGTAATTATGCGGATCGGCTGAGTTGAGGTCGACATCCACGTGGAATTTTTTGCCCTTCTCGTGATGATTCCAGCCTTGAACCTCCCCGTGCATGGGCGAGACGATTTCGGTCTTGGCACCCGCTTCGTCAAGCGCTTTTCTGGGATCGGTCATCTCCACCTGCTCGAAGCCGTCTGCTACCAGAATCGCGATGCGTTTTCCGCTGAGTTCGTTTGGCATGATTAATTAATCCCCGCCCGTTAGACCTCCGGAGCGTTTGGGCGTTTCGTAAAGTGCTACGCAAGGGGTGGTTATCACCGTTATCGAGCCGGCCCACGGCGAAAGCAATATAATCGAAGCAATATGCGTTGTGTCGCCGCTGCCGCACTTGCCGCGATTGGCATTCTGAACTCATATTCAGCCCAGGCGCAGGCGCCACCCGCGGCTACAACATCCCTGCAGTTCGAAGTAGCATCCCTCAAACCCAGCCAGCCCGGCGGACGCGGTGGAGGGATACGACCTACCCCAGGCGGCGAGCGGTACGTGGCAACCAATGTCCCGCTGAAGCTTCTGATTACGGTCGCTTACCGTATCCGAGCCGATCAAGTTGCAGGCGGACCGGCATGGATTGGCACCGACCTCTACGATATCAACGCCAAGGCAGAGCGGCCCTCAAGTATCGAAGAGCTACACCTTATGCTTCAGAGTCTGCTGGCCGACCGGTTCAAACTTCAATTCCATCACGAAACTAAGGAACTCCCGATTTATGCGTTGACGGTCGATAAGGGCGGAGCTAAGCTGCAGCCGCATGAGGCGAAGAGCGCAGGTGATCCCTGGATCGATAATACGTTCGAACATTTTCCCCAAATGACTCTGCACGCTAAATTTGCTCCCATGGATTATTTCGCCTGGCGGCTCTCGACGATGTTGGATCGGCCCGTCGTTGACCTAACCAAACTCACGGGCGGCTATGATTTCGAACTCAAGTTTACACGGGAACTGCCCCCGGGAACGCCGCCCGAGGGCGCGCTCCTCAACGGGACGCCGATCGATACCTCCGGTCCTACGATTTTCGAGGCTATCCGTCAACAGTTGGGACTCAGGCTCGAACGTCAAAAAGGACCGGTGGACATCATGGCAATCGATCACGCAGAAAAACCAGCCGAAAACTAGCGCCGGGTATCCCCTGTCTTAGTTCGACCAATTACTTCTTGTTAGCGTAGGGCCCAACCTCGGGCTTGCCTTGTGTGTCTTTCAGGGTGCCAAGTTCGGCGGCCACGCCACGCGAGATGGCGGCCGTCTCACTGCCGGCCTGGAAACAGGTGAAGTCCGGCCGATCGCGCCATGCAAACGGACCGCACAGCCGCTTGCCCGCAGCCAGTGCCGCGTCGTGCACGATATTGATGAGCCGCTCGTAGTCAGGGGTGCCCTGTTTGTAACCCGAGAAATTGCCCAGATCTCCGCTGGCCGCGAATACTGCGTCCACGCCCTTGATCCCGGCGATTTCGCGAGCGTCCTTGGCGCCATCGAGTGTTTCGATCATCTCGATCAGCACGACGTTGTCGTTGATGGTTTGGCGATATCCGCCCGGGACACTGCCCCACACTTCGGGATCAAAAGCTTGGCCGCCACCCTGGCTGCGCTTACCGAGCGGCGGGAACATGGTCCAGTCCCGCGCAGCTTTTCCTTCTTCCACCGAGCGAACCGTGGGAACGACCAGGACCAGCGCACCAAGATCCATGGCGTGCTGGATTTCGCGTTCATCCGTATAAGCCACACGCACGCCGGGGACGGCTTTAGCGTGCGGACATGCCCGCCACATGCGGCCGACCGCTTCCCAGTCACGCGAGTCGTGCTGCATTTCGGTCCAGATGAAGTCGTAGCCGGCGTTGGCCATCGCGCAATATGTTTCCGGGCTGTCGGAACTGAAGACTGTGCCACCGGTCACTTTCTCGCCCTTCATCATCTTGATCTTCACTGGATTCCAGATTTTTGAACCCGCCGGCGCATCGAAGTCATGTCCGTAGGTCCACTTGGCCGGATCGAGCATACCTTTGTTGGCGGCGCCGGAGGGCGGGTTCGTTATTGCGCCGGAGTCCTTGCCGGCGGGCGCGGCGAGCGGGAACTGCAGCTTTCCCGCATCCGGGTTATTCGCGTAGGGATCGGCAGTGGATCGAGGCGCTTGCGCCTGCCCGTGTGCCTGAGACAGCACCATCACCAGCGCTGCGGACAGCGCCACAACTGGAAATCGACTCATCATTTCTCCTCAAACCTCCTTCTTCAGAAACCAATCACGCTCACCGCACGGCATGCACGGTCAGGGGACATTCTATCAGAACGGCCGGGCCGTGGCAGGACGCGACTTGGTCAGAAACAGGCGGGGAGTGCGTGCGCTATGTGCGTCGTTGCGTCCGCACGTAATCCGACACGTGGCCGCCATACTGCTCGATGAATGATTTTCGATAATCCGTGCCACGGATAATTCCCCGGCAGTCGGGCGACCCGCAGGAGCAAGTGAACTCCTCCAACGACTCATTACAAAACGTCGCGTAGTCCATCGTGATCTGCTCGCCCGCTGCGATTCGATGCCGCGCGGTCAGGTTCAATCCGTCCAGCCACGCGTTAGGATCGCAGGAGTGATTGATGGGCTTCCACTGCTCCGGATCGCCGCTCCAGATCACATACAGCTCGTCGGTGACAGGGTAGGCATAGCGCGAAAACAACTCCTGCTGGCCCGCATTCCAATACTTCGTGACATGCGACTTACTCACCAGGATGTGGGCCTGCTCTTCGTAGCGCTCGATCACGTCTCCGGCATCGATGCTGCCCACCGCGTACATCCCGAAATCCCCTTTCGGATGCCGGTTAATGCGCCATCTCTTGATGTTCCGGCGCTGGCGTTTCAAAGCGGTCTGGATGATCTTGTCGATAAAACCCCGATGCCCCGCCGGATCGTTCAACAGAATGAAATCCGCGCTCCCGGAATCGTCCGGCGGATAGAAAGCTTCGCAGTTCGGATTGATCTCCAGCATGAACAGCTCGCCTTCACCGTTCATCCGGATGTCGCAGCGCCCATAGCCGGTACCGCCCAGACCGACAAAGAACCGACTCGACATGTCCATCAGCCGGCGCGCTAGAGCGCGATCGTCGCAAGCGACGCACGTCATCTTCTGGTAGTCTTTCCACTTCAGATCGAAATGTTTAAACGATTCTCCGTCCGGGAATTGAAACTCCACCGGTTGATAAACCAGTGGATCAAACTCGTCATCGGGATTCTCAGCCACCAGCACCGTAAATTCGCGCCCTTCCACAAATTCTTCGATCAAGGCGCCGCCGAACGCTTCGATGGTCTTGGCCGCCTGCTCGCGCAAAGACTCCGCCGTTTCCACGCGCGACTCCTTGGTCAGCCCGATGCTGGCGTAGCCATTGGGATGTTTGACAATCAGGGGGAATTCGAGTGAATCTCCAGCGAATTCGACATCCTGGGCATTGGACGCGATGACATACGCAGGCGTGCCGATGTCCCAATAATGGCAGACCCGCTTCATAGCCTGGCGCGACGGCTCGTAGAAAGATGAAGTCGCGCCCGTGAACGCCAGCCCCATGCGCTCCAACGCCTGCACTACTTCGATCCCCGGCCGGTCCTCCTCCCACGCTCCGTCACAAAGGTTGAGGAAGACATCGAAGCCCCGCCGCGAAAGTTCACGTACCTGCCGCACGGCAGTCGCTTTGTGCAGAAAATGCCGCTCGCATTCGTGGCCATCCAGATAGCGGATTGGATCGGGCAGAAAATCGAACTGCTTGAACGGGGTTACAGATTGTTCGTAGGAGTCGTCGAGGACGCAAATTTTCATGAGTGGGGCAAGTCCCCGACTGCCTGTTCAGTTTCTGACGTTCTGGACCTTGGGAACCGAGAGGTAGCCCGCAATCGTGTCCTTCTTGACGTCGTTCACGATGAGTTCGTAAGGCTGCTTGGCTTTCGAGGTCATGAATTGCACTGGTTCGTTAGCGGTCCGGTCTTTCTTCTCAGTCGTCTTGTCGTCGGCGGTCAGCTCGATGGTGTAGCGATTTCTCTTCGGATCGGCGCTCTTCAGCAAAATCGAAACATCGCCGACCTTTTGGGGCTGCTTGGCTTTGTGGATCGTGAACTCGACGAAATTCCGCTCGCCCAGGGCGCGCAGAGCCGCTAGTTCCTTGCCGTTGGTTGCGATCATCACACTGTGACCGTCGATCTCACCGGTCGCCCGCTTCAGGTCCGCCACCGTTTTCTCCAGCTCCGACTTGGTGGACGTCAGATCGGTCTTGACCGCCGTGACGTCATTGCCCACCTGCGAGATTTTGTTGTTGGCCGTGTCAGTCTGCTCTCTCACCTGCGAGATGTCGGACTTAAGCTGCTGCTTGTTTTGTTCCTGAGCGGCCTCCAACTGGGCGCGCGTATCATCCACTTTCTTGAGCGCTTCTTGCTTAGCTTCACCGACCATTGCGTTGGCCTGACGGCGCGCCCGCTCCAGCTGTTCGCGAAGTTCGTCGACCGTCTTGCGATTGCTGCGCGTCGTTACCGAAGTGGCCTCCTCCAGTTTGTCGATGCGGGTCTGCAGGGCTTCGTTGGTCTTTACCAGATCCTGTTTGGTCTTATCCAATTGCATGTAGAGATACACGCCGCCACCGATCAGAAGAACCACTGCGGCAAACAGGACGCCGACCTTCCATCCGCCTCCGCTGCTGGGTGGAGGTAAAACGTACTGCGGTGGGGCGGCATATTGGGGCGCCGGATTGTACGGCGGCGGCGCGCCTTGCGGGGGGGCAGATGGCGGAATCGGACCTTGGGGGCTAGGATTCGGGAAAATCGACATAGTACCTCTTAGACAGTTAGGTTAGCAGGAATTCTAACCTATTAGAAGAGCCGCCGGTCTTTTACGTTTCAATTTTCTACCAGCTTGGCCTTAGGCTGACCAAAGTCCAAAGACTCCTGCTTCGGGATTCCGGGCTCAAAACAACGCCGGCAGCGCGCCTCGTACATCCCCGCCGCGCCAACCACGATCAGATCGCTCGATTCCACTAAGCGCTGGGTGTGCTTCGCGGGATTGCCGCAGCGCACGCAGATCGCCAGCGTCTTGGTGATCGATTCGGCCAGCGTGAGCAGGTCGGGCATAGGTGGAAACGGCCGTCCCATATAATCGGTATCTAAGCCGGCGACGATCACCTGCTTACCGCTGTCGGCTAACTGAGTCGCGATTTCGACTAACTCCTGGCCCAGGAAATTCGCTTCATCGATGCCGACCACTTGCGTGCGCCAATCGAGTTGGCTCAGTATGTCAGAAACTTTGTAAACCGTTTCGGACTTCATTCGCATCTCGGTATGCGAGACAATCTCGTCTCCCGAGTAGCGGTTGTCAATCGCCGGCTTAAACACCTGGACCCGCTTGCGAGCGATCATTGCGCGCCGCAGCCGCCGCATCAGTTCTTCGCTCTTCCCTGAAAACATGGGCCCGCAAATCGCTTCGATCCAGCCGATATTGCCTGTTACGAAATCCATTCGGTTCAGACGCTCACGCCGCGCCGGGGCCGTTCTTTGCGCACCATCATCGTGTCCTGCACGGGCTCGGAATCGCACTCGATCGCGATGGTTGTCACCGGATCGTCCGGCGCCGCAGCGGGCAGGCCGGTGAACCTAGTCCGGAAGCGGTCTTGATCGAACTTGACCGCTTTGCCGCTGGCGTGCAGCCGCGCGCTCTTCACTTGCGCTTTGAGGCCGCTGATGGCCACATAGTCGCCCGGCCAAAAGTGCACGTGCATATAAAGCGTGTTGCCCTTGCGTGTGAACAGCGCATAACTGGAACGCTTCACTTGGCATGGCTCGGCGGTGTAGATTGTATCGCCGTTCTTCTCCATCCACTTTCCGACCGCCGTTAGAATCCGCACCGAATCGTCGGGAATCGAGCCGTCCGCCCTGGGCCCGATGTTCAACAGGTAATTACCCCCGTCGCGCGCGCAAGTGATCAGGTTGTCCACCACTGTCCTGGGAGACTTCCAGTCACTGTCGGCCCGCTGGTAACCCCAGCTTCCGTTCATGGTCATGCACGCTTCCCAGGCCCGGTTGGCAGCCTCGATGCGCTGTTCAGGCGTGGCGTAGTCCTCCGGCAATCCGGTGCGGTTGTTGATGATGATCTCGGGCTGGAGCTTGCGCACCATGGCATTCATCTGCGCGGCCTCCCACCCTTCCGGCTTGAGCGGCCAATTCACGTCGTACCAGAGAATGTCCAGCTTGCCGTAGTTCGAACACAGCTCACGCACCTGGCCGTGAATGTAATCGACAAAGCGCCGCCGGGCCGATTCGTCCTCCGCGCAACGCGCGCCGTCGGGATGATGCCAATCCATCAGAGAATAATAAAACCCGACCCGCAGTCCCTCAGCCCGCGCCGCATCCACGTATTCCTTCACTAGATCGCGTCCACAGGCCTGTTTGGGCGCGCAATAATTGGTCAGCTTGGTATCGAACAGGCAAAAGCCTTCGTGATGTTTGGTGGTCATCACCATATACTTTTGGCCCGCCTGGCGCGCCAGTTTCGCCCAGGTTCGCGCGGCGTTGGGCTGGGGTGTGAAACGCTTCGCCAGTTGTTCGTACTCCGCCACCGGAATCGCTTCGTTTTCCATCTCCCATTCGTGGCGTCCGACCACGCTATAGAGCCCCCAGTGGACGAACATTCCGAAGCGCGCCTCGTGCCACCATTTCATCCTTTGCTCGCGATCGTCGTCGCCGGAAGCGGCTGGAGCTTGCTCGCCTGCCAGAGCTGTCGCAGCGCTCATGAGCGCCAGGTATCGTCGTCTGGATAAATGTTTCCTATCTTTCATAATCAGCCGCATCTTATCATGAGGACGTGTCAGCCGGTCAGGAGCGCGTTATCGAACCCGAACTGCTGGACCATGCCAGTCCCGAAGTGGCCCGTGACAATCTCGACGACCTGGTGCGAATCAACCGTTATCTCGGCGGACACGCCATCCTGCGGCGCATCATGGCCGATTTTGCCTGTCCCCAAGACTGCTTCTCGATGTTGGACGTCGGGGCAGCTTCGGGCGACATGGGGGCGGTCTTACAGCGCTGCTATCCACGAGCCACCATCACGTCGCTCGATCGCAGATGCGTCCATCTGGAAAAAGCCGCGCATCCCAAGCTGGCCGGCGACGCGTTTCTGCTGCCTTTCGGCGCCCGCAGTTTCGACTTCGTCTTCAGCTCGCTTCTCCTGCATCACTTCACTGACGACCAGGTGGTAGAGCTTTTTCGCAACTTCCGAATCTTGGCGCGCCGCGCGGTTATTGCCATCGACCTGGAGCGCGGCCCCCTTGCCTATCACTTCATCCCCGCCACCAGGTGGCTCTTCGGATGGCACGACATTTCGCTCTATGACGGCCCAGTCTCGGTGCGCGCGGCGTTTAAGAAGGATGAGCTGCTCGCTCTCGCCCTTCGCGCAGGCCTGGATCAAGCGAGGGTGAGTGTGCATCGTCCGTGGGCCCGTTTATCGCTGGTGGCGTCTGTGGCGCAGGCCCCCGGCCTGCGTACCTCACAGTTGCGATAGACTTTCTTGACATGCGCGCAGCAATTTTCATTCCTTGGGTTTTCGCCACGGCTATCGTAACCGCCCAGCCCCGCACCTCGGGAACACTGAACATCTACGTGATCGATGTCGAAGGCGGCAACGCTACCTTATTTGTATCGCCGTCCCATGAGTCGCTGCTCATCGATACTGGCAATGCCGGGGCAGCGGCGGCGCGCGATGCCGGTCGCATCATGGACGCCATCAAAGACGCCGGACTTCAGCAAATCGATCACCTCATCATCACGCACTGGCATGGCGATCATTTCGGCGGCCTGGCCGAGCTGGCTCCCAAGATTCCGATTCGCGAGTTTATCGATCACGGCCCCAACACCCAACCGGGTGAGCTGGCCGATACCTTTCTCCAGAAGACCTACCCGCAGCTCTATGCAAATGCGAAACACACCGTCGTCAAAGCCGGCGACAAAATCACGATGGCCGGTCTCGATATTCGCGTAGTTACTTCCGCCGGTGAGACCATCAAAACACCCTTGCCGGGCGCCGGAGCGCCGAACCCTTACTGCGCCAATTTCAAGCCTGGAGAAAACAATGCCGAAGATCCGCAATCGGTCGGAATCTACATCAAGTTTGGAAAGTTTCGCACCATTCATTTGGGCGACGTGACCAAGAACAAGGAGTTCGAGCTGATGTGCCCCAATAACCGCATCGGCACAGTCGATGTGCTCTTGGGATTACACCATGGACAGGCCAGCTCGAATTCGCCGGTGCTGGTGCACGCCATTCATCCACGCGTCGCCATCATGAATGACGGCACTCGGAAAGGCGGCGAACCGGAAGTCATGCAGACCGTGCATTCATCGCCGGGACTCGATGATCTGTGGCAGCTTCACTTTTCGCTTCTCAGCGGACAAGAGTACACGGTGCCGGGAATGTTCATCGCCAATACGATCGATGACCCGCCATCCTCGCTGCCCGTGGCACCGGCGGCTGCTCCGCCACCCGGTCCGGGTGCGCCGCCTCCGCCCATGCACAACGGCGCCGCCTATTGGATAAAACTGTCGGCCCAATCGGACGGTTCTTTCACCGTCACCAACACGCGCAACAACTTCAGCAAGACCTACCGTCCGTAGCGTGGCAAGGGCATTCGACAGCTCGCCAGAAATCCGTGTCCCGCTGTCGAAGCCGGGTCGCGTTGACGTCAGGTGAGTTAAGGGTCGAACCACGCAGGGCCGCCAGCTGCTTGGCCCTCCGAAAGAGAGCGTCCGAACAGGTCAACGGTGCTGCGCATTCCTGCACCGCTTAGCACTCCTGCCGCAGACTGTCATAATAGTTGTCTTGAATCGCATCGTCGTCGCCATCCTTCCCCTGCTCCTATGCTGCTGCGATCGCCTTCCCGAGACCTATCCACCACCCGAACAGCGGCAGCCGCAGGCGTTGACGCCCGATCCCTACGCGATGATGGTGGAAATGAAC
>DATHOT010000280.1:0-26815 GCA_035484655.1 Bryobacteraceae bacterium | reverse complement strand
GCCTCGATGAAAAAATCCTCGCTGACTCGAACCGGCTGGCCATCCGCAATACCGGCCACGTGGTAAACGCCGTCCTGATCCATCTTCACGGTGCCGTGATAAACGTTGTTCTGGCCGCCTGTGAGTTGGATCGGTTGTCCGTTATCGAGTTGGATCTGGCTGCCCTGAAGCGGGCGGTCAGTCGAGACCTCGATCTCGGCCCGGGTACCGATGACGGCGCGTAGATCGCCGCCGCGCTCCTCGATTTCTGGTGGCATGCCGGTCCAGGCCGGGTAATGATAAGTGACGCGAATCTGTTTCACGGCTGGCAAATCGCTAACTCGAATGTTGAAGTGCTTCGACGTCATTGCTCCGGCCGTGACGTAATACTCAACGTTCTCGGGCAGCCCGGCAAATAGAAATTCATAGCCGCCGGCGAAACTGCCAGACGGCCGGGACTGCATCGCGATTTCTTCCCACTTGGAGGAGCTTTGATAGCGAGCGTGCAGTTTGACGCTCGGCGACCGCAGGCCGATCGGGAGCGCCGAAACCATCTGGTCGGCGTGGCGGCGCACGACGGCGTCGCCGGGAGTCACGCGCAGATCGTAGAGCGCGGGTTTATCGCGATGTGGGCCGGTCCAGAGCAGCGAGGCGCCAAATCCGAGAAAACCGGGTCCGGCGGCGATCATCCAGAGCAAGATGATGAAGGCTCCGACGCTGGCGCCTAGCGAGCTCCAGATTCGGAAATCGGTGACCAACTGCTTGGGCTCGGCGGTGTGCGCGACTTCGAGCGTGTCACCAGCCAAAAGCTCAATAAAGGGATCTTGGCCGTCGCGCTCCGAGAAGGTGGTGAGGCGCTGCTGGAATTGTGGGAAGGCGGCTTCAGCGGTACCGACGGCCCGCCGGCGGGTCAAGCGACGTAACGGCAGCGCCAATCCGGCGCCAGCGGCAACGGCCAAAATCAAGATCAAGGCGAAGCGGGCGGCGGTGACGCTTCCCTGCGAAAAGGCCCGCGCATTGGCGATTGTGACCAGCATCAACGTCGCCACCAGTGCGCCGCCGGTGAGGATGGCCAAGCCGCGCAGCAAGGTGCTCCAGCGCAGACGTTGTTCCAGTTGCGCAATGTATGCGTGAACTTGTTCGCGGGAACTCATGGAACCTCCAACCGCGTGGGCGACGCTGACAGCTAAAGGATATCGCACTGGCGGTGGGAGCGGCGGCCACGCCGGAGCGCTCGTCTGCCAGGACGACCAGGGCTGCCGTCGTTGTCATCACTTCCGCCAAATACGCCAATTAGGGAAGGTCACCGGGTAATTCCCCCGGCCTCGGATGGAATGGGGCCAGCGCTTCGACGAGCCGGCGTAAGTTGCCGGAGACCCTGGAGTAACAAATGTCCAAATCGTAGGTCACTTGAGCGCTGCCATGGAGGGTTGCTGCGAAACCGCCAATTACAACGAAATCGACGCTTGAACTGCTTTCTCGAATTGCACTAGGAACGCCGGCGCGCGGTCCCACGCACTCGCTCCAGCACCATTGAGGCTTCTTCCAGTTTTCTTGCTCGGTCGGCCGGCGTCAGCCGTAACTGTTCAACAAGCGGTGTCAAATCTATGCCATAGCTCCTCGCCGCTTCGATTCGGCTTCCGCGCGCTGGATGAAGCAAACGATCCTCCGTACGCGCCAATTGCTCCGGTGTAAGCGGGCGAAGCATATTCACACCTCAATTTTAGGGTCTACGTCGACCAACGCCTGGTCATTATTTTTCTGTTGACAAGCTTCGGTAGCTGTTGTATAAAACCATTAGGTTAATTAACTAACTAGTAAAACACAATGCCCGACGACGGATTAAGCAACACCTTCGCAGCACTTGCCGACCCGACCCGCAGAGCCATCCTGGCCCATCTGCTTTCGGGCGAATGCTCAGTGGGCGAACTCGCACAGCCTTTTGAAATGAGTATGCCTGCCGTCTCAAAGCACCTTCGTGTGCTCGAGCGCGCGGGGTTGATCGCGCAGAGGCGCGACGCGCAATGGCGGCGGTGTCGAATCAAGGCCGGGCCACTGAAAGAGGTGGCCGACTGGACCGAGCGCTACCGGCAAATCTGGGAAGATCGGCTCGATCGATTGGACGATTACGTACAACAATTGAAAGCGAAGGAGAAGAAGAATCATGGTAGGAACCAGCACAGCAAATAGCGAGAGCTTTAGGGTCACGACACCTTCGGATCACGAAATCCGTTTGACGCGCCTGTTCAATGCCCCGCGACACCTGGTGTTCGAGGCGATGACCAAACCTGAACATGTGAAGCAGTGGTGGGGTCGGCTGGGCGAGGGCTACTCGGTCCCCGTCTGCGAGATCGATCTACGCCCGGGAGGCGCATGGCGTTTCGTCAATCGCCACCCTAAGGGAGAGGTCGCCTTCCACGGCGAGTACAGCGAAATCACGCCCCATAGCCGGCTTGTGTTTACCGAGATCTTCGAGCAGTTTCCCGACACTGTACCCGTAGTGACGGCCGAGTTCACCGAAGAGGCTGGCAAAACGCGGCTCACGACGACAGTGCGCTATCCGTCGCCCCAAGTGCGCGATATGGTTATCGCATCCGGCATGGCGAAAGGCGCGGGCACCAGCTACGATCGCCTGGAGGACTTGGTCGCAGAACTCCAGCGGGCCTAGTGGTCGCCGGGCGTGCGCTGCTATTCCTCGCGCTGCGTCCCGAGGTACCGGCTGGCCAGCGCCGATTCAGCGAGAGCGGCGGCGAACACGAGCAGCATCATGTACCACCAGAAGCTTTCGGGCGTCTTGCGGGCCGAGGCTGGGCCGGACGTTGCCGAACCGGACGCTGCCGCCTCCGTTTGCGAAGCTTGCCCGCCTTTGCCCTGCCAGAGTGCGAGAACATCGCTCGGGATCACGTCCAGATTCGATTCCTTGGGATCGGCGTTGACCCCGACTTCGTCCTGGCGGCCATTGGCGAGGCGCAGTTGGTAATAACCGGCTTCGATGAGCTGGAACGACTGCGCGGACGCGGCTTGGTCCAGGGTGAGTGGGCGCTTACCCTCCGGGTCGGTCACCTCCACGCCTTGAGCTTTTTCTTTGGCATTGCGAAGCTCGAGGAAAGAATCCACTGAACGCGCGCCGCCCTGGCGCTCGCTCCCGGCTAGGTAGCGGGCGGTCTGCTCGATGAATGGCACGAAGACGGGATTCAAGGGGAAATCATTAGTGATGTTGTCGAGTCCGGAGGTGAGTAGCACCACTCGGCCCTCGCCGATGCGCTTCTCCAGCAACAGTGGCGTCTGATCGCCGAGGCGAACGATCACGCGTGCGGCATTCTGACCAGCACCGGGATCGACATCGAGAGCGTATAAGAATTTCACGCCCGTCCATCCGCCGGCCTTGGCCACCGCAGGATAAGACGAGTCGCTCGATCCGACCGCCATGAAACGATCGGGAACGCGGCTGTACTCGCGGGCCTGGATGATGTGCGCGCCGAAAATCGGAATCTGCGAGCGAGCGCCTGCCGAGGTCCCGGCTGCGATGAAGAGACTGCCACCGGAGCGCACGTACTGGGTGAGTGCATTTTCTAGAAGCGATGGCAGCGCATTGAGATCGGAAAGGACGATGAAAGCGTAATTGGACGGCCGGCGGTCGGCGGCCTCGCTGACGTTAATCGATTCGAGGATGAAGGCCGATTGCGCTGCTGCCGAGAGCGCCGCGCCGATGTACAGTGGCGAACGGTTATCGCCGTAATTATGAACCAGCAAGGCCTTTTGCGGGTCGGAACGCGCCACGGCAAAGCGCCGCAGGTCGTCGACCGGTAAGGCGTCGGCGGAGTCGATCTTTACCTCGCAGCGGCTGAAGCCGTACGGCACCTCGAGCGCAGGGAAATCGACCGTGGCCCGTCCATTTGCCGGGACTGCGACGGTCTTGGTCGCGGTGGTCTTTCCGTTCACCACCAGCGACACGGTGCGTTGCGCGGCGGGAGTGGCGTAGCCGGCGATCACGGCTTGCACGCGAATCGGCTTGGCGTCCTTGCCCCAAACCTGTCCGGGAGCATCCACCGATTCGACCGTCCAGTTGGGCTGTGCCTTCGAGATCACGGCATGCGTCATCAGTTGGACGTTCGAGGGCAGCGCCATATCCGAGAAGGTGGGCGCCAGCTCGCCGCGTTGCATGTCGCTGAAAAGATGAAGTTCGATGGGAGTATGTATCGACTCGGCCATGGCTCGCACGGCCCGCGCCAGCTCGCCGAAGTTACCGTGGCCATCGCCGGGCTGAATGGCCTGGACGGCCGCACGCAACGCCGCTTGATCCTGTATAGCCTGGGTCATGAACCGCAGTTGCGATCCAAACGCAGCCACCTGTGCGCGCGCGGCGCCCTTTCCGGCCAGGACGTTGATAGCCGCACTCTTGGCATCGGCCAGCCTTGTTCCGGCCCGCATGCTGAAGGAATTGTCGACTACCAACAACACCAGGCGGTTGCTGGAGAAAGCGACCATGCTGCGGTTGATGAAGGGATTGGCGAAAGCGAAAATCAAGAACAGCAGAAACAACAGCCGTAAGGAAAGCAGCAGGAAGTAGCGGAGCCGGCGATGATGCGTCGAGCTTTGCGTGCGCGACTCGAAGAACATCAACGAGGGCACCGGCTTGGGCACGGTTTTCAGCCGCTTCAACAAATGCAGGTAGAGCGGAAGCGCGAGCCCGGCTAGACCGGCCAGGAACCAGGGTGCGAAGAGTCCCATTTCAAACAATCCCCCACTTCCGCCGCAGCCACCATTCGGAAAAACGCAGAAGTACCAGTATCAAAAAGATCAGCGGCAGATCCCACAGATCCTTGGTCTCGCGCGTAGTCACGCCTGCTTCGGAAAAAGGAATCGAGCCCGCGAGTTTGCCGAGGTCGGCGGGCTTCCAATATTGTCCGCCCGTTTGGATAGCGAGGTGTTCGAGCAAATCGCGGTTCTGTTCGGTGTGGAAATTCTCCGCTACGCCGTCCATGCGCTGAAAGGTCAATACGTCGCGGCCTAATTCCTTATTTGCGCGTTGCGCTGTGACCTCGGTCAGGTAGGCGCCGGTCCTCGGAGCCGACCAGGCGGCTTGAAACTGGCCAGGATTATCTGGCACCGGTGTCATCTCCACCAGGGCGCTGACACCGCTCGGGCCCAGGATATGAGCCTCCACCTTGGCATCGGTAGCGGGGTTGTACTGTTGATCGCGAACCTCGGCCGTCATAGTTACGGCGCCGTTGTCGAGCAACATCTGAGCCGGCACCGAAGCCACTACGTGTCCCGGCGTATCGGAAACCAGCCACCGCAGGAGCTGCTGCCAAAATAGATCGTGAGCGGTGTCGCCCAGCGGTGAACTCATCTGCCAGCGCCAACTGCCGCCGGTAGCCATAATCGCGCTCCGGCCATGACCGAAGTTTTCCGTAATCAGCAACGGCAGTTTTTGGCCTTCGGGCGTGATCATGTTGGCGAGAACTGCCGCCCCCAGCTTAGGGGTGCCGGGATCCTGATAATCCATCAGGTAGGGCAGCTTCTTCCATTTGGCGGCGTTCGCGGCGGGATCGTCAACGATGCGCGTAATAATGCTATCCATGCCCGCAGGCGCGAGTTCGGCGGTTGTATGCGTGGTGCCGTTCTTCGGATCGGCCTCGCGATGAAAAGTGGCCGTCTGGAGTGGCAGCGTGGTTGGCAGAAGATCGGTAAGATGCGACGCGTTCCAGCCGCCATCCGCCATCGAAAACTGGCCGCCCAACAGCAGCAAGCCGCCACCGCGGCGATCTACGAACTCATGGATCAATTCCTGCTGGACGGGATTGAAATAGCCCGCCTCAACCGATCCAATGATCAATCCCTGGTAGCCGAAAAGGTCTTCAGCGCGTGCAGGAAACCCGCCGGCCAGCTCCTTAGGATCGACGATCCCCTGGCGGTAGATCTTGTTTTCGCTGGTGCGAACCATGGAGACGATCTGCACCATGCGGTCGTCCTCCTCCGCCTGGCGGATAAACTTGTACTCCCAACGTGGCTCACCTTCGATGTACAGAATACGGCGCGGTTCGGAGCCGACATTAACAACACGGGTTAAGGCATTGTTGGACGTGTTCTCCTCGTTTGCCAATGGACTAGCCGCGATTTGCAGCGTCTTGGCGCCGGCGCCGCCGATATCGAACATCAAAGTCTCGGTCTGTAGATTACCTTCGGGCCCCAGGCTGATCGTTCGAGAAGCCAGCGTCTTTGATTGGTTAGAGCTGGCTTGACCTGCGCTGACGTCTCGCACCGTCAGATTGATCTTGGCGCCAGCGTACCCATGCTGGTGGAAGGTGATCTTGGCCGCCAGGCGGGAGTCGGCCAGGGCGCGAGGAGCTACCACGGCATCGTCCAGTTCCACGTCATGCGCGGCACGTTCGCGTCCGAAGCCCACGGTGTGAATGGGAATGTGGCGGGCGCGCAGCGCGTTGACGGAGTCCGCGGAAATGCCTCCGGTGTTGTCGTCGCCGTCGCTGAGCAGCACCACCGCGCCGATCGGCAGGTCGGATGTTTCATCGCTCAATTGCTTGAGGCTGTCGCCAAGGCGAGTCGATGGCGCGCTGGGCTTCAGTTCCTTCAGGCTATCGATACGGGCCGGCACGCTGTCGACCCGGTAAAGACGTGTCTGAAACGATCGGTTGAGGCTGGCCAGCACGCCGTTATCGAGCGCTTTAACGGCTTTGTCCTGGCGGGTGGAACCGTCCTCCGAAATGGCCATGCTGCGGGAGTCATCCACTACCACGGCGATAATGTTTTGTTGCGGCTTCAACTCAGCCAGGGTGATCGCCGGATGCCACAGCAGCACTAACAACAGCGCGGCCAGGAGCGTCTGCAAGCCCCAGATTACCCAGACTCGCCAACCGCGCATGACCGGCGCCGCTTGCGCCAGGCGCGAGCGAATCAGCCAAGCCAGACCGGCCGCCGCGGCTACGATCAGCAGCACCAGTATCCACTTTGGCCAAGCCCCTAATAGGGAAAATTGGCCGTGCGCATACACCGAACGCGGATACTTAAGAAAGAACTCGAACATGGACCCGTGGTCTGCTGGCGGACTGTGGGAAGAGGCGCGGGCGATTCATCTTAATGGGTCATGTTTAATGAGTCATGGAGTAGGTGATGTAGTTAAGGACGATGCGAAAAGCAAGTCCCGAAAACTTCTCGGGGTACGCCGGGTCATCCGCCCACTCCCAGGCATCGCCGAGATGCATGTTGGCGCAGATGGCCACCATGATACGTCCGTGGTCGTTACGGATGGCGCGCCATTTGGGCACGTAGCCGTCCTTCTCGTAGGTGCGGCCGGTGTTGACGTAGACTTCGCTCGGGATCTGAAACTTTTCGTTGATGTCGTACAAGACATGGTAGATCTCGTCTTCATCTTTGAGATCCTCGACGGGCCGGTCAGGCAGCACCATTCTCATTCCGGCCATGAAATGCTGCCAGTCGTCGGTGCCGTGGAAGTCGTCCACCATCAGGAAACCGCCCTTCAAAAGAAAATCGTGCAGGCGCTTGGCCTCCTCCTCGGTGAAGGTCCACGTGTTCACTTGGACGGCGTAGATCCATGGATAGTCGAAGACATGGTCGCTATTGAGATCGACCACGTTCAGCTGCGAGGGCGAGTGGATGTGGGTAAGCCGCCGCAGGGCAATCAGGCAATCGTTGTCGGCCTTTGGATAATCCCGCGACCAACCGCCGTAAAAACGCCGGTACCCGAAGCTCTGTCCGCTGGCATAGCTGGAATTGTACTGGAGCCGGGTCCAATAAAACTCCGAGGGCACGTTCGGTCCGCCGTAAGAGTATTGCCGCCGGCCGTATCCGCCGTATCCTCCGAACTGCATCGCAAACAGGCCAAAGCTGAGCGATAACAGGAGGAGCCGCGACAACGTCATAGATCATTACCTCGGACGTCTTAAAGCGTAGCAGAAAGCGGCGCAGGATCTCCAGGGGAGGATCTCCAGGGGAGGGCCTCCGGACGTGGTAGGCACCGGAAATCAGTAACCGGTAGAGCGCGCCGGTCGGCCTGCGGACCACTTATTCGGGAACATCCGGTGGGAAAGGCGGGTTTTCCATTGCGAAGTCTCCCCGAACTAGCATCTCATCACTTCGGTGTTTAAGAACATCCGGATCACGGAGCACATTAGAGCTCAGTTTCGGGCTGAAATATTCAATATCTTCAATTTCGTGAACTATGGAAATTCCTCGCAAGGTTTGAGGGGGAACAACGTTCAAGGCAGCAATTTAGGACAAATAGGCGGAACTTACGACGTTGGATTTGGCGCCCCAGGCATCGGACCGGGCGCTCCCCGCAACGTCCAACTGGCTTTGAAGGTACATCTGGTCGATGGCGGAGAGAGTGGGATTCGAACCCACGTTAGAGTTTCCCCTAAACACGCTTTCCAAGCGTGCGCCTTCAACCACTCGGCCATCTCTCCGGGGTCGGCAGAAACAGATCCGCGCGGACCGAGAAGCCCGCGCCCATTCAGTTTAGCATCGAGCCGCGTGGGGGCGAGCGATGCGTCCGCTAACGCTTCAGGTCAGATCGAACTTCTCGTGATGCAGCAGCGGATCACCCTTCACCAGAACCGGGCGCCGCAACACCTCTTCTATTTCTTCCAGATACTTGTTCGTGTTGGATTTGAGGAATTTAGCGACCTCCGGATGGGCGCGCAGCATGACATCTTTGCCCTCCACGGCACTGGCGATTTTGTGCGCTTCCTGCAGGATCTCGCTGACAATGGTCTGCACGCTCTTTACATAGCCCGCCCCTTCGCAATGTGGACAAGGCATGCACAGCGCCCGCTCCAGGCTCTGCTTGACCCGCTTGCGAGTAATGGCCACCAGGCCAAAATCGTTGAACTGCAGAATCTTGTAGGGAGCGCGATCGGCGCGCATGGCATCTTCGAGCGCCTGCATCACTTTTTGGCGATTCTTGCGTTCGTCCATGTCGATGAAATCCACCACGATGATGCCGCCCAGGTCGCGCAGGCGGATCTGGCGAACGATCTCCTTCACCGCTTCGGTGTTGGTTTTGACGATGGTGTCTTCCAGGCGATTCGATCGGCCAACGTACTTGCCAGTGTTCACATCGATCGCCACCAGCGCCTCGGTTTGATTGATGACGATGTAACCGCCCGACTTCAGCCACACCTTGGGCCGCAGCGCTTTTTCGAGTTCAGCCGTGATGTTGAAGGCGTCAAAGATGGGCGCCGAGCGGGTGTACAGCTTTACGCGATTCACCAAGCCCGGCTGAAACCGCTGCACGAAGCCCAGGACACTCTCGTACAATTCTTCGTTGTCCACCCAGACGGCCTTGAACTGGTCGGTAACCTGGTCGCGTAAAATTCGCTGCACGATGTCCAGGTCGTGATGCAACAAGATAGGGGCGGGTTTCTTCTCGGCCTTCTGCCGAATGTCCAGCCAAAGATTGCCCAGGAAGTTCATGTCGGCGGCGATCTCGTCCTCGCGTTTACCTTCGCCGGCCGTGCGGACGATGAAACCGCCGGGAATTCCGGCGTGATGGATTTGCAGAATGCGCTTCAGACGATGGCGCTCTTCATCGCTGGCAATCTTGCGCGAGACGCCGGTGTGCTCGAGCGTCGGCATATAGACCACGTACCGGCCGGGCAACGCAATGTGGGAGGTGATCCGCGCGCCCTTTTGCCCGAGCGGTTCCTTGGCGATCTGGACGATAATTTCTTGGCCTTCTTTCAATAGCTCGGTGATCGAAGGCATCGGGCCTCTTTCGGGCCGGCTGACTGTGCGAGGCTGCTCCTGCCTCGAGAAACCACCCTCGTTCGCGGCCGGCGCCGTTTCACTTCGTTCAACCCGTTCACGATCGCCGCGTTCACCTTGTGGACCGCCACGCATTTTGCGCCGCATGCGGCGGGTCATACGATGCGGGTAGCGGCCGCCTTGCTCGCGGACTTGGGCGGTCAGTTGAGGGGCGGGGGCTTCGGATTGCCCAGACGCTTCGTCGGCCGTTGCGGGGGATGGCCCTTCGTTCTCCGTGGCGGCCTCCGCTTCCGCGGCGGCCTGAATTTCGGATGCGAGATCGACGTCGGCGGCTTCGTCTTCGGTTGAAGGCTCATCAGCCGCGGCGGCTTCGATTACTTCCTCTGCGTCTGGGCTGGCTGGTGACGTTTCAGTTTCCGGCTCAGCCGCGCTACCGGATTCCTGCAGGCTTCTGATCTCTTCTTCTTCCGCGTCATCGAGCGGCTGGATGTTCGCGCGGGTATACTTGGCGAGCGACTCACCGGGCAGCACGGCAAAGTCGCTGCCGCGCGCGGCGCCGGCCGGCGCTGGACTGCTCGATTCCACAGTCGAAGAAGCCTCAACAGGCCTCGACTCTCGCTGCGGCTCCCGAGCTTCGCGCGGCTCCCGGGGCTCACGGGATTCGCGGGAATCGCGCGGCCCACGGGACTCGCGGGGAGCGTCGGAAGTGTATCTGGAATCCGAAGACGCATACTTCGACTCCGGAAATCCACGGCCCCGGTTCCTGCGACGGCGTGGCCGGCGTCCCCGGCGATCGCGGTTGTCGCCTTCATCAGGCCGCTCCTGCGGCGCGGTGGGCGGTGTCGCGATCGAGGGAACCGCAGCCGAAACGGTTCCGCTGGCCTCCTCCAGGCCTTCTGTTTTCGACTCGGCGGCGGCGGCCGGTTCCTCAAGAGCAGCACGTTCGGGGCCCGAGTCCTCACGGGTAATAGCTATGCGATCGAACTCCTCGTTCTCTTCGAAAAAGTCCGAGACATAGAGGAACGTGTCGCGCTCCAGTCCCAAATCCACAAAGGCCGACTGCATGCCCGGTAACACCCGCGTCACGCGCCCCTTGTGAATGCTGCCCGCCAGCGAATATTCGTTGGCACGCTGGAAGAATACTTCCACCAGCTGATCGTCCTCGAGAATAGCCACTTTGGTTTCGTGGCGATTCGCCGAAATCACCAATTCTTTACTCATGTAGACTCCCGCACTTCACTCGCGAGGACGGGGGCCTCAGGAAACGGAGGGTATCCAAGTCCGGTAAGGGCCGGGTGATCCATAGGACCGTTGTCCCGGTTTACCGACGATAAAATCTTTGGGCTTCGGAAAGGCGGAGATGTCTTCTCTCAAACACCGGCCAAAGCACTCACCAGAACCGCCCGGTAACAACCACAACTGCGGCAGTCCGTGGAACTGACTTACCCCCTCAATCTTCTCGAGAACCGGCCGTTTCTCGACCGCTTCAATTTACAAAGCGCCGGAGCCGGACGTTATTTACCAGCCCCAGCAACATAAAAACCGCTAGCGCATTCGATCCGCCGGAACTCATCAGCGGCAACGGAATCCCGGTCACCGGCATTCGTCCCACCACCATTCCGACGTTCACCAAAACATGAAACAACAACAAAGTCGCGATGCCCATGCAAATATACATTCCGGCCCGGTCTGGAGCCGTTTGAGCGTTCTGAACAATCTGCATGAGCAACAGGAAATACAAACCTAATACCACAATGACGCCGACAAAACCATGCTCTTCGGCGAATGCCGAAAAGATGAAATCTTTGTGCGGAACCGGCAGAAAGCGTCCCTGGGTCTGGGTACCCTTGGTGACACCTCTTCCCCAGAGTGCGCCGGCGCCGACCGCTATTTTAGACTGGATCACTTGATACCCCGAGCCCTTCGGATCCTGACTCGGATCGAGGAAGCTGACCACCCGGGCTCGTTGGTAATCCTTCAACACTACAAAATACGCAACTGGCATGACCAGCGCCACAACCACTACGATCGCGGCCGCATACTGCCACCGCATGCCTGCTAAGAAGATACCGCCCACCATGATTGGAAGGAACGTTAAGGCTGTGCCCAGATCCGGTTGAAGCATCACCAGCGCCGTCGGCACACCGACCAAGCCGCCCAATTTGAGCAGATCGATCAATTCGAACTGATCAGTTTTGAGCTCGGTCATGTACCGAGCCACTAACAACACGATAACCAGTTTAACGAATTCGGAAACCTGTAAGTGATAACTTGTAGTGCCGATCCAGCGGCGCGATCCGAACGCGCTCATCCCTAATACATAGGTCGCGATTAAGGTGGTCACGGACAATCCGTAGAGAATGGGCACTTGTCCGAGCAGCGTATGATAGTCGATCAATGTGGTGATCCACATGGCCACGAAGCCGGCCAGGATCCAGATCACCTGCTTCCACCATGCGTCCGAATAATGGGTGTCGTGAGTGGCGCTGAAAATCTGAAGCACGCCCAGCGCGCAGATGGCCGAGGACAGCACCAGCATCAGCCAGTCGAATTCCCGAACTGAACGATAGGCCGACATCAGGGATTCGAGGCTCCCGCAGGCGGAGGAACCGCGGTGGGAGGCCGCAGCAATTGACCGGGAACAGGCGCGGGAAGACTGGCGATCTGTTCGCGGGGAAGCTGCCCCAGCCTCTGTTTCTTGTCGAAGTATGCCTTGAGCACATCGCGAACGATCGGAGCGGCGAGCTGTCCGTGCTGGCCACCTTCGAACAAGGTCGCCACCACGATTTCCGGATTCTCCATGGGGGCGAATCCGACAAACCACGCATTGTCCTTCATAGTCTGACCGATCTTGGTGCCTTTGAGTACTTCGTTGGAAGCCAACTGCGCGGTTCCAGTCTTGCCGGCGACGTTGACGCCGGCCAAGTGGGCACGTACGCCGGTGCCACCGGGCTCATTCACTACGCCGTACATGCCCAAGATGACCTTCTTAATATTTTCCTGATTGAGTTCGGCGTGACGCGCAGGAATCAGGCGCGCACCCTCCCTGACCAAGTGCGGCTGGTTCCAGACTCCACCGATGGCCATACCACCGATGGCGGCCGCCATCTGCAGCGGCGTAACGGTGGTTGCGCCCTGGCCGATGGAGACCGAGATGGTCTCGGCGGGATACCACCTCTCTCTAAAATTTCGGATCTTCCAGCTACTGGACGGTACCAAGCCATCAGCCTCGTGGGGCAGATCGATGCCAGTCTTGTGACCGTAGCCGACCATTTCGGCATACTGGGCAATGCGGTCGATCCCGAGACGATTGCCTACGTTGTAGAAGTAAGTGTCGCAGGACTGCGCCAGGCCGCGATGCAACTCGATGCTGCCATGTTTGCTCCAGCAGTGGAAAAAACGTCCGTAGAATGTCCCGCCGCCGCCGCACGATACATGGAAGTTGTCGTCAATCGTACCTGTTTCCAGCCCAGCCAACGCCATAATCGGCTTGAATGTCGAGCCGGGCGCCTGCTGGGCTTGAATCGCACGATTCATCAGCGGGTGATCCGGGTTATTGATCAGGTCGTTCCAGTCTTTGGAGTGAATGCGCCCCGCGAACAGATTTGGATCAAAGGCCGGCCGGCTCACCATGGCCAGAACTTCACCGCTGCGAGGGTCGATCGCGACTACTGCGCCTCGGCGATTCTCCATGGTTAGTTCGGCGACCGCTTGCAGATCGAGATCGATCGTCAGTTGCAGGCTCTTTCCCGGAATTGCCTCTTTGTCCTCGGCCAGCACGCGCCGCTCATTTCCGAAGCTATCCACTTCAACCCGCCGCTCGCCATCGACGCCCATCAGAACATCGTTATACTCGCGCTCGATGCCGTCTTTGCCAATGACGTCGCCTTGATGGAAGCGCGCGAACTCGGGCGTGTTCAGCTCGGCCTCGCTTACTTCACCGACATACCCGATAGCGTGCGCGGCCAGCCCGTCGCGCGGATAAAGGCGATGTTGCACGCGAATCACCTCGAGCTCCGGGAAGGTGTCGGCGTCTTTGTGCGAATCGACAAAGGCCAGGTTGGCGGGTGTCAGCTCTTCCTTGATTGCGATGGGCTGATACTGCGGAGCGCCGCGTGATTGAAAGCGCTTCACCCGGGCGACCAAGGCGTCATAGTCGAGGTTGAGGCCCTCGGCGATCGGCTTCAGGTGCTCGATCTTCAGATTTTCACGCGATAAGAAAAGGCTGAACGAGGAATGGTTATCGACGATCACGCGTCCGTCGCGATCCAGGATCTTTCCGCGCGGCGCCAGCACCGGAATTGCCTTGATGCTGTTCTGCATGGCCCGTTCCTGATACACTTCCGGATTGCGTACCTGCAACTCCCAGAAGCCAGTAATCAGGAACAGGAAGACGCCCACGGTTGCGTACTGGAAGAAGGCGATCTTACCAGAGGCAAACTTGGTGTCGTCGCGCAGCAGTCCTCTGGCTGACAGCCGGTGTTCTTCCCGATCGGCTTGGAGCTTCACTTAATTGGAACCTGGGGATTTATCCCGTTACTTTCAGTTTATCTAAAATGCGGAAGAGAGGCAGAGCCACCGCCGCGTTCAGAAGCCCAAAGATGAGGGTCTGCTGGACATCGAAGCTCAGCGCCTCGCCGAGCAAGGCACGATCCAGGACCCAATAAAAAAACTGATGAAAGAAGTAGAAAAAAAAGCTGAGAATGAAGGTCACAAAAGGGTTGTCGACGTCGAACCGCATGCTGACGGACGCGGCGAAGTAACCCACCAGTGTTTTGACGATGCCGAACATGCCGATCGGCTGGTGCGATAAGGAGTCCTGCACCAGTCCGATGGACATGCCATAAAAAACGGAAGCGATGGGCGCGCGGCTGCTGAGCGCGAAATGAACCGTAATCAGCAGCGGCAGTTCCAGATAGGAGAGAAATGAAACAAAACGCGGGACATATACCTGGAACAGGATCGCCACTAGAGGCACGATCAGGAGCCAGATGAAGCGGAAACGCTCCGTGTCCTTGCGCGGCTCTGTTAACAAATGCTCCGTGTACTCGGTCATGGATTGCGAGGGACAGGAGGTTTGGGCGTGGCCGGGGGCGGCGTAGCGGACGGTGGTGGAATGGCCGGCGGCTTGGGACTTCCCGAAGGAACTACATCCGACCCGGGATCGGCGTCGGTGGGGTCAGTAACCAAAATGGGGGCGGTCGGTCGCGGCTTGGGCTTCGGCGCTGTGGCCGCGGAGTCCCCGGGTGGTCCATTATTGGCGCCTCCATTAGCGCCGCTCTTGGGCACGGCCGCTTGGGAACCGGTCGGCTTTTGAGCTATTGCACCCGTATCGCCGCCGGCCGGAGTAGCGGGTTTAGGGGGAACCGCCGGCGTAAGGCTGGGAAGCGGCGATCCCCCGCGAATGCCTTGCATCTTCGTAAAATCTGGCGGTTTCGAGCCCGGGATGCCTTCCCCAAACACGTGTTTCTGCTCGGTACCGATCTGCCTGTATTGCTCACGCAGGCGATCGGCGTCGGTGGCCAGGGCTGTCGGCTGGCCGGTCGGTTGGGGAGATCCCGCGACGTTATCCGCCGGTGGCTGCAGGATTTTGTAACCCGGCGACGCTATTTCTCCATCCGGAATCTGCTGATGTACGCCCTGCAGCAAAACCAGAACCTCTTCTACACTGCCGCTCTGGAGGCCACTGGGGTTGAGATAGATCTCTTTGAAATTCTTTCCATTGCGGGCCGCGCTCACCTGGCCGACCGGGAAACCCTTGGGGAAGATACGGTCGTCGCCAGACGTGTAGAACCATTCACCGCCATCAACCTTTTCTTCATTCTGAACGTAGTCCACTAGGGTGTCATTATGACCTTGGCCTTTGAGCGTGCCCCGAACCCGGTTCTTTTGCGAAATCACACCGGCGGCGAACGTGGGGTCGGTGATGAGCATCACCAGCGATGCCGTCGGATAAGCATCCACCACCTTGCCGACGATGCCGTCGGGCGTCACCACCGCCATTCCGCTTTCGACACCGCTGGTGGAACCTCGATCGATAAACACTACCTTCGAGTTGGCGCCGGTCCCATTGCCGATCACGCGCCCAGCGACAGTCTTGGAAGGTGATTGGGCCTGGAATACACTGAGCGCCCGGGCTCGATCGGCGGTGCCGAGCTCCGCCTTCAGGTAGTGATTCTCCATTTTGAGCTGGCCGTTATCGCGCTGGAGCTTTTCGTTTTCGCTGCGCACATTCAGCAGGACGAAGTAGTCTACGACGAAACCCCAGGTGTATCGGCGAACCAGTTCCAGCGCCGTCTCCACCGGCGTCACGGCGGTAACCGCCCAGACGCGCATCAAAGGGACGTTGTTATTGGTTTTAACCTGATACGCAATCAGCAGCAACTGCGCCACAATCACGATCAGCAGGACCGTGAGGTTGCGGTAGCGGCTGAGGAAGAAGTCCATACGTTACTACTTTTTGTTATGCGGATGCTCAAAAGTCCGCTGCCTGCGCCCTCGCCTTACCTATTCAATTGCAACTCTCCGAAGCAATTTGAAGTCTGTTAACATTTTACCTGTTCCGAGCACCACGCTCGCCAGAGGATCCTCGGCAATAGACACCGGTAGACCAGTCTCTTCACGTATCCTTTTATCTAAATTCTTCAACAATGCACCCCCTCCCGTCAAAACGATCCCGCGGTCGCTGATGTCGGCGCTGAGCTCAGGGGGCGTCCGTTCCAGCGCAACCCGGATGGCGTTCATGATGGTGGCGACACATTCCGACAATGCCTCGCGAATTTCGCTGTCGTCGATTGTCAGGGTTTTCGGCACTCCCTCAATCAAATTCCGTCCCTTTATTTCCATCGTCAGAGGCTTATCCAGAGGATAGGCCGAACCGATCTGAATTTTGATCGCCTCGCCGGTTCGTTCGCCGATCAGCAGGTTATATTTCCGTTTCAAATACTGCATGATGGCGTCGTCCATGTAATTGCCGGCCACGCGCACCGAGCGCGAGTAGACAATACCTGAAAGCGAGATCACAGCTACGTCGGTGGTGCCGCCGCCGATATCAACCACCATGTTCCCAGACGGCTCAGTAACCGGCAGACCGGCGCCGATCGCGGCCACCATGGCTTGCTCCACCAGGTGAACTTCGCTCGCCTTGGCCCGATAAGCCGAATCGATTACGGCGCGCTTTTCAACCTGCGTGATCTCGCTCGGAACACCGATGACGATGCGCGGATGCACCAGCACTTTGCGTCCGTGCGCCTTCAGGATAAAGTAATTGAGCATACGCTCAGTGACTTTGAAATCGGCGATGACGCCGTCTTTCATAGGCCGGATGGCCACAATGTTACCCGGAGTGCGGCCCAACATCTCTTTGGCTTGTTGGCCGACCGCCTCCACCTCCCCATTGGTTTTGTTGATGGCGACGATAGATGGTTCGTTGACGACGATCCCTTTGCCTTTCGCGTAGACGAGCGTATTGGCAGTGCCGAGATCGATCGCCAAATCGGAAGAGAATAAGCTAAACAGCGAGCGGACGTTCATGGATTAGAGACTCTTCGGTAGTTCACTTAAACTTCTTATAGGCTACCTACACCTATTCTTCGTCATTTCCGAGAGGTTATGTTAGGGGATGCGCCGAACAATTCACAGTAACACAATCACCGGAGCTGGGCACAATTGCTGATTGCTAAACCGGCACAGGCGACGGTCCAGCCGAAGATGTTTCGAATATGACAGAACGAGGGACCCGTAGTCCAGTATAATGCGGCTGCATGGTCGCCAAAGTAGTTTTGATCACCCTTTTAGCCTCGCCCCTGGTAGTCACTGCCCAAACCGGATCCTCGGTTCGCTATGTCGGATCGGTCGCCTGCCAAACGTGCCACGGCGAGATTTACGGGCGTTGGAAAAAGACCCGCATGGCCAATGTGGTCCGCGACCCGAAAGAATATCCCGATGCCATCATCCCGGATCTGACAAAACCGGATCCGCTGGTCACCTTCACCAAAGACGACATCGCCTTCGTTTACGGGAGCAAGTGGAAGCAGCGCTACTTCAAACGCGTCGGGAACGATTATTACCCGCTGCCCGCCCAATGGGACTTCACGCATAAGATATGGCGCTCGTACTTCGCCCAAAACGGCACGGATTGGTGGACGCAATTCTATCCGGCCGATAATATGAAACGTCCCACCGGCCCGTTATGCGACGGCTGTCATTCCGTCAACTACGACGTTCAGACCAAGTCGGTGACCGAGTGGAACGTGGGCTGCGAGAAGTGCCATGGCCCCGGAGGCGATCACGTGCGGCAGCCCAGCCGATCCAATATCGTGAATCCTACGCGTCTCGATTCCCTTGCAGCGAACGACATCTGCATCCAGTGCCATTCTCAAGGCCGCCCTTTAAAGAACCCCATCGCCGGCCAGTATTACGATTGGCCGGTCGGTTATCGGGCCGGCCTCAAGCTCGACGATTACTGGCAATTGGAGGATCATAAGCTGGGCGAGACGACGTTCACGCACTTCGCCGATGGTACCGCGCACAAGAATCGGATGCAGGGCAACGATTTTGTGAACAGTTTGATGTATACGCGCGGCGTGACCTGCTTCAGTTGCCACGATGTTCATGGAACAGCGAACAACGCCGACCTGCTCAAGCCTGCCAGTGTGATGTGCCTGGAGTGTCATGGCCCGAATTCGCCCAACGGCCCGCACGGCGTCACCAGCATCGAAGAGCACACTCACCACCCAGCAGGCGTCAGCGGCAACGAGTGCGTGGCCTGCCACATGCCTCAAATAGAACAGACTATCGCCGATGTGATGGTGCGTAGCCATACATTCAAATTCATCTCACCCAACGAGACAGGAACGTTGAAAGTCCCAAATCCATGCACGAGTTGCCACACGCAAGAATCACTGGATTGGGCGAGGAATGCACTAAAAAGCTGGAAGGGTAAATCTCCCTGGCGGGTCGCTAATTAGTCGTCCGCCGGGTCCACCGGCGTTCCCAGGATTTTTCGTTTCCGCACCGGGTTCAACAGCGCGTCTTTTTCGCCCAGACGAATCCGGCACGATTCGCAGTTGACCAGATGCTCTTTCAGTTTGATGACTTCCGGTACCGTCAACCCTTTGCCGATCACATACAGGGAGAGTAGGTCGTCTTCGATGTGCGGGCTGGATTGCCCTGAATTATGGGACATGTCTTGAATCAGAACTCCCGCATCGAAGCTGCCATTTAAAGGCCGGCAGTATCGAATTTGTCCGAAGATGACGATGTTGCTTTGCAGGGTAATCTTTACTTCCGCGCCCTTGTTGACACTGGAATCGAGTTTAAGACGAAGTCCGGACTTGGAAACGTCCAAGACGGTCGCCGCTAATGGCCCCATTGTTCCGTTCACGACCTCCAGTTCGGCCGGGTCATTGGTCGGGTAGCGAGCTTCACGCCTTTTTTCAAGGAAGAGCGCACCCCGGTTTGCGGCAGTGGAAGGGGCGTCACCGGCCGCGCGCCCGGATCGAGGCTGCGGTAAAGCCAGGGTCTGTTTCTCCGGCGACAGGCGTTGCTTGTTCAGTTGAGCTGCCAATTTTCTCTCGTCCTTTTTCACATGGAGCCGCTGCAGTCGATCGGCCGCCGATAGCCCCTGCAGCGCGATGCCTAAGGAGCTAATCGTCTGGTTTTTGAAATTGTTTAGCCTGTTGCTGCGTTCTGTACCATACCTAAGGTAAATCTCTTAGGATCAGACTCGGCCGCGCATTCGGCTTCGATTCTTGTCCGGCGTCTGGGCGGGTTGCCGGGATGGATAAAACACGTCTTGAATCACAATTCCGGAGTGGAAGCCACCCCGCGCCGGACGGCAATACTGAACTTCGCCGAAGATCACGACCTGCTTCTCCAGCGTGATCTTTACTTGAGAGCCTTTGCCGATGGTCGATTCTGACAGTAGGCACAGACCGGACCGCGAAATATCCACGATAGACGCTGCCACCCGCTGAAATCCAGCTTGCAGCATCTCCACCTCGACAGCATCGTTGGTCTGATAGCGAGTTTCACGCCGCTGCTCTTGGCTTTCCCGCCTTTTGGCAAGGAACGCTTTCAGCTCAGCATAGCCAACCGAAGGTGTGCTCTTTGGCTGCATTGGCAGTGGCCTTAGAGACTCCATCGTCAGCATCCGTTAAAGTCTTTACTCCAATTGGTACAGGAGTACTATTCAGTGGAACGACCAACCGGAACCAGAAACTAGAAACCAGAAACTGGAAACCACTATACTTTGGACATGGCGCGAAGACTTCTCGCAGCGGTCCTGCTGATGGCCCCTCTCGGCCTGCCGCTCGAGGCCAAGATGCCCCCCGATGAGTTCAAGACCAGGCGGGCAAACTTGCGGAGTTCGCTCGACGGAGTGCTGGTGCTGTTTGGGCGAGTGGAGGGACGCGACGAAGTATTTCGAGTGGGGCAAGACCCCAATTTCTACTACCTCACCGGTTGGAGCCAGCCAGGAGCACGGCTGCTGGTAACACCCACCCGCGAGGTGCTCTTCCTGCCCCATCACAACGAACGTGTCGAGCATTTCCAGGGCAGGCGTTCGTCGGCCGAAGACGCGGATGTCCACGCCTTGACGGGGTTCGAAGAGGTGCGGCCGGTTGAGAAGTTCGAATCTGAATTGGGACAAGCTCTGAGCGAGCAGGACAAGTTTTACGCCTCGTTGAACCAGACCGCCACTGAGAAACTGAAGGCGCTTTATCCCTTTCGAGAGATTTCGGATGCGGTTCCGCTCATCACCAAGCTGCGGGTCAAAAAGTCGCCAGCCGAACTTGCGGCCATCCAACATGCCACCGACGTAAGCGTGGAAGCTCACCGCGCGGCCTGGAAACGGATGGCGCCCGGGCTTTCCGAATATCAGGTCGCCTCCGTGCTGTGGAGTACCTACATCGAAAGCGGATGTGAGGGCGTGGCCTACTCTCCGATCGTCGGCTCAGGACCGAACAGTACGATCCTGCATTACTCCGCCAACCAGCGCCGCATGGATCAGGGGGAAGTGGTGGTCATGGATGCGGCCGCCCAATGCGCCGATTATGCCAGCGACATCACTCGCACCGTTCCGGTGGGAGGCAAGTTCTCCGCGCGGCAGCGTGAGATTTACAAGATCGTCCTCGGTGCGCAGAAAGCCGCGATTGCCGCGCTGAAGCCCGGCGTCCGAATGGCGGGGCCCGGGGACAGCCTCACAAAAATCGCCCGCGACTATATGGACGCGCATGGCCGGGACCAGCACGGCGAGCCGCTCGGCAAGTATTTTATTCACGGGTTGGGGCACAACGTGGGGTTGGAAGTGCACGACCCCGGAGTCGACGGCCCCCTCGAAGCCGGCATGGTTGTCACCATCGAACCCGGCATTTACATTCCTGAGGAGAGCTTGGGCGTCCGGATCGAGGATGTGGTGCTGGTGACCGAAAATGGCGCCAAGGTGCTGAGCGCGGCGCTGCCAAAGGAAGCTGACGAGATTGAAAAGGCTGTCGCCAAGTAAGCAGACTCTCGGCTACATCGGCATCCTGGCCGTTGCTCTCGCGATTGCCGTCACCTCCGGACGAACATCGCTCGCCACCGAGATTGACGATTACGCCTACGATTGGATGTTCCGTCTCCACCCGCCCGCTCCAGCGAAGCCGCACTGCATCATTCTGGCGATCGATGACCCGACCTTCAGCGTGATGGGCGGTGTGGCGGGATATCGATCGATGCTTGCTAGGGCGCTCCCGCTGCTCAAGTCAGGGGATCCCAAGGTCGTCGCCGTCGATATGGTTCTCGCGGACAAAGAAGATGCGGCCCAAGACGAGCGTTTAAGCAGCGCCATGCGAGACGCCAAAAATCTGGTATTGGTGGCGCACTTGTCGAACGGCCAATGGGAGATCCCTCTGCCCGGTTTTGTCGCGAACAGTCTGGGCCACGATGAAGCCGATGAAAACTCCCGGGACGGCGTCACCCGGCAGATTCCGCTCGAGGAACGAACAGCCACCACGCGGTACTGGTCGCTGGCCCTGGAGGCCTTTCGATTGGTGCGCGGCGAGACGATCATCGAGTCCCCCGAAGATCTGCAGATCGGCAACGAACTGATTCCCGCGGCGAGAACCAGCGAAGGGAACCGTCCACTGCGCGTTCTCTACACCAGGGAACCGATTCCGCAAATCTCCCTCAAGGATCTGGTGCAAAATCCCGGCCTAGCCGATCGATTCCGCGGACAAGTCGTCTTCCTGGGCGTTACTTCTATTTCCGGTTCCTACGATCGCGTTGCGACGCCTTTCGGCCAAGGCAGGATTCCCGGCGTGGAAGTACACGCGCGGCTTTTCGAAACCCTGGAACGCGGCCAATTCCTGACCGATGCTTCGCCGTCCTCTGTACTTGGATTCTGCGTGCTGGTTGTGATTCTAGCCGGGCTTATCTTCGCCCTGCTCAATGGCTCGTCGGCTTATCTCGCCGCCGGGGCGCTCCTGATTGCCGCGCACGCGTCGTTGTTCCTATTTTTTCGCCAAGGTATAGTGTTCCCGTACTTCGCGCCGCTTGCTTCGGCGTGGCTCGCATCTGTGACCGCCGCGAGCTATCAACATTTCATCGTGCGCCGTCAGCTTCACAAATCCGAATCCGACCGCAAGCGCTACCAGCAAGCCATCCACTTCGTCACGCATGAAATGCGAACGCCGCTCACCGCCATCCAGGGGTCGAGCGAGTTGATGGGCCGCTACACCCTGACCGAAGAGAAGCGCAAGCAGATCGCCGACATGATCAATCAGGAATCGAAGCGCCTGGCCAGGATCATCCAAACATTCCTGGACGTCGAGCGTCTATCCGATGGCCAGATGGAACTGAAACGCGAGCCATTTTCGGCGCGTGAGATCGTCGAAACCTGCATCCAGCGCGCGCGCCCGCTGGCCGAGCGCAAGAACATTCGCATCCAGACCAATGTGCTGGAAGGTGAGCTGCAAGGCGATCGCGAGTTGATGGAGTACGCCGTTTACAATCTATTGACCAACGCCGTGAAATACTCCAACGCCGGTACGGAGATTAAGGTCTGGTGTCTGCCTCAAGGTGATCAGTTGCGTATCTCGGTGAAAGATCAGGGAATTGGGATGGACGCCAAGGAATTGCGGCAGATTTTCCAGAAATTTTACCGGACCCGTCGCGCCGAAGCCACCGGAGAAGCTGGCAGCGGAATCGGGCTCTCGATTGTCGAACAGATTGTGCACCATCACGGCGGAAAAATGGAAGTGACCAGCGAGCCCGGCAAAGGCTCCTGTTTTACGGTCGTGTTACAAGCCTTCTCTCGCGCATCCCAACCGCCGCCTGTGTCAGTCTAGTAGATGGGTATTCCGCTAGTGCAACGATTGTTAGTAGTTGAAGACGATAACTCCGTAAGAGACACCATTACGACCTTCCTCGAGTTAGAAGGCTATCGTGTGGATGCAGTGTCTTCCACGCGGGAGGCGCTCGAGCGCCTGCGTAACGACGCCTATCCGATCGTTATATCCGATATTTATCTGGATGAGCGAACCGGTCTCGATATTCTGGAGACCGCGCGCCATAACAATCCCAAGTGTGCCGTTATTCTGATGACCGGACGAGGCACCATGGAAACGGTGATGCAGGCGACCCAGGGCGGCGCATTCGATTACATTGCGAAACCGTTCGAATTGGATCGCATGCTGGATACGGTGAAGCGCGCCGAAGCCACGCTGGGCGAGCAAGAAGAAGAAAAAGAATCTGAGATCGACGATCTTCCGGCCAGCGAAATGATCGGCAGCTCGTCGAGAATGATCGAGATTTATAAGACTATTTCCCTTGTCGCTCCGACTAACGCCACGGTATTGATTGAAGGCGAGACCGGAACCGGCAAAGAAATGATCGCGCGGATGGTCCATAACAACAGCCCTCGCGCGCAGCAGCCCTTTGTGCCGGTGGACTGCGGATCCATCGCGCCCTCGCTGATCGAAAGCGAGCTCTTCGGCGCCATGAAGGGCGCTTACACCGGCGCGGACCGCGATCGCATGGGTGTTTTTGAGGCTGCCAACAATGGCACCACGTTCCTGGATGAAATCGGCGATCTGGAGCTCGGCTTTCAACTCAATCTTCTGCGTTTCCTGCAAGAGAAGGAGATCCGCCCGCTGGGTTCGGCGCGCGGCAAGAAAGTGGATGTGCGAGTGATCGCCGCCACCAACCGCGATCTGCAGAAGATGGTGGACAACGGCAAGTTCCGAGAAGACCTGTGGTACCGCCTGAACGTCGTCCGTATCCTGTTGCCGCCGTTGGTTGAGCGCCGCGGCGATGTGCCGCTGCTGGCCCATTACTTTCTGAATAGGTACAACGAGCGCTACGGCCAGAAGACCAAGCTGATCGAATCCGGGCTTCACGTACTAGAAAACTACAGTTGGCCTGGGAACGTCCGGCAACTCCAGCACATGATGGAGCGGTTGACCATTCTTGCGCCGCAGAATCGGATTGACGAGGTTGCCGTGCGCGAAGCAATCGAGCTGACCGAGCCCCGTGACAGCGCCAGCGAGACCCTGGCCGATACCGAGGCCGATCAGATCCGCCGCGTGCTCTCCGCCACGGGCGGCAACAAGAGCCGTGCCGCTAAAATTTTAGGCATCGAGCGGAAAACCCTTTACCGCAAACTGGAACGAATGGGCCTGTAACAGGGGCTCTAAACCAGGGGGCTGCTTTTTCCCACTTTCAGGCATATAATGTCCCTAGCTCGTGAGTTAACAGCGTCATAAGAGTTAACGGCATTATAGGGGGTATTCCATGTTTGAGAGCCTCGACGAGCAGATGAAACTTGACGAACACAAGGCGACATCCAATACCGAACGGCTCATTCGCTGGGCGTTAATTGTGTTGCTCTCAGTGATCGTTTTTGGCGGATTGTATTTGGGCGTTCACTTAATGCAAGGAACCTAAAGAACGCCCTCACGAAACCGGCTTCGACTGTCAGCGCATCAGTTAACCGACCCGGGCGATTGATCGGCAGGCCCCAGGGCTCGCATGACCGCTTTGACGCGGCCCAGATAATCGGGTTGTGGGTTGTAGGTGGATAGCTTCTGGTCCACGTTCTTGTTCTTATACAGCCTCGATTTGGCCAGTTTCGACGCCACAAAGTGAATCCCGGCCTGCACCGACGGAAAGCTCTCCCGGCAGGAGTCCCATCCGAACACATTGTTGTTCCTGTAGTCCTTGCCCCCGCTCGATTCGATCATCGAGATGCTGGGCAGTAGCCGCCAGTCCAGCTCGTTCTGGTCCGCGGCCGCCACGAAATCCGCCGCTGAATCCCGAAGCGGGCAATCGCGGTCGGCAAAATACTGCCAAATGAGCTTTAGCCTGGGATCTTCCGGTTCTGTATGCGCCATTACTGATGGTTGCTGAGTGCTGACGATAACGGGCGTTGCCAATAGCCCGGCCACCAAAAGGGTTTTGGTCATAGTAATCTCCTCCTGCTTGGTTCTTACTTTCGGGTCTTCTCTATTGGAAGTTATTGATAACTAACGATGTACTACTCTTATTTGATTATCTGTTTTAGAATCAGCAATTTAAACTTAGGCAGTCTTGAACGAACACCACCCAGTCTAGCACAGCGATCCTAAGCAAAACCGAGACTAGTTAAGTCGCCCACGATGGGACCGGTAACCGCCTCCCATCAGGCCGAGATCTAAAATGGCTGCCACCAATAAATAAAGCAGGTTAATTCCGACTACCGGGATTCCGCTATTGAACATCCAGGCGTAAACGAGTGTTGTCAACGGCAAGAAGACGAACCCGAGGATCAGAAGGAGTAGCGCATTGTGATACGGACGATCCAGGTAAGTCGAAAAGAAAAAGAGCAGCGCCAAGGCGACGCGCGGGAACAGCAGAATCACCAGCAAAAGTAAACAGGGCATTCGCGAGGGCGTGATGCTGCTGCCCGTCCGTTGGACGCAGCGATGGTTTGTTTGTTTCTCGGTCCGAACAAACGTGTAAGTAGGCGAGATTACTAACTAAGCTTTGCGAACGGTTCGCCGCTCGATCCGCTTTTCATATTTCTCGCCCGGTACGATGCGAGTGACGTAGATGCCGGGCGTGATGACGTGATCAGGATCGATCTCACCCGGTTCCAGCAGCTCTTCCACTTCGGCGATAGTGACTTTGGCGGCCGTAGCCATCATGGGATTGAAATTACGTGCCGTCTTCCGGTAAACCAGGTTGCCCAGGCGGTCGCCGCGCCAGGCTTTGATCAGCGCGAAATCCGCTGTAAGGGCCTGCTCCAGCAAATAAGTGCGGCCGTCGAACTCGCGCAGTTCTTTGCCATCCGCCACCACAGTTCCAACGCCGGTAGGAGTGTAAAACGCCGGAATTCCAGCACCGCCGGCCCGAATGCGCTCCGCCAGGGTCCCTTGTGGTACCAGTGTCAGATCGAGTTGGCCGGCCAGCACTCGTGTTTCGAGCAGCTTGTTTTCGCCTACGTAGCTGCCGACATGCGACGCGATCATTCCGGCTTCCAGCATCAGCCCCATTCCGAAGCCATCGACGCCCATGTTGTTGCTGATGGTGTGCAGACCTTTCACGCCTTTTCGGACCAGGGCGGCGATCAGGTTCTCCGGAATACCGCACAGTCCGAAGCCCCCGATCATCACGGTGGCGCCATCGGGAATGTCGGCCACGGCCGCGTCCGATGTTGCGATTACTTTATGCATGCATGTGTTTCGGGTGATCGACGATGAGTTTAGGTTCGGTGGCCTTCTGGACTTCCTCGACGGTGACGTCCGGCGCGACTTCTTCGAGCACCAGGCCTTGCCGTGTAACCCGGATTACGGCCATATCCGTGATGATGAGGTCCACCACGCCCAATCCGGTGATCGGCAAAGTGCACTTCTTAAGAATTTTGGGTGCGCCTTGTTTGGTGGTGTGCTCCATGGCGACGATCACGCGCCGTGCGCCGGCCACCAGATCCATTGCGCCGCCCATCCCTTTCACCATTTTTCCCGGGATCATCCAATTGGCGAGGCTACCCTGCTCATCCACCTCCATCGCTCCCAGGATGCTGAGATCCATGTGGCCGCCGCGAATCATAGCGAAGGAGTCGGCGCTGGAGCAA
>DATHOT010000279.1:0-29549 GCA_035484655.1 Bryobacteraceae bacterium | reverse complement strand
GACCGCGGCGTCAAGTTCCAGCACTATCGCACCATCGATTCCCTGAAAGATTATATTTTGGTGGCCCAAGACGCTGCCCGTGTTGAACATTACACGCGGGCCGACGACAACACCTGGACCTTGCGCGATCACCAGACGTTGGAGGAAGAATTGAAGATCGCCTCCATCGCCGTCTCCCTTCCACTCAGCCGCATCTACGATCGCGTCGAACTTCCTCCCGCAGTCTGATCCCCAAATAAGAATCTCTCCGTCTCCATCCACATGTCATCCAACACATTCAGCAGCTCGTGATCGGACTCCATCAGATGTAATTGCACCTGCCGATTTCGGCGCGCGAATTCAACCGATAGATCCGCGGGAACAACCGTATCATTCTTCCCGTGAAAAATGAGCGTGGGTTGCTCGACCTGAGCGTAGTCTTCGTACTGCCGTCCGTCTTCGATCAACTGATAGCCCAGCTCGACCGTTCGCCCCCGGCCGTAATGGAACACTTCGAGAACACCTTTGCGCCGCCAGTCCTCCATGGTCGCTTCACCCAAAGTTTGCGGCCATCGCTTGGAGAAGCAAAATGCCGGCGCCATGAGGACAATCTTGTCGACTTCGGAGTGGCGCGCCGCAAACAGCGCTGCCAGATAGCCGCCCATACTGGAACCGATGAGCGTTACTGGCTCGCCGCGTGAGACGCGCTCGATCACCTGAAGCTGTCCCGTGATCGTGAGCCGCTCGAAATGGCCATCCGCCAGGTCGGGAATCTCCAGACCCATTCCCAACTGTGCCAAGCTCTCGCGAAAGAACTGAGCTTTTTTCGACGTTGGACCGCTCGCGAAACCGTGCAGATAGACGATCCGGCTCACTTTCCGTTCACCGGCTGCCAATCCGAATATTGGGACACGTTCTCAACCCTTAATTCGTTGTCGATGTATCTGCGATAGACTACCGACGCCGGAAGCACCGTTCCCCTGGCGACGGGCGCGTAATCCACGCTCGCCTCATCGCGAATCTCAGACGATTCCAGTTGGCGCGAGGCAGTCAACGTGATACGGAGCGGCTGACTATCGGATTCGCGCACCCATAGTTTTCCCGAAAGCGGTTGTTTGACCTGCTTACCGGGCTCGCCGATCCGGAGCGCCTCTTGGCCGGCGTTCTGGCGGAACTTGATCACTATCGCTCGATCGGCCCCGATCAGCGCCGTGCTATCGCGCTCGAAAATGTACTTTGCGAGATTGGCCTTGGTGAACAACAGAAGTAGTTGGCCGAAATCGGTGGACGCCACCGCCAGGTTCGCCTGATCGAAATCCTCTTGCAATTCGGTCCGGGCACGGTCGTCCTTGGAATCCAGGATCCCTCGGAATTTTTGAAGCGCCTTGGCTTCCGGCATTACAGGTTTGCCATCCACCTCCAAGACTTGCCGGAACTCGTGCAGCGCTTCCGGAGTGGTGCGGAAGCTGCCCAGTGCGTAGTAGGATATGATCTCTCGATCCTTGAATTCTGGTTTGACGGTCTCGGTAGCCTTGCGTCCAATTCGAAGTTTGCGCTTAGGCAGCGTCAATGCTTTCTGGTGTAATGTCTCGCGGCCGAAATAGCCGGATGCCGCTTGCCAGAACTGGGATGCCTGGCGCGCAACTTGAGGCAGTGTCTCGGTTAGCAAGGTGTCCTGGGCGGAAAGGGGGGACCCTACCAGCGCCAGTGCTGCTAAGATGAAGAATTCGGACCGCACTGATCTGATTCTAACCAGACGTAACAGAAGGAAACCGGGCCGAATTGCGAATGGCGAACCGGCATACTTGCGGTAAACCGCCATCGTCGCTAGAATCAATGAGTTTGCAGACCGTGGGGAGGACTCATGTCGGTTGAACAGAGAGTAAAGCAGATCATCGTCGAGCAGTTAGGCGTAGATGAGAGCCAAGTGGACAATACGGCCTCGTTCGTCGATGATCTTGGCGCGGACTCGCTCGATATCGTGGAGCTGGTGATGGCGTTTGAGGAAGCCTTCGATATCGACATTCCTGATGAGGACGCCGAGAAGATTGCTACCGTCAAGGATGCCATCGACTACATCGAAAACAAGAAAAAGAAGTAAGACCGCGTGGAGCGAGATTTGTCCCGCAGAGTGGTAGTCACAGGAGTCGGCCTGTTAACCCCCCTTGGCATCGGCACCCAGGAAACCTGGCAGGCCATCCGCCAGGGATGCAACGGGATCTCCCGCATCGAACAATTCGACCCCACCGGATTTACGTGCCGGATCGCGGGAGAGGTCAAGAATTTCGATCCTCACCGCTTCATTGAGCGCAAAGAGATCAAGAAGATGGGCCGGTTTATTCAGTTCGGAATTGCGGCCTCTGAATTCGCGCTGGAGCAATCCGGGCTTCGGATTGACGCGCACAACGCCGAGCGCGTGGGCGTATATATCGGCAGTGGGATCGGCGGTTTCGAAGTGATCGAGCGCGAGCACTTGACGCTGCTCGAGAAAGGTCCTAGCCGGATCTCGCCATTTTTCATTCCAGCCACCATCATCAACCTGGCATCCGGTTACGTATCCATTCGTACCGGCGCTAAAGGGCCAAACTCGGCGACCGCGACGGCCTGCACCTCGAGCGCGCATTCCATTGGCGACTCGTTCAAGATCATCCAGCGAGGCGACGCGGACGTCATGATCTGCGGCGGTACCGAAGCGGCGGTTACTCCTATGAGCATCGGTGGTTTTGCCGCCATGCGCGCCCTTTCCCAGCGCAATGACGAACCTGAGAAGGCCTCGCGGCCGTGGGATGCGCAGCGCGATGGCTTCGTAGTCGGTGAAGGATCGGGCATGATCATTCTGGAGGATCTCGAATTTGCTCGCCACCGTGGAGCCAACATCCTGGCCGAAATCGTGGGATACGGAATGAGCTCCGACGCCCACCACATCACCAGCCCGCCCGAGGATGGCGACGGCGCCTTCCGGGTCATGCGGCTGGCGATTAAAGATGCCGGCATTGAGCCTCATCAGATCGATTACATCAACGCGCACGGGACCTCGACTGAAGTGGGCGATAAGATCGAGACCAGAGCCATCAAGCGCACCTTTTGCGAACACGCCTACAAACTCGCGGTGAGCTCGACCAAATCCATGACCGGCCACTTGCTCGGTGGTGCGGGTGGCTTGGAGGCAGGCATCACCGTGCTGGCATTGCGCGACCAGATTGCGCCGCCCACGATCAATCTTGAGTTCCCGGACCCCGAGTGCGATCTCGACTACGTGCCCAATCAAGCCCGCGAGACGAAGATCGAGTATGCGCTGTCGAATTCGTTCGGGTTTGGGGGCACTAACGGCTGCCTGATTTTTAAGAGGTTCACGGGCTGATCAGGCGGCGTACAGTTCCACTCCACATTCATGAAGATTATCGTTGCCATAAAGCAAGTCCCCATGCGCGATTCGCAGCTCCGAATCGATGCCAGCGGGCGCTGGATTCAGGAGAACGATCTCAGTTTCGAGATCAATGAACCAGACGCTTACGCGCTCGAAGAAGCTCTGCAATTGAAAGAGAAGCACTCCGGCGAAGTGATTGCCCTGTGCGCCGGACCTGCCCGCGCTTCGCAGACTATTCGCGAGGCGCTGGCCAAAGGCGCGGACCGGGCGCTGCATATCGAAGACGAGAAACTGGCTTCGTTCGATACGCTGGGCATCGCCAAGCTGCTGGCCAAGGCCGCCGAGGCCGAAAAGCCCGACCTGATTCTGACCGGATTACAGTCCGATGATCTGGGCTATGGCCAGACCGGCGTGGTGCTGGCGGAGATCCTCGGCCTGCCGCACGGCACCATTATCATGGCGGTCGAAAAAACGGAGGGCGGCATTCGGGTGAAGCGCGAGCTTGAAGACGGCTGGTTCCAAAATGTCGAGATGCCGCTGCCGGCCGTACTTACCATCCAGTCGGGCATCAACAAGCTGCGTTACGCGACGCTGATGGGCATCAAGAAGGCCAAGACGAAAGAGATCAAGCGGCTGACAGTGGCCGAATTGGGCGTCGCAGCGGCGTCCACCGCGATGATCGAGCGCGTTTACCTGCCGCAGCGAACTAAGCAAACGCAGATGTTGGAGGGAACCGCGAAAGAGGCCGCGGCTAAACTCGTCGAAAAGCTCAAGTTCGAGGTGCGCGTAATATGAGCGGCGCCATTTTGGTGGTAACCGAACAACGCGGCGGAGCCTGGAACCGGATGTCGTGGGAAACGCTAGTGGCCGGTCAGCTGCTGGCCTCGCAAACCGGACAGACCGTTTCGGCAGCCGTGGCGGGGCAGGGAATTGCCGCGCTCGCCGGTGAACTGGCCCGCAAGAAGCTGGACCATGTCTATGCAGTCGAACATCAGTTGCTCGCCTCCTACACCGCGGATGGCTACACCGCCGCGCTCGAGCAATTGATCCGCAAAGCCAGCCCCTCGCTGGTGTTGTTCCCTCACACTTATCAGGTTCGCGACTTCGCGCCCAAGCTCGCCACGCGTTTCAATCAAGTCTTGATCAGTGACGCGATCGGCTTTCGAGTCGAATCCGGGGCGCCAATTTTCGTGCGACAGCTTTTTCAAGGCAAGCTGAATGCCGACGTGAAGCCCGGCGGCGGGGAACCGCACTTCGCATCTATCCAAGCCGGAGCGTTTCGAGCGGATCAACTCCAGGAAGGTGCCGCGCAAGTCGAGAACTTCACGCCCGACCTGAACGCCGCGGCGATCCGAGCCAAGCCTCTCGAGCCGTTCCGCGAATCTGCGCGCGCCGTGGATCTGACGGCGGCCGATATCATTGTCTCGGTCGGCCGCGGAATCAAGGAGAAGGAAAATATCCCCATCGTCGAGGAACTTGCCAAGGCCCTGGGGGCCGAACTCGCTGCTTCGCGGCCAATCTGCGATAGCGGCTGGTTGCCAATGGAGCGCCAGGTAGGCAGCTCCGGTCAGACCGTGTCGCCCAAGGTCTACCTCGCGGTAGGGATTTCGGGCGCCATCCAGCACCTGGTCGGGATGAAAGGCGCCAAGACTATCGTCGCCATCAATAAGGACGCCAATGCGCCCATCTTCGAAGTCGCCGACTACGGCATTGTGGGCGATCTCTTCGAGGTAGTGCCGGCGCTGGTGGAAGAAGTCAAGAAAGCCAAAGGTTAAGCAGTCGATTGGGCCATGAAAGCCTGGCGCGTACACGCTTGGGGCGAGCCGGAGACGATGTCGCTCGAAGACATTCCTGTGCCCGTGCCTGGGCCCGGGCAAGTGCGAATTCGCAATCACGCCGCCGGACTGAACTTCTTCGACATTCTGCAAGTCCAGGGCAAGTACCAGATCAAGCCACTGTTTCCGTTTACGCCTGGCGCCGAGGTGGCGGGCTTCGTCGACGCCCTTGGGCCCGGCGTAACCGATTTCGCGGTCGGCCAACCAGTGCTCGCAATCACGCACGGCTCGGCTATGGCTGAATATACGCTCGGCCGTGCCGACATGACCTTTCCGGTTCCCGCCGGCATGGACCTCGCGAGAGCAGCGGCGCTTCCAATCGTTTATCACACCTCGTACTTCGCGCTGCGCGATCGCGCGCCGATCAAACAAGGCGAATGGTTGCTGGTGCATGCCGGAGCGAGTGGCGTGGGAGTTTCGGCCATCCAACTGGGCCGGGCCTTCGGCGCGCATGTGATCGCCACCGCGGGCGACCCTGAAAAGCTCGATTTTGCGAAAGCCCAAGGCGCGGAGCACACACTCAGCTATCGTGACGACACCTGGGTGGATCAAGTAAAGCAACTGACCGGAGGCCGTGGTGCGGATGTCATCTACGATCCCGTTGGCGGCGACATCTTCGATCTGTCAACAAAATGCATCGCACCGGGTGGCCGACTCATCGTCATCGGATTCGCCAGCGGACGCATCCCCAGCATCGCGGCCAATCGCATCCTGTTGAAGAATATTTCGATCGTCGGAGCGCTGTGGGGCGGGCACGCCTTGGCGCATCCGGAGTACTTGGGCGTTGCTCAGCGGGCGCTCGCGGACCTTTATGTAAAGGGCGAAATCCGGCCTCCACGGCCTATTGAATACCCGCTTGCCCAGGCGCCCTCCGCGCTGCGCGATCTCGCCAACCGAAAAATCCTATGGAAGGCAGTCCTCACGATGTGAGCGGCCTGGTGTGGAAAAGCGCTCTCGTCGCCGTCGCCTCCTTCGCATATCTGGCACACGGAGTCGAGCGAACACACATCGCTTCCGCGCTTGCCAACGCAGTGGATAGCATCGGCTCTCACTCAGAGCTTTCGGCCCATCGTTGTTCGCGTTGCGCCTTCCTAGTCTGCTGGCCGGATCGCTGACCGCCGCGCTGCAATTCTTCTGGTGCGCCGGCGTGCGCGGCCTGTGGGCTGGATTGATTGCTGTGTTTCTTCTGCTCTCGAATTCCGTCTGGGTAACCTTCGCGCGCCTGTGCTACACCGATACATTACTCGCCTTCTTCACCGTCGCCGCTATGTTCGTGGTGACTCGCGATCCGCGGCTCGACACAACCGCTGCGCGTTGGAGCTTTATTGCCTTCGACGCAGCGGCTATCCTCGCCAAAAGCTTGGCTGGAGTCTAAACTATTCCACCAGCCAACCACTCGCCGCTGCACCCGCGCTGCGTTCCTACGCCGCTCGCGCACGTTCGAATGAGCTGATTCTGGTGGACACCGACGACGAGTTCTCCAGTTCCACGCTGCCGCTTCCGAAGGTGCGCTACCGCTTCCGTGACCCTGGCAACGTCACAGTCCGCTACGATCCGTATTTCGTGGACCTCGGCATCACGGTCAACTCCGGCGTGTTTTCCGATCTGGACCGTTGGGAGCCCATCTTTCGCGACCATCTGCGCGCCTGGGGGTTCGATTCGACCGAGCCGATCGCGACCACTATCGTCGCCCGCAACCACGCGGATATCCTCCGCATCACATCGCAGCCGATTCCGATTTCTACCTGCCAATAAGTCTCCAACCGGTCGTTGGCGCCGCCGCCCAAAGCACGCACATGGTCGTGCCCTCCTCCTCAGACCGTCTCTTTTTGCTGGCGAATCGTTCGACCAGCCGCGTTCCCACGCGGTCAAGTATGTTGGAATGAAAGGATATGGAAATCGTCCAGGTGATTGGCCGCGAGATTCTCGACTCGCGGGGCAATCCTACCGTTGAAGCCGACGTACGCCTTGCTGACGGTACGGTCGGCCGCGCTGCCGTTCCTTCCGGCGCCTCCACAGGCGAGCACGAAGCCGTCGAGCTTCGTGACAACGATCAAAAGCGTTACCTCGGTAAAGGTACACGCAAGGCCGCGCAGAACATCACCAAGAAGATTGCCCCCGCTGTTACCGGGATGGAGGCCGAAGAGCAAAGCGCCATCGATCACGCCATGATCGACCTTGATGGCACGCCGAATAAAAGTAAGCTGGGCGCCAACGCGATCCTGGCTGTGTCGATGGCTGCCGCGCGCGCTGCCGCGCAGTCTCAAACCATGCCTCTGTATCGATATCTGGGCGGGGTGAGCGCGAACTTGCTCCCCGTTCCCCAGATGAATATTTTGAATGGCGGGGCGCATGCCGACAACTCGGTGGACCCGCAGGAATTCATGATCGTTCCCCACGGCGCGCCCAAGTTCGCCGAAGCGCTACGGATGGGCGCGGAAGTCTTTCACACCTTGAAAGGCGTGCTGAAAAAGCGCGGCTACTCCACGTCGGTGGGTGACGAAGGCGGCTTCGCGCCTAATCTGAAATCGAACGAGGAGGCTTTGGAAGCGGTGCTCGAAGCAATCGCCAAAGCCGGTTACAAGCCGGGCGCCCAGATCAGTATCGCGCTCGATCCGGCCGCCAGCGAGTTCTACGACGCCGAGAGCGGCAAGTACGTCTTCAAGAAGTCCGACAAGAGCCAGCGAACGTCGGAGCAAATGGTAAAGTTCTGGGCCAAGTGGGTGGAGCAATATCCGATAATTTCCATTGAAGACGGAATGGCCGAAGACGATTGGGACGGCTGGAAGGTCATGACCGACGCATTGGGCGAAAAGATTCAGCTGGTCGGCGACGATCTGTTCGTCACCAATACCGAGCGCCTGGCACAGGGCATCGAAAAGGGTGTCGCGAATTCGATCCTGATCAAAGTAAACCAAATCGGCACTTTAACCGAAACGCTGGAAGCCATCCAAATGGCAACTAACGCGCATTACACTAACGTCATCTCGCACCGCTCCGGTGAGACCGAAGATGCTTTTATCGCCGATCTCGCGGTGGCCACTCGCGCTGGGCAAATCAAAACGGGTTCGGCCAGCCGTACGGACCGCATCGCAAAATACAACCAACTCCTGCGCATCGAAGAGGAGCTGGGCGCTGGCGCGAAATTCGCCGGCAGAAAAGCGTTTCATCAATAATGCACGGCAAAAAGAAGCCTCTGGTGTTGACCATCCTCGACGGTTGGGGATTCTCGCCCGCTGCGGAGGGCAATGCCATCACCGCCGCCCGCAAGCCCACTTACGATTCGCTGCTGCGCGAATATCCTAATACGCTGATCCGTACGTCCGGAAAGGCCGTCGGTCTGCCGGACGGTCAAATGGGCAATAGCGAGGTCGGGCACTTGAACATCGGCTCGGGCCGCATCATCTTCATGGACGTCACGCGTCTCGATCAAATGATCGCTTCCGGAGAGTTCTTCCGCAATCCCGTGCTGCTCGACTCCATGCGGCATGGCCGCGCACACCGCTTGCATCTGATGGGTCTGTGCAGCGACGGCGGCGTGCACTCGCTGCTCACGCATCTTTACGCGCTGCTCAAGTTGGCCAAGCAGGAGACTGTCCCCCAGGTTTTCGTGCACTGCTTCATGGACGGCCGCGACACTCCGCCTGAAAGCGGCGCCGGCTACGTCGAGCAATTGCAAAAGGAGATGCGCGAAATCGGCATCGGCAAGATCGCGTCGGTTTCCGGCCGATATTACGCCATGGATCGAGATAAACGCTGGGACCGCATAGAGCGTGCCTTTGGCGCCATGGTGCTGGGCAAGGGCGAGAAGAACAGCGATCCGGTCGCCGCCCTCAAGCGATCTTACGAGCACGGCGTCACCGACGAGTTCGTCGAGCCCGTCACCATTGTCGATGACCGCAACCAGCCAGTCGGATTGATCCGCGATGGCGATGCCTGCATATTTTTCAACTTTCGTGCCGACCGCGGCCGCGAGATGACCTTGGCCCTGACCGACCAGACATTCGAGAAACCATCGCGATCGCTCGCACCGAAAAACCTTCACTTCACCACCATGACCGAGTACGACAAGACCTTCCAGCTACCGTTCGTACTCCCGCGCGAGCATCCCAACAATATCCTGGCCGACGTCATGGCCCAGTTGAACTGGAAGAATCTGCGTGTGGCCGAAACCGAAAAGTACGCGCACGTAACTTATTTTTTCAACGGCGGCAACGAAAAGCCCTATGCCGGCGAGAGCAGGGAATTGGTGCCATCCCCCCAGGTCGCGACCTACGATTTGAAGCCGGAGATGAGCGCGCCAGGGGTCACCGCGGTTGTGGTTAAAGCTATTGAACAGGGTGAACTGGACCTGATCGTCATGAATTACGCCAACGCCGATATGGTCGGCCATTCCGGAAAAATGGCCGCTACGGTACAAGCGGTCGAGGCGGTCGACGCCGGGCTCGGTGAACTTTACGCGGCGCTGCGGCGCTCGGGCGGCTCGTGGATCATTACCGCTGACCATGGCAATGCCGAGACCATGATCGATCCCATAACCAAAGGCCCGCACACTTACCACACCACCAATCCGGTGCCGTTCATCCTGGTCGACGAAACCCAGCGGATCCTGCGGCAAGGCGGAGCGCTGCAGGATATTTCACCCACTTTGTTGGGATTTCTGGGCGAGAAACAACCCAAGGAGATGACCGGGAGGGATTTGCGGCTATGAAGAAAATAATTCGACCGCATTCTTGTTTATTCGCAGCCCTGACGTCTCGCGTGGGACAGGTCCCCGACCTGCTAATGTGAGCTCTTTGGACGACTTTTTCAGCAACTAGTGGCCTGAGTTCGGCTTTCGTTCCTCATAGTGATGGTCAAGGCCGGACCTTCTGACTCAGGACACTATGGGTCCGCTTGAAGGAGCTCCCGGACCGATCAACGCCATTGGTTCACTGCAATTGCGAAGCGGCAATTGCGGATCCCCGGAGTACCAGTCGGTCAGGAGCTGGACTGCCCAGCCGTGGCCTCCGTCGCGCGGCCCGCCGAGGACCGCCTAGCCGAAGAGCGAGGGTCGATCATCATCGCCGTCGCCACCGACGCTCCGCTCTGCCGAATCAGACCAAGCGGCTGGCCAGACGAGCCTCTCTGGGCCTTGCTCGGCTCGGGTCGACCTCCCAACTACGGTCCCATCCTCGATGCCACGTCCAGGCCACCGGGGAAGCCATTGTCAACGCGTTTGTGGCCGCTTAGGATATGACCCGGCGTCGACAGCCATAAGGTCGCCGCGCTCCCGCACGACGCCTTGCAACAGGTACTGAAGAAATATAATCGTGCAGCTAGTACCCGCTGAACTACGCGGTCGACAATTATCTAATAAATTTCTCAATTAACTTGACACAGCCGTCAGGCAGGGAATACAATGCCTCAAAGTTGTGTTCGGTCAAAGCTGCCCGGACTGAGTGTTGGCTTGCAGAATCTATCAAGATGCTGTCTCCCGATTTCGGGGGAGGAGGGGTTATGAATTCGAGCTGCTACAGGCTCACTCGTGGTACTGTGTCTTCTCTCGTTCTGGCGGTCGTCTGCGCGAGCATATTGTTGGCGATCAGTTCCGTTCCAGCGTGGGCCCAAGCTGCAACTGGCACTCTTGCTGGTGTTGTCAGCGACCCATCGGGCGCCGCGGTTGTCAATGCCGACGTCAAGCTTACTGATCCCACCACCAACTCGTCTCTGGACACCAAGTCAAACGAGGTTGGCCGCTATACTTTCGCTAACGTATCGCCCGGCACCTACGACCTGGTCGTCACCGCCACCGGTTTCACTCAATCCCGCCTGGCCGCGCAAAAAGTGGATGTCGGCGAGTCGCTTACTCTCAACGTCACCCTGCAGGTGGGCGCTACTTCGACCGTCGTAGAAGTCCAAGCGGCTGCGGGCGCTGAACTGCAGACGCTCAATGCGACCATCGGTTCGACCATCCACAACGACCAGCTCCAACTGCTGCCAAACCTCGGCCGCGATGCTTCGAGCTTGTCGGTGCTGCAGGTGGGCGTATCCCTCACCGGCAACGTGGCCGGAGCCGCTACCGACCAAAACGGATTCCAGCTTGATGGCGGCAACAACAGCGACGACATGGCGGGCACCAATACCACCTACACCATCGGCAATGCGTATAACGGTACCAGCGGTAACGCCAGTTCGACCGGCGGCACGCCCACCGGCGTGATTCCAACCCCAATCGAAAGCATCGAAGAGTTCAAAGTCGGTACCAGCAACCAGTCTGCGGATTTCAATAACGCAGCCGGTAGCCAGATCCAAATGATCACTAAGCGCGGAACCAATCAGTTCCACGGCGCGCTCTACGAATACTACTTTGGAACAAGCCTCGGCGCCGCCAATCTTTGGAAGAATAACCACACCCTGGTGTCCAACGGCGAGGCGACCCCGCTTCCGGATACGCATCGAAACCGGTTCGGCGCCGCTATTGGCGGCCCCATGACACCCAAGTTCTGGGGTGGGAAGACCTATTTCTTCTTCAACTATGAGGGAGCCCGTTTTCCGAATGTGGTCAGCTTCGAGCGCGACGATCCAACTGCGCTCATGCGCGCTGGCGTCCTTACTCTTGCAAATGCAAAGGGTGGCTCAGGTCAATATAACCTCAACCCCTTTCCGGTCACGGTCAACGGCGTCACATATCAACCGGCTACCTGTGGCGGACAGAATTGCGATCCGCGCGGAATTGGCGTGAACCCCCTCGTCCAGAAGATCTGGAATACGATGCCGCTGCCCAACGATCCTAATACTTCGCCCATCAGCAGTACCACCGTAGGATATGTGGATGGGACTAATGCCCAAGGTTATCTCGGCAATCTTTCGCTTCCCCAGAACTCCGATTTCCTGGTGGGTCGCATCGACCACGATTTTGGCGACAAGTGGAAGTTCATGACCAGCTACCGGTATTACAATTTCAACCAGCTCGTGAGCACCCAGACGGACCTCGGAGGATTATTATCTGGAGCAAAGCAAGGGCAGTATTCATCGTTTGCCCCTCGGCCCGTTAAACCCGACTACTTTGTCGCAGGCCTGACTACTACCATCACGCCGAACACTACCAACGACTTCCGCTTCAGCTACTTGCGCAATTTCTGGCAGTGGTCCACGCAGGCCGGCCCGCCGCAGTTTGCCGGACTTGGCGGCGCAGTTGAAATCGGTGGCGAAAGCCTTGCGGGATCGCTGATCCCGTACAACGTGGACTCCCAGGACGTGCGGCAGCGCTTCTGGGACGGTCACGACTATTTCCTGTCGGACACGGTCAGCAAGCTTAGGGGGAACCACCTGTTCCAGTTTGGCGGGTCCTACATGCGCCAATTCTTATACCACGGCCGCAATGACAACGGTGTCGGAATCGACACTTCGCCCACCTACCAGGTCGCCGGCACCGGCCTCAACTCGGCCGCATACACGGTCCCCGATGGAACAGCAGCGAGTGCCGCCGCCGCCTATCCCATCATGTTCAACGAAATCATGGGCATCGTCAATCAGACCCAGGTGATGTACACGCGCAGTGGGTCGAATCTCACGCTCAATCCGCTCGGGACGCCCGGCTTCGACCAAAGCGTGGTCCCGACTTACGATGTGTATTTCTCAGACACCTGGCATCTCAGGCCCTCCTTAACACTGAGCTACGGTCTGACCTGGGGCCTGGCCATGCCACCTCACGAAATCAACGGCAAGCAGGTTTTGATGGTGGATGCCGCGGGGAATCCGATCAACATTCAGGGCTACTTGAACGACAAGCAGCAATCCGCATTGCAGGGAACGGCGTACAATCCGACCATCGGCTTTGAGACCATACGCAATATAAACGGCGATACGATGAAGTACCCGTACAATCCGTTTTACGGCGGGTTCAGCCCGCGCGTAGCGCTGGCATGGAGTCCCAGCTTCGATGGCGGAATCCTCGGCTCGGTCGTCGGCCGCAACAAAACCGTGATCCGCGGCGGCTACGCTCGCATATACGGCCGGCTGAATGGCGTGGACCTCATGTTGGTCCCCCTCCTCGGCCCGGGCTTGCTGCAAGCCGTGTCCTGCGTTGCGCCCACTATCACGGGCGCCTGCGCCGGAGCGGGTGGCGCAACTCCAGCCACTGCATTTCGAATCGGCGTGGACGGCAACACCGCTCCGCTGCCAACGGTCACCCAAACCCTACCCCAGCCCTTCTACCCCGGCACCGTTCAAAACGGAATTCTGAACGCCGCGGCTGCGGATGGTTCGCAGCTCGATCCGAATATGAAGCCCAACCATTCTGATGAATTCAACTTCACTATTCAGCGTTCCATCGGTTCCAGGATGATATTGGAAGTGGGCTACATCGGGCGCAAGATCTCTAACGAGTTTCAGGAGATCAATCTCGATGCCGTGCCCACCATGACCACCCTGAACGGCCAGAGTTTCGCCCAGGCGTGGGCTGCCGTTTACAACCAGGTCTGCGCCGGCGCCGGACCAACCTGCACTATTAACACCGCGAACGTTACCGCACAGCCCTTCTTTGAGGCGGCGCTTGGCGGACCAAATTCCGCCTATTGCGCCGGCTCCCCGAATTGCACGGCGGCCATGGTCAAGGCCGAGGCCAGCAACATCAAGAGCACCAATGTCTATCAGGCCTGGGTCGACTTGAGCCAGAAGTCTAGCTGGGTCCTTCCCCGCAGCTTGCTGGCTCAACCGGGAGCCGGAGCGCAGCTTACGGGCGCGTTCGATTTCATCAACTCCCTCGGGCACGGCAATTACAACGCCGGATTCGCTTCCTTCACGGCGCGCGATTGGCACGGCCTGACCGCCCGGTCCAACTTCACCTATGGCAAGGCGCTCGGCACCGGCAGCGTTGTTCAGGCCAGCAGTTCCATTACGGTCCCGAATCCTTTCAACTCCAACAATTTCGGCACCTATGGTGTGCAGCCCTTCGACTTTAAATACACCTATAGCTTGCTGATGCTGTATCAGCCTCCGTTCTTTAAGGGCCAGAAGGGCCTCCTGGGCCACATCCTTGGCGGATGGTCGATCGCACCTTTGTTCACGGCCCGCTCGGGCGCGCCACTACGGGTGGGGACATCCAGCAACGGTGAATCCTTCGGAGAGATCTACTCCGGGCAGACCGCAAACTACGAACAGGCCTCCGGATTGTCGCCTTTCACCGGCGGAAACAGCCCCAATTATAATGTCCAAACCGCCGGGCTCTGCGCCGGCACCTCTGGAACCACCGCCCTCAACCTTTTTGCCAATCCTTGCACCGTCTACAACGAATTCCGCCGGCCTATTCTCGGCGAAGACTTTAATACTGGTGGTTTCGCAATCCGCGGCTTCGGGTACTGGAACATGGATGCGACCATCTCCAAGGACTTCCAAGCCACGGAGCGGATCGGCGCTACGCTGTCGTTCCAGATCGTGAATGTTTTCAACCACTTTGTGCCTCAGGATCCAGGCAATGGCGCAATTAGTATCGATTCGGCCAGCTCGTTTGGCGTCGTGACCAACCAGTTCTCGACTCCGAATGGCGTTGCGAGCCGGTCGATGGAGTTCGGCCTTCGCCTGCGATTCTAAGTGGGGCAGGTCTCTGACCTGCCTTTTCTCTTATCCTGGTGTTATGAAGCTTCTTGTCTGCGCCGCTGTTCTCAGTGTGCTCGCGCCTTCCGCTTTCGCCAGTGATGGCGATTCAATCGACTCCGCCATTCGCGCCTGTTACGACGTCATCTCCGGCCCGGCGGGAACCCGCGATTGGGCTCGCTTTCATTCGCTATTCGCCGACGGCGCGCGCCTGATTCCAGTCCGTCAGACACCCCAGGGCTCTCTCCCTTCCGCCATGACTCCTCAGCAATATCAAGAGCGGGCCGGCGCCAACTTCCAGAAGAACGCCTTCTACGAATCCGAAGTGGCCCACCGCGTCGAAACGTTCGGCGACATAGCTCACGTCTTCTCCACCTATGAGTCCCGCCGGGCCCCGGGAGAAAAACCGTTTGCGCGAGGCATCAATAGTTTTCAGTTGGTGAAGACCAGCGCCGGTTGGAAGATAATGACGATTTTCTGGGACTCCGAGCGCGAAGGCCTTACCATACCCGATAAATATCTGACTTCCCCTAAGACTGCACCCAACTGACCGCTCCGCACCCCTTACACTGGGATTATGTCCAAACAATATTCGGCTCCGCCCTCGATGTCCATAGACCCAGCGCGCAAATACAGCGCCACGTTCGACACCTCGAAGGGCAGCATAGTGTGCGACCTCTTTGCCAAGGACGCACCCAAGACCGTTAACAATTTTGTCTTTCTGGCGCGCGAAGGCTTTTATAACGGCACGGTATTTCATCGCGTGCTCGCCGACTTCATGGTCCAGGGCGGCGATCCCACCGCCACCGGACGCGGCGGTCCCGGCTACAAGTTCGAGGACGAAACGAAAGGCAATCCCAATAAGCATAAGGTCGGCTCGCTGTCGATGGCCAATGCGGGTCCCAATACCAACGGAAGCCAGTTCTTCATCACACACGTCGTCACCGATTGGTTGGATGGGAAGCATACCGTTTTCGGGCAGGTGACGAGCGGCCAGGATGTCGTGAACAAGATTCAGCAAGGCGATCAGTTAAAGTCCGTGACCATCCAAGAAGCCTAGCTGCTTGTTAATCTTTTAGACAAGTGCCATTTCCAATTCACAGAATGCGCCGTCTGCGCGCCAGTGAGCCCTTACGCCATCTCGTGCGCGAGACTCAACTCGACCCGCGCGACTTCATCCTCCCGCTGTTCACCTGTCCGGGCGAAGGTGTACGGCGGGAGATCAGCTCCATGCCCGGCAATGCCCAGCTCTCGGTCGACATGCTCGTCAAGGAATGCGCGGAGGCCGAGCGGCTCGGGATAGGCGGCGTTATTCTGTTCGGAATTCCCGACAGTAAGGATGAAATCGCGTCCGGCGCCTACGCCGACGACGGCATCGTGCAGCGGGCGGTGCGCGCGCTCAAGCGGGAAGTCCCCAAGCTGCTGGTGATGACCGACGTCTGCAATTGCGAGTACACCAGCCACGGCCACTGCGGCCTGGTGAAGGATGGCGAGGTGCAGAATGATCCCACGCTCGAGTGGCTGGCCAAATCAGCGGTCTCGCACGCGCGCGCTGGTGCCGATATTGTCGCGCCCAGCGACATGATGGATGGGCGGGTGGCGGCCATACGCAAAGCTCTCGACACAGCCGGTTTCATAAATACGCCCATCATCTCTTATGCCGCCAAGTTCGCTTCCGTCTTCTACGGCCCGTTCCGGGAAGCGGCCGAATCCACGCCCCAGTTCGGCGACCGCCGCAGCTATCAGATGGATCCGGCCAATGCGCGCGAAGCCATGCGCGAAATCGAGCTCGACATCGAAGAGGGCGCCGACATGATCATGGTGAAACCGGCCATGCCCTATCTCGACATCATCCGCCAGGCTCGCGATCGCTTCGATCTGCCGTTGGGCGCGTACCAGGTGAGCGGCGAGTTCAGCATGATCACGGCCGCCATCCAGAACGGCTGGTTCGACCGCGACCGCGCCATTATCGAATCTCTCACCGCGATCCGCCGCGCCGGCGCCGATTTCATGCTCACCTATTTCGCCAAAGACGCCGCCCGTTTATTGGCGTAATCCTGCGTTCTGCCTTCTGCCTTCTGTCTCCTGCCTTCTGTCTCCTGACTCCTGCCTACTTCGGCTCCGGCACCTTCGGCACCGTATACGTCTTCTTCAACGCCCCCTGATACTCCCCAAACAGCGCCTTGATTCCCTCAAACTCGCGCTTCACCGCCGACCGATAATCCGCGTGCGTCGCGAAATCGAACAGGATCGCCGCCATCGCCTGCGCATCCACCTGGAACCCCTGATGCCCGACGTCGGTCAACGCATCCGCCTCCATTTCGTACGTGTGATTGGCAAAGTTCGATGAATAGGCCTCGAATCCCATCCCAGGAATGTCGCTCGATACGCTCCCAGTCTCTTCGTACCCTTGTGGCTTCCCCGGTTCCTCCTGCACCTTCTTCGCCCCGTACATCTTCATATAGGCGAAGCCAACCTCATCTAGCGTCCCCACCGAAATCCCGTCGCGATTCTGGCCGTAGTTATCAATCTTGACCTTCGTCCCGGTAGACAGCGCCGCCGCCTTGGCCGCGTCGTCGACGAACTTGCGCACCTGCTCCAGATAAATCGCGTCCGGATAGCGGATGTAGAAATCGGCCGCCGTGCGGTCCGGCACGACGTTCGGCGCAGCGCCGCCCTCCGTGATCACGCCTTGGATTCTCGCCTCCGGCCGTATGTTGCTCCGCACGCTGTCGATGTTCTCGAACAGATGAATCACGGCTTCCAGCGCATTACGCCCTGCCCACGCAGTCAGTTGATGCGCGGGCGCGCCGCTGAACGTGTATTTCACGCCATCGATGTTCATGCAGCAGGTGCCGAAGCCCGGCGCCGCCCGTGAACTCGCGCCATACGAATGGCTGCGCACAATTACGTCCGTGCCGTCGAACACATGCGCGTGATGCATGACGGTCTTGGCGTTGGGCGGCATCATCTCTTCGCCCGGCGTGCCAAATACGGTTATGCTGCCTGGCGATTTAGTGCGCGCCAGCCACTCCGCAATCGCCACCGCCGCCGCGATTCCCACCGGCCCCTGCGCGCTATGCTGATCCCCGTGAAACGGCCGCATGGTTCCGCGCAACGCGTCATACTCGACGATCACGCCCAGGTTCGGCGGTCCGTTGTTGCCCTTGTAGCGCGCCACAAAAGCGGTATCCAGGCCGCCCGCTCCCATCTTAACCTCGAAGCCGTGCTGCTCCAGGTACTCCTTCAACTTGTGAACTGAACGTTTCTCGACAAAGCCGATTTCCGGGTTCTTGGTGATGTCGTCAGCCATCGCCAGCAGCTCTTTGTCCATCAGCTCTTTCGCCCGCGCCACCACCTGATCGCGACCTGGATTCGCCCCGGTGAGGCGCGTCACCGTCGCCGGAATGTCCAGCGACTTCTCGAGCACCGACATCTTATGCAGGACGTCATGGGCCGCTTCGCGTTCGGTGGGGGTTTCCTGAGCCAGTAGCGGCCACGCCGCGAAAATCAAAACACAAAGAGATAGCCTTCGCATCGGGGATACTTTACCATGGCCTGAATCTCAGTGCTTTATGAAGAAACCTTGGCGTTGCTCCAGCGGCGCTTCCGACTCATCCACCGCGCGAACTTCGGCCCAGCGCGGACCTTTCCACAGCATCCCGGCCAATTCGGAAAGCTGCGCGGGATTTCCAGCCGCGTAGACCTCCACATCGCCATCGTCCCGATTGCGTACCCACCCGGTTAATCCCAGCGAATTCGCTGCGCGCTCTACAAAGTAACGGAAGCCCACACCCTGCACGCGCCCCCGCACCCGATAAACCCGTGCTACCTTCTGCGCGCTCAAGGCCGCTTGACGAGAGGATATACAACGATCTTTCGGAACGCCACCGGCCCGCGATCACCCTGCAGCAGAATCGGCCCCGGATCGGCTTCATTGGTGTCCAACGCGACATCAGTTGGGCCATCCACATTCTGTCGATCGATCACTCGGGTTCCGTTGAGCACAACAGTAACCTGCCGCCCCACCAGCCGGACCGAGAGCGTTTGCCAGTCGCCCGCCAGCCTGGCAGCATTAAAGACCGGTGCAATGCGGCCCAAAATAGCTCCGCTGCCGTGATTGGAAGGCGGCCGGTCCGGATCGTCGGCCAGTTGCACTTCGTATCTTCCCCGTAGAGCGACGCCGCTGTTACCCCGCGGGCCCAGCCGAAAATCGACGTCCAGAGCAAAGTTCATGAACTTCTTCTCGGACACCAGATTCGTGTTGCCGATCCCGTTGGTCAGCATGCCGTCCTTCACCGTCCACCCCAGGGTTCGAACCGAGCCGACCGTTTGCCACCCGGTCAGATCGTGGCCGTCGAACAGCACCACCGCATCGCCCCTCTTCCACATCAGAGGATCGTCTTTATCGGAAAGTTGCGGAGCGCGCACGCCGGTCCATTCCAGGTAAGAAGACGGATCGCCTTCAATCTCGAATGTGCCCTTCAGCTTCCCATCTTCGAAACGCGCCCAATATAGGCCTATTTCCGTCCCCGGTCCTCGGCGAAAATGGTTCTGCAAAGCAAAGCGCAGCTCGCCGTCGGAGATGGAAAGCTTAGGTATCTCATCCACCTGTCCCAGCGGAGCGCCCACGAACTTGCCCTTCAGGCTGTTGGTCCCGGCCCCCGACACCTCCAGCCACCAACCGCGCGGAGAGGATAAACCGTTAACGCTGATGTCCCAGCGGCCGTTGAATTGCTCGTCAGTGGTGGTAGCAGCCCAGCAGCTAAATGCGCAAGCTACGAGAAGAACGACTCGCACTGGGCCTACTTTACCAAACTTGACACGGTTGGAGGTACGTAACCTTATTCCAGGCGTCTAGTAAACATCGTGAGACACTAAACCACGAGGGGGGGAAGTTCTCATGCACGGATTCCACTGGTTCGATACCCTGCTGAAAGACCTCCGTTTCGGGGCGCGGATGTTGCGCCGCAATCCGGGCTTTACGGCGGTGGCGCTCCTCTCGCTCGCCTTGGGCATCGGCGCTAACACGGCGCTGTTTAGCGTCATGGACGCGCTGCTGCTCCGCATGCTACCCGTCAAAGACCCACAGCAGCTAGTCCAGCTCCACTCGCAAGTTTCGTTCCCTGCCTTCCAGAAAATCAACCTCCGGAACCGCGTTTTCTCCGGCGCTTTTGCCTACAGCTACATGCTGCTGGTCCCGGCCAGCGTAAGAATCGATAAAGAACCGGAGCATGCTTCTGGAATCTTTGTCTCAGGCGATTACTATTCCGTGCTGGGCGTCGATGCCGCGGCCGGCCGCCTGCTTACGCCCGACGATGACCGAATTCCCGGCAGCGGCGGCCGGCAAGGGCCGGTAGCCGTAATCAGCTATCAATATTGGCAGCGGCGCTTCGGACTCGATCCATCGATCATCGGCAAGAGCATCATGGTCAACAGCCTGCCGGTGACCATCGTCGGCGTAACACCTCCCACTTTTCTCGGGATCAACCAGACCTTTACGTCGGATTTTACCCTGCCTATTATGCTGCAGCCGCGCGTTTCGCCTAGCGCCTCTACCGAGCTTTGGGTCCACGGTGATCAGGGTTCCATGATCAGCTATGACCTTACCGACCAGTACGGCCCCGGCCTCATGGCCCGCCTCAAGCCCGGCGTCACTCTGGCGCAGGCGCAAGCGGAATTGAATGTTCTCTACCAGCAGATCCTGACTGATCGGGCCGGCAGCCAGATCAACGAACAGAAGCGCCGCGAAAATCTGGAGAAAAGGCTCGAGCTGATTCGCGGAGGGAACGGTTTCGATTTGTGGGACGCGCCCACCCGGACTCTGCTTCTCATCCTCATGGTCGCGGTGCCCGGCGTGGTATTGCTGATTGCCTGCGCCAACGTCGCCAATTTGCTGCTGGCGCGGGCGGCGGCCCGGCAGAAAGAAGTTGCTGTACGCCTGTCGATCGGCGCCGGACGCGGCCGTCTGATCCGCCAGTTCCTTACTGAGAGCGTGCTGCTCTCCCTCGGGGGCGCGGTCCTGGGATTGGTGTTCGCCGCCGCAGGGCGCAGGCTCCTGTTGAGCTGGATGATGTCGCACAGCACCGGCCCCTTCTATCTCGCTGCCCAAACGGATTCGCGCGTGCTGGTATTTACGGCTGCCATCTCTCTGGTGGCGGCGTTGGTATTCGGAATCGCGCCCGCTCTTCGGGCCTCGAATCTCGACCTCGCGCCAATGCTAAAAGAGGGCGCGCGCGGGCTGAGCAGCGGACGCGGCTGGGAAACCGGCAAGGTGCTGGTTGCCGCTCAGGTGGCGCTCTCGCTGCTGCTGCTCATCAGCGCCGGCTTGCTGGTGAGGACGCTGCGCAACCTGAAGCTTTTCGACCCCGGATTCTCTCGCGATAATCTCTACGCCGTTTGGACCACGTTTCAAGGCGGGCGCCCAGCCAACGGCGCGATGGTGAAAGAAATTTCGCGGCGCATGGAGAACCTGCCCGGCGCCCGGTCCACCGCCGTCACTTTCAACTACCCATCCAGTTGGTTCACCGGATCGCGGTTCAAAATCTCAATCGATGGGCACATCCCGTTTTCGGGCGATGACTCTTACGTCAACCGCGAGTTGGTGGGGCCGGGGGTTTTCGAAACGGTGGGGCTAAAATTACTCTCCGGCCGGCAGATTGAAGCCCGTGACGACGAGAACGCTCCCAAAGTTTGTGTGGTGAGCGCGACCGTGGCGCGGCTATTCTTCCCGGGACAGGATCCCATTGGCCGCCATTTCAAGTTCGAGCGGCCGGGCGCCGAATCAACCGCGCAGGTGGTCGGGGTGGTCGGCGACGTAAAAAATTCCGACGCCAAGGACAAGATTCTGCACGCCGTCTATTGCCCCGTGATGCAGGACCTGCCGCTCGGTGACCTCACCGTGCTCGTCCGCAGCGCCGGAGAGCCATCCGTCGCGCTCACCGAACTGCGCCGCCGTTTTCAGGACTACGACCGCAATCTGTTTCTGGACGTCAAGAGTGTGGCGGAGCGCGTGGATGACAGCCTGATACTGCAGCGCTTCATGGCCATGATCGCATCCGTGTTTGGAGTGTTGGCGCTCCTGCTCGCCAGCGCCGGCTTGTACGGCGTGATGGCCTATTCGGTGTCCCGCCGGACCAATGAGATCGGTATCCGCATGGCGCTGGGTGCAGGCCGGCCGAAAGTGGTTGGTATGGTCGTGCGAGAGATCATGAAGCTGGTCGGCGTCGGTATGCTGGTCGGCCTGGCTGCGGCGCTGGCGGCCACTCGGCTGGTTTCGTCAGCTCTGTTCGGCGTGAAGCCGACCGATCCAGCGACGATCGCAATCGCGGGCGGCGTGATGCTGGTGGTCGCCTTTCTCGCCGGATACGCGCCCGCCCGCCGCGCCGCCGGTGTCGAGCCGATGGTCGCGCTACGCCACGAATGATCTTCGCCAGAGCGCTATTGTTACCGATAGTTGGTCAGCCGTCATGAGTCGTCCGAACTGGTTGGAGTAGTAGTGCTGGTCCTCCAAGTTGAACGGGCCTTTCCTGAATCTCTGGCGGAAGTCGTCTATTTCTGGCGGTTTTGACTGGTCAAAATGCGTCTGATCGACAGGATTTCGAAGTACAACACCGCAAGCCCGCACACGAAACCAAGCCATTCCCCTTTGATAACAGTCCACGTGCACACAATCAAAATGGTGATGACTGCACCGGATTGCCACCCTATGGCTGAGTCCACACTATTATTTGATAGGGACTGTCGACCGGCGAAAAACCATACCAGCGATGATAAGATTCCGCCAATTACCCAGTGTCCGGCCAGGAGATCCGTCCATGTGCTCTGTAGTGCAATTTGCATCACTGTCGCTCTCAGAATCGAAGGCCTTGGACATCGCTACACATCTGGTGAACGCCCGCATCGATAGCTGTCGCGAAAGGGACCGTTGCCAAAAAGAACAGGATTCTCGGCAGCTGCTGCCAAGGCGGCGAATTCCCCTGCGATCGTAACGGATTCAGTCAAACCGGCTACTGACAGAAAATCTGCGCTTTGCATTGTTTTGCTCAGCGACTGCAGAGCTGCAATCGCCCCTCCCTTAAGCGCAGGCAACAGGGTCCACTCCGCCACCGTCGGCAAATTGGTAAGGTTGGTCAATAGATCAATGGCACTAAAGAACTTCACAAACCCGCCTAGCGTGGAATTGGAGAAGCTGTTTAGGTAAGCTGTGGGGCCCGATTCCCTTTCAGCCAGTGTATCAGGATAGTCGCTGTTGCCATTTTTTGCGCTTCCGCGAACGGATTTTGCCGTTGTTCGTGCCGGTCGGGGAATCGTAAGTCATATTGAGCTGACCAGCCACGGTCACGTTGGTCAACTGCATCCGTGCGTTAAAGCGGCATGATTCGGTTGCTCCAAAGTAGCTCATCGAGGCAACTGGTTGGCCAAGGCGCACGAGCCGCCATACTGCACGCCGCTGACGGCGGCGTAGTTGTTTTGATCGGTGAGCCCGATCGGCCGGCTCCGGCTGTCGAACGCTCGTTAAATCAGCGCGGACCGTCAGAATCACGCCAAGGAGGCTGCGTGGCACTGAGCACCGTGATCGATGCGCCAGCATCGCTGGTTCCGAATCCGACCGCATGGCCTTTGTGCATAACGGCCTATGGCTCTTGCCCAACCTTCCAGATCTTCACCTTGTTATTCGCGGACGTGATGAAATACCGGCCGTCCGGAGTGAACTCCATCCCCTCCGACAGACTTGCGTTGAGCCGCTGGTTCCGCGGCACCTGATCATGGACCACTCTGGTGACTTCTGTCCCGGACGGCACGGCGTAGATGTGAGCCGTGGGCTCCAGTTGCCCGGATCTGTCGTCGGCCACCTCTGCCAAAGCGAGCAGTTTTCCGTCCGGTGAAAGCACAATCCCGTCGCCGAAATCCAGCGGCCATCTGGCGCGGGGCGCGCCGCTCTCACCATCTAGAATCTCCGTATAGAATCGCCTGGGTGCCTGTTCTGAGGTTGTCCCTTGGGGCGCAAGAGCTACTGTGCTTCCATCCGCCGACACGGCGTAGGCGGTCGACGAGAGGTGCGGTGCCTTCTCGGGATCATTCCACTTCATCCTGGCCTTCAGGTCGATCTCAGGGTCGACTTGGCGCGTCCAAAGGACGTCGAAATCCTCCGCCCGCCGACAGACGAGCCGCTGACCAACAGGGTGTATTAGCTTTTTTCGATCGACTGTCATGCGCGGGCCACCCGCCCAACCCTCCAAAGGAATGCCCACAAGCTCCGTGAGGTCCGGCCAACGGACTTGGACGAGGTGGGGCCTTTGAGTCGACTGGCCCCTGACTCCGATTAAAACTCTTTCCCACAAAGCGTAATAGTCTGCGGAAGTCCGCCCGTCAAATGCCCACTCCCGCTGCTCCATGCCACCCGTTCGGAGGTCAAGCACCAGCAGGTGCTCGGTTATGGGCTGAAATGTCGACGACGATGCGTACAGCGCCTCACCGTCCAGAAAAAAACTGATTGCTCCCGGCATCCCCGGACGCTCCACGGAATAGATCTCTCTCCAGTCCCCCACTCCAAGAACCACAAGTGTGAATCCGGCGGAGGCCTGGTAATGAACATCCCGCTGACTCCCCTGACTTGTGATCGTGATCTTCCCAATCGGCTTCCTCATGAAGCCGATACAGAGTTTCTGGGAGTCCGGCGAGATGGCCCGATAGAAGGCGCCCTTAATCTCCTTCGCCAGGGTAAACTTTAGCCGCTGGGCTTCGTTCTGCTGTCGTTGCCATTGTTCGGAAAGCGCGTTGCCAGCCGAGTGGGCGGTTGCGCACAGCTTCAGAAAGTTTCGTCGCGATGATGTCGCCTGCATATAGGCCTCAGTGACCGCAGTTCGTGGCAGAAATACCTAGTGCGTTGGAAAGTGCCTAGCTTCTGGCCATCGACCCCGTAGAAGTACGCCTCTTGCGCGGTCAGATTTCCCTTGGCGTCGAAGGTGGCCTTCCAGACTCGCTTGTTCCGCGAATCGTGGGCGTACTCGACGCCAGGCGCGCTCAGTAGGCGGTTCTCCGCGTCATAGGCCACGCCGCCATACAGCTCGTTGCCATTGTTGTCGTAGCTCAGGCCGAACACGCCCTGGATCTGATTCGTGGTTGCACTCACCGAGATCGAGAGCGGCGGCGAATTCGATCCGGTCTTGGAAACGAGATTTCCGAAGCCGTCATACCCAAAGCTCTGGTTCGATCCGCTCCCAGAAGCCGACAGCAGCCGGTTCAGCGAGTCGTACGCGTAGGTGACCGTCTCACCGCTGATGGCGTCGTATTGGGAGCTGATCTTTCCGTTATTGGTTCCGCTCGGGTAATTGTAGGTCGTGTTGATCTGGCCAGCCACGGTCACGTTGGTCAACTGCATCCGCGTGTTGTAGCAGCGTGATTCGGTTGCGCCAAAGTAGCTCATCGAGGACAACTGGTTGGCCAAGGCGCACGAGCCGCCATACTGCACGCCACTGACGGCCGCGTAGTTGTTCTGATCGGTCAGCCCGATGGGCCGCGACAGGCTGTCGAACGAATAGGTGTAGGTCGGCCCGGCGTTGGGATAACTCACCGAGGTCATCTTTCCTTCAGTATCGTACGTGCAGCTGGCCTCCAGGTTGGCCGTGTAGACCGGGTACGGATAGGCCGTCGCCGTCAGGTTGGCCTGCAGGCGTTTTTTGTTGGGCTGACCGGCGCTGGTGTAGCTTCGGCGGGCTTCAGGAAGCGCTTCGACAAACTCTATGAGTTCAGATCGGACCTAGTTCACGGAAACGCCGATTTAGCTGACAAGGAAATCTACGTCGGTCACTTGGGCGAGGCACGTGATTTCGCCCGGTGCATCGTGGCTTGGATGCCTAACTATCTGGCACATGTAGCGCAGGCCCAACTCGGCAGTACTGATGGTGTGCCGAGCCGGGACCACCTGCTGAATTTGATTGATCTAGACACCGAAGGACGTCGGCAGACCGCGAAAATTTTGAGCGCCCTGCCGCCAGAGTTTCCAAACGTCAAAGGCTGGTTTTAGCGGGACGCCTTCCGCCGCCTCCATTCCGCCCGGCTCTCTCATCAAGCTGAACCCCCGGCGTTCTTGGACGACTCGATCTCCTCCCCTCCCTTGCTGCCTAGGATGCTGACGAAGCCCCGCACGGTGTGCGCCTGCCAGTCCGTCGCTTTCATGATCTCGGGCAGTGTGGCACCCTTCGCGCGCTTCATCATGGCGATTACCTCGGCCTTCTTGTTGGTGCGATCCGCCTTTGTTTTGCTGGCCGCCTTCTTTGGCCGGCTCGCCTTCTTCGCGGGTTTGGCTTTCTTGCCCGGCTTGCGCGCGCCTTTGGGCTTCCCCGTATCAGGCGCCGGCTTGCTGATGTTCTCGCTATCGATTGCGTTTTCGCACATGCAGTTTCTCCTTGACCGGGTTACGGTCGTCACAGTCATCACTCCGGCGGGGAGAAACATCAAGACAAATCTGGCGGCGACTACGCCCATGAGGCGAAATTCGATTATGGTTAAGTGCAATTGGCGGGCCGGGGCCCTTTTTTATATACCGGACAAAACTAGGCTCGGTGCGGACACGGAAAAAATGGAGGGCTCGCATTAAGCGCTTTGCGGATCGATACGTTTCCATTCCTTCGGGAGTGCATTGCCTTTCGGGCCAGCACTGAGGTATAAGGTCATCCCCTGCTGTAGCCACAACTCAAGAACCTTAGTAACCTGACTCGGATCGATGCTCTCGAAATGTATATCAGATTCGTGGCATATTCGGAACTCTAGAGTTGCTTGCTTGTCTTCAATGTGCAAATCGCAACGCCCGAATTGAAAAACACCATCTTCCGCGCTGCGCTCGACGAAAGCCGCAATCTGTTTCGCTTCGATCTCCCTCCGACGCCAGAGTTGTTCCGGGGGCAAGTTACATCCAAAACCAAGGGTCACGGTCACGCTAGTATAGCCCCAAGATTGGAGTAAGTGCGCAATGTCTGTGACCAAGAGTGCCAATTGTGTCTCGTTTAGCGGTTCTGTCCTAACTTCCTGCGCTTGTACTTCAGTTCCCATTTTTTTTGCTAAATGTACCGTCGGGGTTGCAGCGCCATATCTGACCCGTTGGATCGGTATAATCCCAGTGAGGACCTATCGGCCCTGGGTGGTTCAAATCAGGATGCAGCGATTCGCCAGTTATTGTGTTGTACCAGCTGCCTTGGGAACTGCCTACCGGCCCATTCCCCGTCCACTGCCAGTTCGTTCCCGGCGATTTCGCCGGGTCCCAAAAATGGTTCTTATCTGGGCAGTTATGTTGTGGAAAATTAGGAGGGCCGCCAGTCTGAACTAAGATCGAGGCCAGCAATAATGTGAGCGGATTGGCCCTGAGGGCCGCGAGCAGTTCGTCCCACGTGAGTCCACCGCTGATGCCGGGTAACGGAAGCGCAACAGGGGCTGCCGCGAGATAACCGAAGACCGCATCCCAATTCACAGTGATATCGGAAATACTTCCGCCAGAGAAGCTCCAGTTCGTAACAAGGCCCTGAGAAAATAACGGGAAGAGATCCACTCCCAGCTCAAATTGTGGCGTAGCCAACGCCGACTGCAGCTGTGCCGTGATCTCGGCTGCAAGAGCCGAGAAATCGAAATCGAGGCCGTATATGAGGTCACCTAGATCAGCCGGACCAGACGGGCCAAAGCAGAACAAGTCGTCAGGAGTGCACCAATCTCTGCCACGTGGATCTAATCGATTTACGGGGTCGTTACCAGCGTATGCGTATTTATTCCAACTTCCTGGGTCGGCCGGCCGGGCTCGGCCCGAATCAGGCGTCATGAACTCCATCCCGCGCGGGTCATTCGCATTTATCGGATCGCCCTGAACGTAGGCGTAACGGTTCCAACTTCCCGGATTGTTCGGGCCAGCGCTGGAATGATAGTGATCCGGACTCATGAACCTTCCGAACTGATTGGAATAGTAGCGCTGGTCGGCGTATCCAGCAAGGTGGCGGCGCTTTCCTATTGGAAAGAGTCCATCAAATCTAGAGCATCGCTTCCCCCTTATGGCTCGGAACCGCCATCCAATTTCCGATTAACGCGCAGCAGACTCAGGATAACGAGCTTGGAACTGCTTCTCTCCATCGCTACATGCCCATTTGAAAATTTCAGCGTCGGTCGAGATTTCGGACGGAACCGAGTAATTGGCCCGGATGTGCTGGGCTACCATATGAGAGAGCGGACCAAGAGGTTTCGGTTCTCGCCTGATTCGATCGAATGCCAACTCGATTGTGGCACCTCCCAAACAGGCAAACACAGCCACGGAGCCCCGATCTTTAGGCCACACGACGTCAGCAAACGAGAAGAATATGTCCGCCCTTTTGTCGTATAGAGCAGCTCGTCGCCCGCCTTCCTTGAGCACGACACGTATTCCGGAAGCGTTGATAGGAAATGGTTCCAAAATCTCGATAGTGGCATCCCCACTCGGCTCCGTGAAGGAGACTTTCTTCTCCCAACCACAACCAGTAAGCAAAAGTAATCCCGAAAGATATACGAAACGACTCATTACCCTCATCAATGTTGACAAATGTTTTGTCGTATCCAATCTGCCAGATCCGAAGGCTTTAAAGTTCCATTTGCGAGCATTGCACCAGCCTTCACTGCTGCCTGCCCGAGGGCGATGTCTCCGACATTACCTGGAGTTCCTTCCAAGAGTTCCCACAGGTTCGCCACCGGTACGGCTAGGATGCCGTACGAGTATCCCAATTGCAAGAACGCAGCAAAATGATGTGTCTGATCCTGGTTCGGGAAGATGCTGTCCTGATACTGGCTCTGAAAACCACTCGTCTGCCCTGGATTGTTCCCTAGGATTACCAGATTGTTCCCCGATTGACCTTGAACGCCAGGCACTGCCCAAATTGGAGTCTGATTTGGGGTCAGCACTTGAAAATCGGCTACGACCAACCCTGCCGCGCTATCCTGGCCTGCGGCTGCCGACGCGAAATCGGCCATCGCCTGACAGTCGGTTTCCTGGCCGCTGGCTACACCTCTCTTGAGCTGCCGAGCCACTCCAGCGAGATTGCTAATGCCAAACTGTCTAGCCGCTAACCCTGATGTGATGAGATTGGCAAGATTACTAAGACCGTTGAGCAGGTTTTCCATCTGGCCAGCGATGTTTATGTCCATATCGATTTGCGGTATTCCCCAGACGTCGATACAGAAGTCACTAGCAAAATCGCAAATATCAAGCCCGGTCGGGTCGTTGTGGTTGACTGGATCGCCTTCACCGTATGAATAATGATTCCAGCTTTGTGGATTCTTTGGATCGCTGGGCGAGGTCGCCATAGCCCGGTACGGGTCCGCCGTCATGAACCTGGCGAACTGATTGGAGTAGTAGCGCTGATCGGCATAATCCAGCCCCGTCGCTGAATCCCGAGTGTACGTGGCGTACTTCACCTGATCGTTCGCGATCGGCGCCTCGGTCTTCGCCGTAGGGGAAGTACTTCCCCGCTGTGTTCGACCCCAGCCGATCCGGCACGAACGCCGCGCCGTTCACGGCCACCCGCTTGCCGCCGAAGAACACCGCCGTCTGGGTCGTGCTCGCGGTGAGCTGAGTCCCGTTGAGCGTCAGCGAATACGTGCCCAGCTTTTGGCCGTCGACACCATAGAAGTAGACTTCCTGCGCAGTGACGACCCCACCCGAAAGCGTGCCCTTCCACACGCGCTTGTTCCGCGAATCGTAGGCGTATTGCACGCCAGGCGCGCTCAGCAGGCGATTCTCGGCGTCATAGGCCACGCCGCCATGCAACTCATTGCCGTTG